>JAITTG010000079.1 GCA_031287095.1 Candidatus Parendomicrobium reticulitermitis | reverse complement strand
TGAATGCTTGAAAACATCAATACCAGCATTGTCAAAAGTAATTTTGATTTTATTTTATGGAAAAGTGAGTTTTTAAAAGACAGAGAGGAAAGACGACGAAAGCAATTAGAAACAAACGGCAAAAACGAATGTAGAGACGCGCTTTGCGATGAAAATGGATTCCCGATAGAGACGCTCGGGAATGACGGAGTTAGGGAGGCAATTGGGAATGACGGAGTTGGGGATTTATGAGTTGACGGTAAATTTATTTTAGGAGGGCAGACACATGGGTCTGCCCCTACGGAGACGGATTTTGAAATTGTTTTTATGAGAAGAAATAGCGACATGTTCTGCTTTGAAAATGGATTCCCGACAGGGACGCTCGGGAATGACGGAGTTAGGGAGGCAGTTGGGAATGACGGAGTTGGGGATTTATGGGTTGACGGTAAATTTATTTTAGGATGGCAGACACATGGGTCTGCCCCTACGGAGACGGATGCGGAGACGGATTTTGAAATTGTTTTGAGGATTTGCTTTATGGTTGATTTTATAGGGAGCATTATATTGTCCCCATATTTGTTAGATTCCGCGGGGGGGGGGGGGGGTAGTCGGGGATTTAGAAAAGGACGAATAGTTTAACCATGCAAGAGATGGGCAGATATAGGAGTCTGCCCCCGCGAAACTGATTCTGTTTTGATTGTTTATCATAACTTGTCAATCTCCTTTGAATGTTAATATATCGGCTTGAGACGCGCGCGCAGCGCATCTCTACATTTTTACCGTTTACCGCTTTCTTGTTTAGGAATGATGGTATTATATCAAAATTATTGTTGAAAACTTAAATAAGAAAAATATTCTCGTTGGCTCTTAAACTTAAATCTAATAAATCTTTCTTATACGCCGCTTAATTACTTATTAACATTATCCTCATTACTAACAAAGAAAAAAGAACCAAAAAAGAAATTACCCATATTTATCTCATCGCTTTCAGTGTCATTTTTAAATGATTTGACACATCAAACAGCATCATTTTTAATAATTTGACAGGCTCATATTTTGGTCTGTATTGTGCGGGGAGATTGAGTGTCAATCCCGCAGGCTATGAAATCAATAAATACATAGCCGAATTAGCCAGCAATTTTAGAGAGCCTTTAAAGTCTATATGAGCATTTGTCAAAAGGTCTATTGCCTCAAATGGCGGGTAATTGAATTCGGCGCTATATTCATTTGGCTCGGAGTTTATACAGATTAAGAATTTTCCCGAAGGAGATTGAGTGTCAATCCCGCAATGACGGTTTGCTTGAGATTGTCGTTCAAAAATCAATTGTTGATTGCGGACAAAAATCTCATTATACGAGCCGTTTATTAAAGTCTCGTTTTCTTTGCGGATTTTTATTAGTTTGCTTATATATTGCGTAAGTTCGTTTTCTTGAGGATTTTCAAAATATGGACGGACGGCTTTGTCGTCTTTTTCGCTTCTTACGCCTTCTGCGCCCCATTCGCTTCCATAATATATGCAGGGATTTCCGCCGATTGCAAATAAAAGAGAATAGACTAATTGAATATGAGATTTGTTTTTGAGAATGCTTGCAAGGCGGGACACATCGTGATTGTCGGCAAATTCAAGAAGTTGTTTTTCTTTATATATGCCTTCCGCTCCAAATTGCCGGCGCAGGCTGTAAGCAATCTCAAAAAGATTGCCGTCATTAAAACTCGAATAAAGACCTTTATAACAAACATAGTCGGTGCAAGAATCAAGCATTTCATCATTTACAAGATTATTGTAATCTCCGTGTATAGCCTCGCCTAGTAATAGAAAATCCGCTTTTAGCGGCTTGATTTCATTTCGCAGCCTTTTAATAAAACCCTCATCAAGAGCATAAGCGACATCAAGACGCAGCCCGTCTATATCAAATTCATTCATCCAAAACTTTATCAAGTCGAGCAAATAATTCGCGAGATTTGGATTTTTAAGATTGAGGCGGACAAGTTCAAAATGTCTTTCCCACCCCTCGTAATAAAAAGGAGAGCCATAGCCGCCTTGTTTAGAAAAATCTATATAAAACCAATCTTTATATTGAGAATTTTCTCTATGCAATTTAACATCTTCAAATG
This sequence comes from Candidatus Parendomicrobium reticulitermitis, assembly GCA_031287095.1. Lineage (GTDB taxonomy): Bacteria > Elusimicrobiota > Endomicrobiia > Endomicrobiales > Endomicrobiaceae > Parendomicrobium > Parendomicrobium reticulitermitis. The sequence continues at coordinate 18,309 of JAITTG010000079.1, read as the reverse complement.
CCCAAAAATTTGTTCCCGTATGATTAAAAACTCCGTCCAAGACGACTTTTATATTATTGTTATGTAAATTTTTAACAACTTCTTTGAAATCCTTATTGGAGCCGAGCCTGCAATCAATCTGTCTAAAATCCCGAGTATCATACCCATGCGAATTACTCTCAAAAACAGGACAAAAATAAATAGCGTCAATTCCCAATTTTTTAAAATGGGGTATCCATTCGCTGACTTTGCATATCCTATTTTGCAAAACTCCGTCATTGCCCAAAGGCGCCCCGCAAAATCCCAAAGTATAAATCTGATAAAAAACCGCCCTTTCAAACCAATTCATTTTTTTGTCCTTTTATATAGTCAATTAAAGATACGCTGATTAATTCATCAAATGACTTTAATCCGTTGCCTGCGGGCTTGAACCCGCAATCGCGCCGCAGAGCGTTTTTGAGGCAGCAATAGCGGAGATTATAAGTCAAGCCGCAGGCGGCGGCAAAAGAGTTTAGTTAATCGAAGTTTCTTTAGTTTGAAGCCGCATCCTTGCCGCCATTATAACAAGCCTCTTTATTGCTTATGCGCGGCTTGCAGTTTGTATATTCATGTCAGACAGAGATTTCTTTGCTTTCTAATATGTTTATAACTCCCAATCAAAAGAAAAACCTATTATTCTTGATGAATTGGCTCTTATTGCGCGATCATCATCCTTCCCTTTTATTTCAGGAAGCCAAAGAGAACTTTTGAGAAAAAAACTTGCGCCTAAAAAACTAAGAAATCCTTTAAATGGATAAACTGAAACTCCCGTAATATAAGAAAATCCATGAGATGCGTTTTTTTCCATATTGTAATATCCGTTATTTTGTATCATTGAAGCGACGGCGCCGCTGTATCCAAGTCCGACATAAATCTGAATAAAAGTTTCTATACTTATTTTATAAAAAGCTCCCAAAGTGACTGTATTAAAAAGAAATACCGCATCCCCATGACCAGCATTGAGCCATCCAAACTCTGCGCCAATCCAAGGACCTAATGCGCTTTCGATTGTTCCAAATCTGCGAAATAAAAAATCTGCGCCTAAACCAAATAGTTCATAATATGTAAATATTTGAGGGTCTATATTTGAATATTTGCTTACAAGGTAATCTCCATTATTGTGAATGGGAGATATTATAAAAGTATTTAATTTTAAAAATTTCGGTTTTTCACTATTGACAGGCGGATATCGGAAATCATCATTGATTTCAACAATCGGTCTATTATGAGCGCAGCCGATAAATAAGAATACTGCAAATAAAATTGAAATAATCCGCGAATTTTTCATTTCGTTTTTTATTGTTCTTACAGATTGTGTTATAGTATGAACGCAATGATTACTATAATAACATAGAATGCGGCTGGGAAAATCACAAACCAAAATCCCGCTCTTTTTTTATCAACATTTGTCATTGTTGTTACGCCTATATAACTTAAATATATTGTGATTGCCGCAAATAAAATCATTGTAACTGCATCAAAGGCTGAAGCGTATAATATTGATATAAACTCGCGCGGAGTTTTATAAATAAAAGGCGCCGCAATATAAACAATAATAGTAAAGGTATTAAAAATTGAGTTCGTGTATAGCGTAAGCCTGCCTGCTTTTGCAAAACTCTTATTTCCCTTTGACCATTTTATTCTCAAATTACAAATCCAGACTTCTATTAAAAAGAATGTCCCAGAGAAAAAATCCCGAACCCAATAGTTTCAAAGAAAAATACAGACCAAGGGAAAGTTAATTAATCTTGGGATCCTTAATGGATTTTCTTCACTTTCATTATAAGACATTTGAGACAAATAAAAAAGGAAGCCGCATGTTTTTGCGGTTTCCTCTTTATTAAGACTTTAAATTGCTTTCACAACTAACTTTTTGCATTAATACGCTCAATAGAATAGTCTAAATCGATTAAAATTTTGCAAAGTAAGTTAAATGGCGCGAAATAGGATGATAAAACTTACCTTTCAAACGCCAATACGGGCGAATGGGACTTTTCAGGTTTAAACAAAGCGTTTAACTTTGACTTTTTAAAAGGCATCGGCTTTGCAGATTTTGATTTAGACAAAATTTTTGAGCGCACGCAAAAAGAGGACGATTTTGACGCTCAAAAAGAATACGACAAAATCAAAACACCGACAACAAAGCGCGGCGACTTGTATATACTCGGCAATCACAGGCTTCTTTGCGGCAGCTCTATGGACGAGCAGGACTTTACCAAACTGATGAACGGCAAAAAAGCGCATTTAGTGTTTACAGACCCGCCTTACAATGTTAATTACAAATCGTGCGCCGGCTTATCTTATGATTCTGCTAAATACGGCGGAAGCAACCGCAAAATTTTCAACGATAACCTTTCAGACGCAGACTGCATCAAATTCTATTCAGACACTCTAAAAAACCTATACAAACATTCTCTTGACGATACCACTATTTACTGGTGGTATGCCTTGCGCAATTACGAACTCAACAGCGCCGCTTTTGGCGCGTCTGATTGGCGCATATCCCAAACAATCATCTGGATTAAAAACGCGCCCGTATTAGCAATGGGGCAAGATTATCACCGCGTATATGAACCCTGCCTTGTCGGTTGGAAAAACAAAAAGAGCCATTACAAAGATAAAAAAGTAACCAAATACCAAGACTTAATTTTGCTTGACAAAGAAAACTTTGCCGAGCAATTAGACGCTTGGTATGAAAAACGCGACAACATCAATCAATATCTGCACCCCACGCAAAAGCCCGTCCGCCTTTCAGAACGCGCCTTAAAGCGCAACTCAAAAGCGGGCGACATAGTTATTGACGCTTTTGGCGGAAGCGGTTCAACTCTTATAGGGTGCGAACAATTAGGGCGCAAATGCTTTTTGATGGAATTAGACCCAAAATTTTGCGATGTAATAGTTAAAAGATATGAAAAATATACGGGACAGAAAGCAAAGAAGATAAGCGATGAAAAAGAAAAAAGGAAATAAGACGGGAAAAGGTTGGTTTAAGCCCGGTATAACGGGAAATCCAAAAGGCAGACCGTCTATGCCGCAGGAATACAATGACTTTAAACGGTTGTCAGCCTTACAATACAAAGAATTAGTTGACAAATACTTTGGGATGACAATTAAAGAACTTAAAGAATATTTGAACAATAATAGAGATAGATTGCCAGCCGTTGAAGTGTGGCTGTTGAAAGTTATGAATGATGGAATGCAAGAAGGAAATCCGGGCGTATTGGATATGATACTTAACCGCACAATAGGACGCCCAACGCAAAAAATAGATATAGGCGGCAGGTTAAATGTTCATATTCCAACAGATGTCAAACTTTTAAAGAAGTGGAGAAACGAGGATAAAAAATGAAATGCAGAAACGAGTTATTGATACCGAGCAAAGAATTCAAGAATATGCGGATAATCCCGCAAGCGCGGCTGTATATTTGCAAAGCAATTTCAAAGAGTTCGTATCGGCATTTCACTTTATAACGACGCATAGCGAATTTGAGTTCGCGGACTTTCACAACAAATTGATTAGTTTTTTAGAAGAATTGGTCTTTGGAGAGCCGTTTAATTTGCTACTGAATATGCCGCCTCGTTCAGGCAAGTCCGAGATAATGGTTTATTTTGTGTGTTGGACTTACGCAATCAATCCTTATTGCAACAACTTAGTTATTTGTTATAGCGACGATTTGGTTTCCAAGTTTAGCGTAAAGATGAAATCCATTATAGAAAGCGAACTGTATAAGTCTCTTTTTGGTTTATCAATGAGCAATACAAACGACACAAAATCCTTTTGGCAGATAGAGGGCGGCGGAGAAACAAGGGCAATTAGCATAAATGGAGCGATTACTGGTTTTGGCGCAGGGGCAAAAAAGAAAGATTACAGCGGTTGTATTATTATTGACGACCCAATAAAGCCTCAAGACGCGCGCAGCGAAGTTTTAAGAGACCGAGTAATAAACTTATACGAAGAAACAATAAAAAGCAGAAAAAATAATGTTGAGCGCACGCCCATCATTGTTGATATGCAAAGAGTTCACATAAAAGATTTGTCGGGATATATCAAAAAGCAAATAAAAGACGGCAATGAGACAAATTGGAAAGATTTGATAATCCCGGCGCTTGATGAAAGCGGAAAAAGTTTTTGGGAGAACCAATATTGCGCAAAGTATCTGTTGAATAAAAAGAAAGGGTCGCCTTATACTTTTGCATCTCAATATCAGCAAGAGCCGATAATAGACGGCGGCAATGTTATCAAAACCGACCAATTCAAAAGATATACGCAGCTTCCGCCGATTGTCTACACAAAGATTATTGTAGATACGGCGATGACAATTAAAAAGGCGAGCGATTATACGGTTTTTGGATTGTTTGGATATGATGCTCAAAGAAATTGTTATTTGATTGATTTATGGCGCGACAAGTGGGAATCTCCCGAACTATTAAAGTTGGCGGTCAATCTTTGGGACAAATTTAGAGTAGGCGCTTTTCCCTTTCCGCCTCCGCGCTGCCTTTCGATAGAAAATAGAGTAAACGGGATAACCTTATCTCAAGAGTTGCGCAGGCGCAGAATCCCGATTCAATTGTTAGAGCCAAAGTTAAAAGACTATCAAGGCAATGAGTATGTAGCCGACAAAGTGCAAAGGGTTGAGGATGTTCTTTTGGATATAGACGCTGGGTATTATTGGGTTCCGGCGGATAGTTTAAACAAGCCGTTTATGCCTGACTATATAAGCGAATGTCAAGCGTTCACAAAGGACGACAGCCACGCCCATGACGACCAAGTGGACATTACAGTATACGCGCTAAAAGAGCGGCAAAAGATATTTAATCCAAGTTTTTAGGATAGGATAAGAGCAAATGAATATATCAATAACGCAGGCAGAGTTAAACAGAAACGGCGGCAAACAACTTGAGATGTTCGGCAAGCTCTTTGAAAAAGTAAAAGAGAACAAAGCGATAACAGCGCTTAAAAAAGATGTCGCCTTGCTTAAACAATCGCTTAAAGAAGCGCCAAAAAGACGCAATTTTTATTTTGACGATAACGCCCAATATAAAGAGCCGCCTGCGTCTTTGAGAACTTTGGCAAAACAAGCGGTAGAAGCGTATAAAAATAAAGCCGCTTACTTTTCACAGCTGGCGATAAGTTCCATAAAAGACGCTCAAAGCAGACAGGCTGTAATGGACAGTTTTGACAGCGCTTTTGCCCGCGTCCGTTCGGGCGATAACATTTTTGTTCATTCTCAGTTTATGGGGTATCCCTTTTTAAGTTCTTTATCGCAAGACACAATGATACAAAGCGGCATTACAACGCTTTCGGACGAATTAACAAGGAAATGGGGAAAGGTTGTGTCAACTTCAAAGGATTCTGACGACGCCAATATTGAAATCGTCAACAAAAAACTTGAAAAGATAAGAACCAAATTTGCTTTTAGGCAAGCCGCAAATCACACGGGCTTTTTTGGCGGCTGTTTAGTATATCTTGACATAAGAACTGACAACGACGACGCGGAGCCAAGCGACGCAGAACTTGAAACCCCGTTATTCGTTGAAGTTGAAGGCGATGATGAGTTCAACACAAAAAAAATAAAGCCGTGGAAGCTTGTAGGGCTTCGCCCAATAGAGCCGATAAATATAACGCCTTGCTCTTTTAACGCTGTTGACCCTCTAAAAGCGGACTTTTACAATCCGACTCATTTTTATGTTTTAGGCAGAAAGATACATCGTTCGCGGTTTTTGTATTTTGCAGATATGCTTCCGCCGCAGATTTTAAAGCCTTGTTATATGTTCTTTGGCATTCCTCTTGCGCAACTTGCTTTTGATTTTGTGCAAGACTTTTATAGCAATAAAGACGCGGTTAGCCGCATAGTCAAAAAGTTTTCGTTGTTGGTGTTAAAAATGGACACCCAAAATCTGCTAAATATGGATGAAAAAGGCGTTGAAAAGCGCATTGCGACAATGGCTAAATACAGAGACAATGACAGCGTGTTTGTTGTTAGTAAAGACGAAGAGGACACCGAGCAAATCAATACGCCTCTAAGCGGGTTGAAAGAGATTTGGTATGCCAACCTTGAAATGCTGCCGATAGCCTTTAAACTGCCCGCAACAAAACTTCTACAAATATCGCCGAGCGGCTTTAATAGCACAGGCGAGTTTGAAAAAGAGAGTTTTTACGACAGCGTCCACACTAAGCAAGAAGCGTTATTTGGCGAACCAATAAAGAGGTTAATAGACATCATTTGTTTTTCAGAAGGCATAAACCCGCAGAATTTATCTTTTGAGTGGGCATCGCTAAAAGATATGTCGGACAAAGAAAAAGCGGAAATAGGCAAACAGAAAGCGGATACAGACCATTTATATTATCAAGACGGCGTAATCACAAACGCAGACATAGCCAAAAGATTATCAGCAGACAAAGACAGCGGATACGGCGGTATAGACATACCGGAAGAAAAGCCCTTTGAGGAAAACGGCGCAGACGGCGGTGAAGAAAATCCTTTTGAGATTGACGGCGCTGGCGCGATTGAGGACGAAAATCCAAATCACGACAAAGACAATGGGCAATTTTCAAGTGGCGGGGGTGGAAGCGGCGATAAAAATACTGCGGATTTCAAAGAGATAAAACAGAACATAATAAACTCATTAGACAAATCATTTGTTAGCAATGCAAAGACCTTAATCAATGAAGCTCAAAATAACATAAATTTAGACAAAGGCAGGGGAATATCATTCAGAAAAATAGATAAACAAGAGGCAGACAGATTAAAAGTAAATACTGGATTGGAACTTGAGGGGCATGAACACAAAATAACGAATTCGGACATAAGACATATTTTTCTTGAGCATGGAGATGATGCCCGCGAGCAAAAAAGGGGACAAATTGGCGTTACTCCTGAAGATATATTGCTTATTCCAGAAATAACAAAAAATTATGACGATGTTAGATTGAGTTCGGAAAAATCAGAGAATAGGGACATACTGATGTATGAGAAGAAAATCGGCGACAAGTATTATTACTTTGAAAGCGTTGGCGGGAAAAAAACACCTGATTTGAGACCGAAATCAATGTTTATAAAGAAACGAGACAAAGAAAAGGCAGAGAAAAACGGATGATGCATTTAGCAAAATTGCTACCCCCATCCTTTACGCCCGAAGCGTGAATCTCTCTGCCATTGAGATGATATAAAAACAAGCGCAAAAAGGCAATACAAAATGGCTCAAATAACGAGGAAACGAAAGGTTTTGCCGAGATTAGAACTTTCGGCAGGGCTTTTGGCGAAGTATCAAAAAAGGCTTAAAACTGAAATAGAGGCTATGCAAAACAGCGTAGAGTATTTTTTAACAGGCAAGGTAGAGAAAGCGATAGAGGCGGGCGCATTAGTTGCAGACGCTAACCCGGTTGATACGGCGCAAAAAACCTTAAATGAGATAAAGCGCAGATATTTAAAAAGGTTTAGAGAGCTGTCAAAAACGCTTCCTTCTTGGATAGTTCAAGAGATTTACAAAGAGACCGACAATCGTTTTGCTTTGCAAATTAAAACCAATTTAGAAGACATTAAAAGTATAAAGTTCACAATGACGCCGCAAATGAGGCTTAAAGTAAAAGCGGCGTTGAGAAACAACAGCGAACAAATAAAAAAGATACCTCAAGAGTTTTTTAGCCGTGTAGAAAACGCGGCAATGAGCAATATCTTAAACAATAGAGGCGCCGCGCCTTTAATGGAAGAGTTGAAAAAAACTTACGGCATGACTGAAAGCAGAGCCTATTTAAACGCCAATTATCAGTTAAAAAACATACAAGAACAATTTTATATAGAGCGAAAAAAAGAAATCGGGCTATTTAGAGCGATTTGGCGGCATTCCAGAGTTTCATTAACTCCCCGCAAAACGCACAAAGAGGCGGACGGCAGAGAGTTTGATATTAGAAAAGGTTGTTATATAGACGGCAAATGGATATTTCCCAAACAGGAAATCAACTGTAATTGTTATCAAGAGACAATAATAGAGTAGAGGGCGCAATGAAATTAAATTTTATATCGCAAGCGTTTGATAGTTCAAACAGAATAATAGACGACAATGGACGGCTTATAGTCAATAAGTCGCTCATCACAAAGGCGGAAGTGTCTCAATACTACGGGCAAGAGATGCCCAATTGGGAATCTATAGGGCTTGAAGCGGCTAAGAAATACAATATTTACCGACCAATAGAAGAGTTAAAAAAATGTTTAAGCAGTTTCAATATGCTGCCTTTGCTTAGCAAGCATATTATGGACTTTGCAGACGAGCCTAAAAAGGAAGTCCGCATAGGCTGTATATCGGACGCTTATATTGACGGCGAAGCGGTATACAGCGCTTTAAGCGTATGGGACAAAGACGAAATACAGCAAATACAAAGCGAGCAAAAGCGGGAATTATCATTGGGATATGTATGCGATTTTGTCAAAGAAGAAGGCGAATATAAAGGAGTTCATTATGATTTAGTAATGCGCGGCATCAAACCAAACCACTTAGCATTGGTAGAAACCGCCAGAGTAAAAGGCGCTCAAGTGTTTAATGAGGCAAAACCAGCAGTAAAAGACAAGGGAATTACAAAAATAAGCGGCGAAACCGCAAAAGGAGCAAGCGCAATGAAAAAGAAACTTGATTTATTAAAGGCATTCGGCATTTTTGACGAAGAGCCCGAAAAGCTTAAAGAAGCGCAAGAAGTTGCAGAAAAGGTGGAAAAGAAAGAAGCGGCTGAAGACGAGGGCAACGCAAAATTAAAAGAAATCTTGGTCGCTAAACTTGGCGAGGAAAAAGCGGGCGAGATTTTAAAGGCTTTGGAAGAGTCTGTGACCGGCGATGAGGACAAAGACGATGAAGGCAAGCCAAAGGTCAAAGACAACGACTTAAACCCGAACAAAGAAGAGAAAGACCCTAAAGTCAAAGATGAAGGCGCGGCGGGCGCAACCCCTAAAAAAGAAGAGGGCGAGGCAATGGACGCCGCCGCAGTCAAAAGGATAGCCGACAAAGCCAAAGCGGAAGCAAAAGCGGAATTTTTAGAGATTGAGAAAGCCAAAGAAGCGGTGCGTCATGTAATAGGCTCAGTAGCGCCGCAAGACAGCGCGGACGCATATTATAGGCTTGCTTGCAAATCTTTGGGAATCAAGACCGATGGAGTAAAAGGGGGAGACTTCAAAACTTTGTTTAGCGGCGCTTGCGCCATTTTGGGCAAACAACAAGCGTCGCAAAGTCCTGTTCTTGACGGCTCATCGGCGGACGCGGCAACAAAAGAAGTGGAAAGCATTTTTGCAAAACTCAAACAAAGGGAATAGCAATCAGAAAAATATCAAAAAAATGTAGGGACGCTTTATAGGCGTCTCTCAAAAGGAGATAAACAATGAACGGACAAACAAGAGTATATCAGCAACCGCCTATGGCTTATGAAGGAATGTTAGCCTCAACAGCGGCAATCAATCCTACGGAAATTATACCCGGCGCAAGAGCAAGCGGCATAGTAAAAGCAGGTTTATGGGCTTGGGCTGCCGCCTCTCCGGCGGGCGCGGCAACAGACAAAGTTCTTGAGCAATTTGTGGCTAATACAAGCGCGTCAAGCGTCAAGCCGATAGGTTTAGTTTATCGCGAAAGCATAGCGGCATTGCCTGCAGACCAAGAGTATTCAACGCAATACAATGACGGGCAGCCTGTCCCTGTAGCCAAAGGCGCTTCGTTCTGGGTTAAAACCGCTACTGCGGCAACCGTTGGGCAAAAAGCGTTTGCAGTAATTGCGGACGGCGCAACCAAAACCGGCGCGGCGGGCGCAGCCATAACGGGCGCGGTAGAGACAGACTGGGAAGTCAAAGCATTGCAAGCAAGCGGCGCTGTCGGGGATTTAATCCTCATTTCAAAAGTCTAAAAACAGACAGACAAGGGGAGCAGTAATAAAATAAGCGGCGTTGCCGCAAAGGAGAACAAAATGAAATACAGAGAAACATTAGAAAATGCCGGCATAACCATAAGCGGTTTAAAAGGCGTTTTCAGCCCCAAAGATAAAGGGGTTGTTTTGGACGCGGACACAGGCATACCTACCGCCATAACCCATGCAAATGTAGGCGTTCCCGTTGAATTGCTTACATATTTTGACCCCAAAGCGATAGAAGTTTTAACCGCTCCAAGAAACGCAACGCTTTTATTTAGCGATACGGTAAAAGGCGATTGGGCTACAGAGCGCAGAAAGTATCGTTTGTCTGAGGTTGGCGGCAATGTAGCGTCTTACGGAGATTTCAGCGAGAACGGGCAAGCCGATATAAACAATGAGTTTATAGGTCAAGACTATTTCCGTTTTCAAACGATGGTCAAATACGGAGATTTAGAAACCGCAAGAAACGGCGCGGCAAAAATCTCTTTAGTGTCGGACAAACAGCGTTCAGCCTCTACGCTCATAAACATTATGAGCAATAGAATCTATATGTACGGCATATCCGGGCTTGATTGCTACGGCATACTCAATCACCCTCTTTTGCCTGCAAATCTTACGCCTACTGCCGGCGCAAACGGCACGGGCTGGGATGTAAAAACCGCCAATGAGATTTACGACGACATCTTGAAAGTCGTAAGCGATTTGATAGACAAGTCGTCTTCTCTCATAGACGCTAATAGCAAATTCAAAATGGGCGTATCTTCGGCATTGATTGCATATCTCAACAAAACCAATCAATTCGGCATATCCGTTCTTGATTTGATTAAAAAGAACTATGCAGGCATGGAGATTGCGCCTATCCCTGAATTTTCCACAGCGACGGGCGATTTGGTTTATATAATCGCGCCCGAAGTAATCGGGCAGTTGACCGGCGAATGCGTGGCAAGCCAAAAACTGAGAACTTTCCCAACAATACCGGAAGCGTCCTCATACAAGCAGAAATGGGCGGCGGCAATAGGCGGGTTTAGCCTTTATATTCCTTTCGCAATTTCCAGAATGCTTGTGTCCTAAAAGTAAAGATGGGCGGGGCATATAGTCTATGTTTTATGCTCCGCCTAAAAAGCATTTATAAAAAAGCGGCATGTCCGCATGACAAGGAGACCAAAAATGGCAAAAAAGAGCGATAACAGATTGAAATTAGAAGCAAAAGCAAACGAGCTTGAGATAATTTTTTCAGACGATGTTTCAGACAGAGACCTTGCAAAACTCATAACGGAGGCGCAAAACGGCGCAGGCGGCAATCCGCCCCCTATTGATTCAAACGACAAGAGCAAGACCGCGTCCGCTTACGGCTTTTGCAAAGTTCCGGGCGGAGTTCGTATTGACATTATAGTCAACGGGGCAAAGAAAACAGTTTTACTTAAAAGCGCAAGCAAAAAGAGTCTTGCGGGCGACGAGCAAACGCTTAAGTTTGACATCAACGCCAAAGAATACGGCATTGTCGAACTTTCTAAACAAGAAGCGGGACTTTGCGTGAAAGCGATAGAAAACACAAAGATGTTTAAAAAAGGGTTTGTTTTCTTTGCAGACAATAAATCTGACGGGCAAAAGAAAGCGGCGCAATTTTCCGCCTTACACGGCAAGACAGGCTTTGAGCAGTTGAGTATGGAAGAAGTAGAAAAGGCAGTAGAAAAATTTAGCGGCGAATAAGGAGCAAAAAGATGGCGCAATTAAGTTGGGAGTTTGATTTAACCAGATTTAAGGAATTATTCCCCGATATATCCAAATCGGCGTCAGACGCCCAACTTAATTTTGACAAAGATACCGCCGTTGCTATGTTTAACGCTTGCGAGTATTCAATACCCGCGGACAAGTATGACAATTTCTATTTTTATCTTATCGCTCATATAGCGGCATTATCTATAAGAGGCGCAAACGGCGGCGCGGGCGCGCTCACAAGCGCGAGCGAAGGCAGCGTCTCCGTAGGGTTTCAGGGCATAGTAGGCGCTTTGTCAGGCTCATTTTTTAGCCAAACGCCTTATGGTCAGATATTTTGGCGGCTTATTCGTCCGTATCTATCGCCTAAATTTGTAAGCGGCAAACCGAGCGGAGTATTTTAAATGTCTGTAACGATTAAGTTTCCGCCAAATTTCAAAACATTGCCCGGCGCTTTAGAAAAAATCGCCAAAAGATTTAAGGGTATGGAAGCGGAAATAGGCGTTTGGGATAACGGCGGGGCTAATGTCTATGCCAGAAAGAAAGGCAAAGGAATAGTTTATAAAGTATCAACGGCGACAAATGCTCAAAAAGCCTTTTGGAATTGTAAGGGCGTTCCAGAAAAGAATATCCCGCCCAGAGATTATCAAACGCAAACGATTACAAACAATAAAAGGAAATGGTCTGACAAGGCTGAAAAACTTTTAAAAAACAAGAAACTTTCAGAGTTTGATATTTTAGAAAAAATCGCCATTATGGCAAAAGACGACACAAAGCGGACTATAGAAGCGGGAAATTTCCCAAAAAATAAGACTGACACAATTATTGCAAAACGGGGCAAAGACACGCCGTTGATAGACAGCGGCGATTTAATCCGCTCAATCGCGTTTCAGATTTTAGATAAAAACGGCAGAATCTTAACGCAAGGATAAACAATGAATCTACGCCAAATAGCAAATGCCGCAACGCAAACAATCAATCCTAATATGCCGGTCATTGTTAAAAAGTTTGCGGGCTATTCAAGCGCGGCAGGCGGAAAAGTTACAAGCGTTTATGAAGATATTTTCGTAGAAGCGCAAATACAGCCCGTTGATAGTTTTAAAACCCAGCATTTGCAAGGGTATGCTCAAGGCGGCGTATATAAAGCCTTTTATCTTAACGGCGACTTTACGGGCTTATCAAGAGGCAAAGGCAGCGACTTAATAATTGCAGGCAATGAGACTTATGAAGTGATAGACCAGCCCGAAGGCTGGGCATTAACAGCAGGTTGGACAAAGGTTATCGGGTGCCGCCAATGAATGCAGCCGTCAAACTTGACGATATTTATTTAAAGATTGGAGCGTATCTAAAAGAGATTACAGGATATGACGATAAAAACATTAGGCGCGCCTATCAAGACAATATAGGCGTTCCGTCAGATTGTCCTTTTGTTTATATCTCCATAGCAAAAGCGGTAAGAAACGCCTCAAATCAGCATATATACGACGCTCAAGCGCAATCTGTAGAGATTGCAGAAAGTATGATTTTAGACATTCAACTTGATTTTTACGGGCAGGATAGTTGGGACCAAACGCAACAGGTCAAAATGTTGTTTAGGGACGAGTTTTCAACAGATTATTTTAAAAACAATTACGAGGCTTTAACGCCTCTTTATGCGGACGATATAGTTCAAACGAGCGATGAAGACGAGAATTCCAATTGGAAAGTCCGCAATACAATGACATTGCATTTTAATTTACAAATAGCGCTGACAATAGCGCAGCAGTTTTTTGATGAAATCAGTCTGATAAGTTCAAGTCTATCGGTAAAAAAGAACGACGCAGATTTGAATATATAGACAATGCAGGGACGGCGTTAAGCGCATGTCTCTCAAAAAAGGAGATAATTATGTCAAATGTAAGCGCAAGTAAATTTGTCAATGTAATACCTCAGTTAATAGCGGCTAAAGGTTCGGGGTTTGAACTAAACGGCTTACTTTTAACCAAAGACGATTCCCTGCCTTTAAAGCAGGTTTTCAGGTTTGAAAGCGCGTCTATGGTTGCAAAGTATTTCGGAGCGCAATCGGACGAGGCGGATTTTGCTAAAAAGTATTTTGCCGGATATGACGGCAAAGCAAAAATCCCTTCGGCATTGTTAATATCCAATTTTGAATTAGAAACGCAGGCGGGCTGGTTAAGAGGCGGCGCTATATCTTATACGCTCGCCCAGTTGCAACTCATCACAAGCGGCGTTTTGAATGTCAAAATAGCGGGACAGTCTTTACAACTTGAAGGGCTTGACTTTAGCGAAGACAATTCGCTTTCAGACATTGCCGCAACATTGCAAACCGCTATACAAACGGCAAACGAACAAATAGATGCAATTCATACCGCGACCGTCAACTTTTCAAGCCAATTTAACGCTTTTCAAATTGTAGCGGGGGGGTCTGACGAAACTTCGTATCTTGATTTTAGTTCGGCGTCTTCAGGCGCAGGCACGGATTTAGCGCCCATTTTGGCTTTAACGCAGGAAACGGGCGCAGTTTTGTCGCCCGTGCAAAGCGCGCAAATAACGCTAAGCGCTTTTATGGACGCAATCATTCAAGAAACTCAAAACTTCATCTCGTTCGCTAAATTGTGGGATTATAACGAAGCCGAAGATTTAGCCTTTGCGTCATGGGCGTCGTCTAAAGGCGTGCGTTTTGTTTATGTGGAACATGATATGGAATTTGCCGACAAAGACGGTTTTTCGGAATCTGATTTCGCAAGCAAAATAAAGGCAAACACAATAAATGCAACGGCGGCAAATTACGGAAAATACGCTCTTGCCGCTTTTGTTATGGGCGCTGTGGCGTCTATCAATTTTTCTTTGCCAAACGGCAAAATAACGCTTGCTTATAAACAGCAATCGGGGCAAGAAATCACTTGCGATAACGACGACGATTACGACATTCTTACGCGCAAAGGGTATAACCTATACGAAAGAGACAGCGCGGCAAGCAATCTGTTTACGGGCTATCAGCGCGGCGTAATCTCGGGCGATTACGGCTTTTTAGACGCTTTTGTCAATCATGTGTGGTTAAACGACGGGTTGCAAGTAGCATTGAGAAACTTGCTTGCTACGACAAACTTTATCCCATACAACGACGGCGGTCTTGCGGCAATATCAAATACCATAAAGCCTATTGTGGATAATGCAAAACTTGCTGGCGTAATCACAGAAGGCGTTGACCTTAGCGAAGACATTATAAACGCCGTAGCGAGCGAAACAGGCATAGCGGACATAAAAAACACGCTATATACGCAAGGCTGGTATCTATACGCCAAAAATCCTAACAGCGCGGCAAGGGCTGACAGGCAAAGTCCAATACTGCGCTTTTACTATTGCGACGGCGGCAGCATACAGAAAATAGACCTTATATCAACCGCGATAAGATAAAAAACAATTGCAGAGACGCTCTATATGAGCGTCTCCCAAAAGGAGATTAAAATGGCGCAACCAAAAAACATAACGGCGGCAAACAGTTCGGTATCTATGTCGTCGCCGCTTGGACTTACTAAATGGGAAGGATATTCTGCAGACGCTACTTTTACGACAGAAAATGTCACTTTCGTTGAAACAAAGATAGGCGTTGACGGCATAATGTCGGCGGGTTATGTCCCAACAATAAAAACGCTTACAGCGACATTTGAAGCGAGTTCAGACACTATACCGAAACTGGACGCGCTCATTGCATTGTGCGAAAGTTCCAAAACGCCTGTGGCGGTAGTTCTTACTTTCATTATTCCTGCGGTGTCAAGAAAATTTATTGTCAACGCAGTGCTTACAGGCGGCAACCCGCTGTTTAACGCTACTAAGACTTTGGAAGCCAAAGAGTATGTATTCCAATTTTCTGAAAGCGTCCCAATGCCTATATAAACGGCTATAAACGGCGATAACGACAAGGGGGAATAAATGTTAAGACAAGAAGACATCGCGCTTCACAGCGGAGAGATGCCGATAAAGACAATAGACGATAAAGGGCAAGAGACAATAAGCAAAGTAAATACGGATTTTGGACGCGACGAAGGCAAGACATTTAGGTTCACGGAAATGTCCGCCGTCAAACTTGAAAAATGGAGTTTTAAACTCGGTATTGTCGCAAGCAAAATCAACGATAAGTCCAAAGTGGAAAAAATGAAAAAAGCGCAAAACGAAAATTCCGCCGCGCTTGCCGTTTTGCCTTTTGTAATCAATGACGAAAAGAATTTCGTGGAGTATATAGACCTTTTTAATGAATTGCTCTATTGCTATGAAATCTATATTAAACATTTAGACCAATATGTCCGAATCACGCCCGAAAACATAGAGCAATATATCGAAGAGGTCAACACTTTGGGCTATTTGAGAAACAAGGCTATGGAGTTTCTTGATTTTTTTTCACAAGGCGTCAATGCAGGCAATACGCAGGCGGCGGCGCAAGCGTCCAGTTTAAAACGGTAAATATATGTCCTCTGTTCGCTTTTGTAATAGAGAATAAACTTGCCACCCTTAAAGAATTGCAAGAGTTTTACAATTACAACGATGTTTTAGATTTGGCAGAAGTTCAATCGGTAAGAAACAGCAATGAGGCTCAAGCCTACGCGGACGCAAAAAGGAAATGAAAATGCCTGATTTTAAAGAGACCCAACATCCGCGCGACGACGGCGGAAAATTCGCCTCTGTGAACTCGTCAGGGATGCGCAAAATAACTGAACAAAAAGAATTTAAGCCTGTAAAATTAGAAGAGGCGCGCATATTCGCATTAAATGGAAGCCCCGTATCTATTTTAAGCGGCAAAGAATTTCAAAAAGACGGAGTTAGATTAACTGATAAGGTAACGCGCTATTATAAAGAGAAATATAACGGCGAAGTTGACAGCGTGATAGGCAAGATAAAACTTGATGAAGAGGGTGTTAAAAACGACATAGCGCATGGGATAGGGGCAAAGAAAGCGGCGGCTTTTATGGCTGTTCCAGAAGTAATAAATAAAGGCAAATTGTTTGATTGGCAGGTAAATTGGAAAAACAGAGGATATGATACAGGCGTATTCATTGCGCCGATAGAGATTGATGGAGAAAGATATATAGAGGAAGTTGTCGTTGAAAAAAGGACAAAAGGACAAAGATTGTATGTTCATGAAGTTGAAATAGAAAGGAAGTTGGAAGACTTTATCAAGACCCCCACTAAAGAGGGACATCTCCCAACCTCCAGGCTGATAATAGCAGAAAAAATCGCAAATGGCAATAAAACGCATTCTCAAGAAAATATACCGCAACCCCAAAAAGAAGTCAAAGACGAGATATTAAAAGAATTGTTAAAACTTGCAAGAGACAAAGAAAGACAGGCGATACAATCGCCGATATTAGACAGCGAAACAATAAGGGACAGCATAAAGGCAGTGGACGATATTTTTTCAAAATTAGCGGTAAGGGAGGCTTAATATGGCGGGAACTTCTGTAATAGACAAATATACTTTTAATTTATTGATGAATTCAAAACAATTTCAAAAAGGCGTAAATTCGGCAAATATGGCGGTCAAAGGAATGACAAAGGTATTTATGGCAGCCTTTGCGGCTATTGGCGGCATTGCCGTGTTTAAAAAGGCGGTATCGGATTATTCCAATCTCGCCAAAAGCATAGGCAGACTTTCAGAAACCACCGGAGAAAGCATACAAGATATTCAAGGCTGGCAAATATCCATAGGAGGTAGGTATATGAGTAAATGTCCGGATTGCGGGGCAAAATTGATACATCAAGAAAGCTGCGCCCATTACCCAAATTGCGGCTGGAGCGCATGCAAGAATCTGATAATATGCGGCAAAATATGCCACAATACAAATGTAAGTATTTCAAAATCAAAGAATTAATCCACCCTGATTTTCTAAACAAAACAACAAAAACAATCCCATGGAACATCTTTATAGAAAATTCATAGAAATAATTTTAATTTAATAAATTTTTCCGATGATAAACAAAAAATGACTTATGGAGGCGGCGGGAATTGAACCCGCGTCCGAAAATATATCAACGAGACCGCTACAGGCTTAGTCTGAAATTTGTTCTCGTCTATAAAGCCGTCTTCAGACGGGATTACTCTATAGACCAGTTCCGTTTTGATTTCATTTCAAACCGACGCAACAAGCGGCTTGAAACTAACCTGCTCTTGTCGTTTTATCCAAATAGCAGATATCTCTGGTAAAACGCAGCCGCTATTAAGCGGCTAAAGGCAAATACCCGAAATCGGGTCTTGCCGCAACATTATTTTTAATGTTGTTTATTGTTTGGTCTATTATTACGGAGCCTTAGACCAACTCCGGCCTGCTGTCTTCGTTTCTATTACTCCCGTCGAACCCTGTTCGCCCCCGATTATAAGCAAAGAAGTTATTATTGCGCGCAAACCAAAAAACTGCGCAATGACAAACCCAAAATCCGCAATTACGGCATACAACTAATGACAATTGTCAATGAACAAATTTCAATTATTGATTAACTGTAAAATCTATCAGTTTTCCATCTATATAAAAGTTTATTATTTTGGCGGCGCCCTCAGCGTCTATTTTGGCTTCTATAACGGCATTTCCTTGCTCTATTGCCGAACTTACAGTATCTTTGATTTCGTTTGGTATTGAGATTGTTTCTATGCCGTAGACTATTGATATATCGGAATCTCTAAAACCTAAAAGTCTTTTTGA
>JAITTG010000068.1 GCA_031287095.1 Candidatus Parendomicrobium reticulitermitis | reverse complement strand
CTTTCCGTCACAAAATACCACCTAAAACCACTTTTTATCATTCTCTTATAGAAAAAGGCATCTGTCAAGCCCTAAAAAAATAAAAATAGAAAATAATAATTTTTTGTTATATTTTACCTACACAAATGTGTAGTGGTATTTTCAAAAAATTCAGCGCTACCCTACTTGCATTTTTTTTTCGAGTTTGCTATACTAAAAGAACTTCGGGGAATTAGCTCAGTTGGTAGAGCGATTGGTTCGCAATCAATAGGTCACCGGTTCGAATCCGGTATTCTCCACTCCATATATAGTGTAATTTTTGACTTTGAACGGATTTACAACACTATATGTAGCGTAGGTAGCCTGAAAAAGACCGACTATGTATCAGCCTATGTATTTTAAGGGGTATGACTGATGATAAAGTCTCACAACTTAAAAGATTATTTGCTTCGCAAGAACAAGAACTACTACAAAGTTTAGCGACAATAAGGAAACAAATGGAATTGCTAAACGAGGAAAAGCCACTTTTCCGGCTATACATCAATAAATACACCAAAGATCCTATTTACTACGCCCATCTCTTTGATGATAACGGCAAACAAACCGATGCCCGGATGTCGTGCTTTACTATGGATATGGAAGCGGCTAATCTCTACGCAAAAAAACACCGGGAAGAGTTCTTAAAAGATTATTTTGACAAGAAAAATAAAGATGATTTCTATAAATTATTGACAGAATACTACACGGATAAGAGTGAATTATTCAAAAAAGCAAAGCAAAAACGGAGTGTCCGAGAAAAACATATCAAAGAGTATAAAGCATTTATTGACAATTATTTTATCCCTTTTCTTCAAAAGAAAAAAATAACTTCATTCAATAAAGGCAATAACTTCGATTTGATTGAGGAGTTTCAGATATACTGCCAAGATAAAAATCAAAATGTTTTGCGCCATTCTCTATCCACAAAGACGATAAACAATAATGTCAGTTGTGCTGTTGCCCCGATTTTCAATCAAGTCTTAAAAGAAAAATCCATTTTTGCCTTAAATATCAAAATGAACTTAAAACCAAAAGACGGAGAGCGAAAATCTATTGGCGTAATACCGATTAGGACAACATTCGCCGCGCTGATGGATGACCGCATCTGGCGGATTCAAAATGAGGCAGAAAAAGGAATACCCTTTTTAGTCAATAAAATCAAAAACCTTAAAAAATATCGCTTGTATTGTTTATTAAGTAATTTATGCGGTTTAAGAAATAGTGAAATATTCTTTTTAAGGAAAAAAAGCGTATTACTGATTGGAAAAATCCGTTTCCTCAATATAGAAAATAGTAGAATTGATGGAACAGGAACAAAAACCAAAGCAGGGAAAAGATTAGTTCCTTTACATTCATTTGTCTATGAAAAACTTATAGAATATATTGATGATGAAAGCAGAACAGATTATATTTTTTGGAACGGCAGTAAAACCATCGTTTATACTGATTTTCTGAGGGCAAGAACGATACTTGCTTTACTTTGCGGTTATAGTAGTGACGATATAAAAGAACATAATATAGTTTTTTATTCGTTTAGACATTTTTTTAAAACAATGATTACTAATACATTAAACAATAAAGATTTAGTGGAATATTATATGGGACACACAAATAATAATGATATGTCAAAAAACTATCTACATTTAGGTAATGTTGGCAACACTTATATTGAAGACAATGGTAAAAAGATTATTGCCGTTATCGAAAATTATTGCGCTGATTTATTTACACCAACATACACCTATAAATTAAAGGAGCCAGTTTGTAAAGAAGTGATGTATTACGATGATGCCCATCCGAATAAAGGAAAAAAACGCTTAATATGGACTATTCCCGACCCGGAAGCGATTGAATCTATTACTGATGATGATACCGAAGATGACAAATCAATCATGGAGCAATTTAACAAACACAATACCAAATCACCTGAATATGATCCCAATTCAAGTGATCTTGCTGATTACGATTTTGACATTTTTGATAATCACGAGCGCATATAAATCCACTTTGACACTTTCATCATTCTTTCTGTAAAAGCCAAAATTTACGCTTACATAATCGGCATGACGGACAAAGATAAACTGAAAGAGTTTTTCGATCATAGCTCCATTTTCATCAGTTGCGTAAAATCAGAGGATTTCTGGCAGGACGATTATTACAAAATCTGCCTTGAAATGCTTCAAATTGAAGGCAGGAAACTGGAATCTGTCGAGCCGGAGAGATTTACCGCAGAACAATACCTTAATCTATGCTCAACGGCCATTGACCAGAACGGGTCAGCCCTTGAATGGGTCGAAGCGTCCGCTGCTGGCGTGGAAAACTACCAGAATCTTTGTTATCAGGCGGTCAAAAAGAACGGAACTTCCCTTTATTTCGTGAAAAGAGACCTTTTTGACCACAGCCGGAACAAATTGAGGGAGATTTATCGTATAGCGGTCATTCAAAACACGGATGCCCTCATGCTCATACAAGACCAGACTTTGCCGCTTTGCCGTCTTGCGGTGAAAAGAAACGCCTCCGCCCTCCAATGGGTAAATCCTGAGTTATTCTCAAAGGAAGAATATGGGGAAATCTGTTTTTTGGCTTTTTATCAAAAACAGGAGCTTATACTGCTTGAGCGGTTATTCGGGGAGTATTTTGACATCAAGTATATCAAAAACTATCAGGCGTTGCGGTTTGTCGATAAAAGCCATTT
>JAITTG010000003.1 GCA_031287095.1 Candidatus Parendomicrobium reticulitermitis | reverse complement strand
ATTAAATATCAAAATAAAACAAAAGGAGAAGTAAAAATGAAGAAAAAATTGATGTTTGTAGCAAGTTTAGTATTGTTGTTGTCGTCTGTAAGTTTTGCGGCTACGCCGTTTAAACTTTCGTTGGTGGGACCCATTGCGGTGCCGACCACGAAAGATGTAACAGGTTTGGCAATCGGTTTAATAGGGTCAAATGTCAATACGCTTAAAGGCGTTCAATTCAGTTGGATTTACAGCGTAGCGGAAAACGGCGTCGGAGTTCAAGGTAGTGGTATATATAACAAGGTTGTTGGAGAATTTACCGGTCTGCAATGGGCATTTATAAACATAGCGGGTTCAATGAAAGGTTTGCAGTTTGGTTTCTACAATAAGGTTGGAAGTATGGCAGGAATTCAACTCGGACTTATAAATATAAATCCGAAATCATCGCTTACAACATTCTTCCCATTCATTAACTTCCAGTTTTAGTTATATAAAGAGAACGGAAGTTATACAATAAAAAAGCCTCGCCAAGTTTTAAAAACTCGGTGCGGCTTTTTAAATGCCTGCCGTTTGTCGTTTACTGTTTATTTCGGTGTCATTTTAGATGATTAAATGCGTTTTCTTGACTTTGATAGGGTCAATTGATAAAATTCGCTCGTTCAATAAAAAACCCATCGCAATAACAAAAATGGAATTTATGAAAAATAACTATTGCTCAATAATCTTGAAAAATATAAAAAACTATTCAAAAATGAATTGGTTTTGCAGTCAAATTTATAAAGAAGACGCTCAAAGTTAACCGCTTTGAGCGTTTTTTGTTGTTAAAATAAAAAAGGAGGAAATCATGAAGAAAAGTATCGTATTAGCAGTTGCAGTAGCAATGTCTTTTGCATTGTTAGCCTGCGGCGGCGGCGAGAAAAAGGCTAAAATGACATTGAAACTTGCTCATTTCGGCTCTGAAGCCAGCCCAGCGCAAACAGCGGCAAAACAATTTGCCGATAATGTAAAGAAGAGAACAAACGGGGACATCGAGATTGTTATTTATCCCAATAACACGCTCGGAGGACCTCCTCAAATTTTGGAACAGGTTTTGCTCGGCGCTATTGATATGAGTTTGTCAGGTCAAGACCAAATCGCAAAACATGTGCCGCTTTTTGACACTGTCGCGATTCCTTTCTCAATCTCGGGCTATGAACACATGGACAGAGTTTTAGACGGTCCGTTTAAAGAATGGGCTGCTCCTGAAGTTTTGAAGAAAGGCGCGGTTATGCTTTCAAGTTGGGAATGGGGTTTTAGAAATATCACAAATTCTAAACGCCGCATTTTAAAGCCCGATGATGTAAAAGGGCTTAAAATCCGCACTCCCCCCGCTATGGCTTATTCCGCAGCGATGGAAGCTTTAGGCGCAAATGTGCAAACCATAGATTTTAGCGAATTGGTTATGGCTATGCGTCAAGGCGTTGTTGATGGAGAAGAAAACCCAATCGGAACAATCTATGACCTCAAATTGTATGAAGTTCAAAAATACATCAGCGTCATAAACTATTTGTATAGCTCTATGGTGCATTTGGTCAATGTCAAGGTTTGGGATAAATTCACTCCTGAGCAGAAGAAAATCATACAAGAAGAATCAGATTCTGCCCGCCTCTTAATGCGTCAGTTGACAAGAGATGCGGAAAAAACGCAGATTGCCGATATGGTTAAAAAAGGCAATGTGGTTGATTATCCTAATTTGAAGCCATTCCAAGACAAAATGGGGCCCGCTTATGAAAAAATCAGAAACAATGTAGGCGCGGAAAATTTTGATAAATGGATGAAAATGGCAAAAGATATGGCAAAATAAATTTAAAGAAACGCTGATTAACTCTTTTTTCACCGCCTGCGGACTTACCCAGCAGGCGGCGGCAATAAAAAACATTGTTAATCAGCGTTTCCTCTAAAAGAGAGGTATTTATGTTAACGCTTGCAATTTTTGCTACTTTGATTTTTTTTCTTGCCATAAATGTGCCGGTTTGCGTAGCCATCGGTTTTACATCAGTCCTTTTCTTTGTGTTACTCGGCGAATCAAGCCTTTTGGTGATGTTTCCAAACAGAATGTATTACGGCACAACGGGATTTACCTTACTTGCAATACCATTCTTTATACTTGCGGGCAATGTTATGAATGTAGGAGGGGTTACAAACCGCATTTTTTCTTTTGCAAAATCGCTTGTAGGACATGCGCCGGGCGGAGTAGGACAAGTAAATATTGTGGCAAGTATGATTTTTTCAGGAATGTCAGGCTCGGCAGTCGCAGATGCGGCGGGACTTGGACGCATAGAGCATAAGGCTATGGTTGACGATGGATACGATTCGGCTACCGCAGGCTCTTTGGTTGCCGCAGGCTCCATCATAGGTCCTGTTATACCGCCAAGCGTTTGCTTTGTTTTATACGGAGCAATCACAGGCGTGTCTGTGGCAAGACTCTTTTTGGCGGGCTTTGTTCCCGGCATAATGCTTGGGTTAGGTTTTATGGTAGCTCTTGCCATTATGGCTAAAAAATATCATTATCCTCAAGCCGAGCGCATGGCTCCAATGAGCGAAATTTGGCGGACTTTTAAAGCGGCATTCTGGCCCCTTATGGCTCCTGTCATCATTATCGGCGGCATAATGTCGGGCTTTTTCACTCCCACTGAAGCCTCTGTCGTCGTTTGCCTTTATGCAATCATTTTAGGCTTTGCTTATAAAGATTTACACATTAAAGATTTGCCCGATATATTGTTTTCTTCTATAAAGCAATCTGTGGGCTTGCTATTTATTATGGCGGCGGCGGGATTTTTCGGCTGGCTTACCATACATCAAAAACTTCCAGACAGCATTATCACAGGTCTTATGAGTATGGGCGCTACCACTTCCAGCGTCTTGTGGATAGTAATAGGCGTAATTTTGATTATGGGCTGCTTTTTAGACGGCAACGCTATTTTTATGATAACTCTTCCGATTTTTATGCCTATAATCTCTATGTATAATATAGACCCTGTAAATTTCGGCGTTGTGATGACTTTGCTCATTATGGTAGGCAATCTTACGCCGCCTGTCGGAATGTGTTTATTTGCAGTGGACTCTTTTGCAAATGTAGGAATAATGCCGTTAGCAAAAAAAGTGCTGCCCTATTTGATAGTCATTTTAGTTTGCACTCTTATAATGGCTTTCGTGCCGAAAATCGCTTTGTTTTTGCCAAATCATTTTATGGGAGGAGGCATATAAAATGTTATTATTAAAGAAATTAGATGCAGCCATTAAAGCATTTTTACGCGTCTTCTCAATAACGCTATTTACGGTTCTGGGCATTTTGCTTTTAATAAGCGTTTCAATGCGCCTTGCAGGAGACCTTGAAGTTTTTTTAAGCATGCGCGGTTTTCAAGACATAGCGGATTTTATAAAAAGCGCTGTGCCGATGAATTCATTTCATTGGTTTGATGAAATAGTAGAACTTTTGATTTCCGCTCTTGCATTTTTTGGAGCGGCGGCATTGTGGACTATAAAGGGGCATTTTGCAGTAGGCGATTGGATTTCTTCAAGACTGCCGGGAAATGTGTCGCGGGTAGTATATAAAACAATAGTCGCTTTGATAAGCGTCATTTTTATGGCTGCGTTTTTATTCTATTCCGTAAAATTATGCTTGCAAACCACAGAGCTATCAACTGTATTTCAAATACCGAAATGGGTGATGTATGGCAGTATGCCTATTTCGGCTATTATAATGTTGAGTTATTCCATAGCGGATTTGATACGAGGTTTAAAAACATTTAAATAATAAGCGAGAGTTGTTTGACAAAAACAAGACGGATATATATAATCCGCCTCGTTATTTGAAAAATCTAAAGAATTTTGGGCAAAGGCGCCCTTTACATTAGTTTGTAATGGGCGCCTTTGCCTTTTTTATGGGCGGGTTTCAAACCCAAACGCTTGGACAAAGTAATAAGGTGCGGCGAAGCCGCGATTACACACGACTGGCTTTAAGTTAAGCGCGGCTGGAAGGTCGCTTTGCCTTTTGGCGTCTTTTGACACAATTTGTCTGCGTGGATAGCGCCGCTATACGCGCGCAGACAAATTCTGCCAAAATACGCTCAAAATGCTTCGCGGAGCGCGTATCATACATAAAGGGAAAAAACAACAAATAACAAAAACCCAAAAAACAAAAATTGATAGGGTGCGGGTTTCAAACCCGCCCTATAGACGAACGACAAACTTCAACGGAAACAATACGAATAAACGATGAACGACAGAAACGAACGAACAAAACCCGTTCGCCGCGCTATTACGCAATATAAAACACAAACAACGGGCAAATAATGATTTGCTTCTGCTCAAATAGCGGCGTTTTATGGATTCTGCGGCTTCGCGCAGCAACACTGCGGCAATATGATCGTTGCAATCTCAACTTAATTGACTATACAATAAAGTAAAAGAGGCATTGCCTCTGTTGTTTTAGAAAACGCGGCTTGCCGCAAAAGGAGAAAAAAATGACAAAAGAAGAAATTATTAAGCAAGTGAAGGAAGAGGGGGTAAAGTTTATCAGATTGCAGTTCACGGACATTCTTGGACATTTGAAAAATGTCGCTATTACGGCAAGCCAGATTGAAAAGGCTCTTGACAACAAATGTATGTTTGACGGCTCGTCGATTGAAGGATTTACAAGAATTGAAGAAAGCGATATGTATTTGTATCCCGATTTGGACACTTTCACAATTTTCCCATGGAGGCCTCAAGACGGCAAAGTAGCTCGGCTTATTTGCGATGTCTATACGGCAGAAAACAAGCCTTTCACAGGCTGCCCAAGAAACGCTCTCAAAAGAGTTTTAAAAGAAGCGGCGGATTTGGGATATTCTTTTAATGTGGGTCCAGAATGCGAATTTTTCTTTTTCTTAAACGATGAAAACGGCAAACCCACAATCAACACTCAAGACGAAGCGGGATATTTTGATTTAGCCCCTATTGATTTGGGAGAAAATGCAAGAAGAGAAATCTGTTTGGTTCTTGAAAAAATGGGTTTTGAGATTGAAGCTTCTCATCACGAAGTTGCCCGCGGACAACATGAAATTGATTTCAAATACGCTAATGCTCTTAAAGCCGCAGACAATATCAATACTTTCAAAATGGTTGTAAAAACGATTGCTCAAAAACACGGTTTGCATGCGACTTTTATGCCTAAACCTATTTTCGGAATAAACGGTTCCGGTATGCACACAAATATGTCGCTATTTTCGTCAAAAGGAAATGCTTTTTATGATGAAAAAGGCGAATTACAACTTTCAGAAACCGCTTATAATTATATCGGCGGGCTTATAAACCATGTCCGCTCTATTACCGCTGTTACAAATCCTACCGTCAATTCTTACAAGAGATTGGTTCCGGGATATGAAGCGCCCGTTTATATCGGTTGGTCTGCAAAAAACAGAAGTATTTTAATTAGAATCCCCGCCGCAAGAGGAAATAGCACAAGGTTAGAACTTCGCTGCCCAGATCCGACTGCAAATCCTTATTTATCTCTCGCATTATGTTTAGCGGCAGGTCTTGACGGAATAAAAAACAAAACAAAACCTCCAAAAAGCGCGGATTTCAATTTGTTCACAATGAGCCCGCAAGATAGAGAAAAACACGGCATCAAGGGTTTGCCCACCGACTTAAACGACGCTCTAAACGAGTTTAAGAAAAGCGAACTTGTAAAGAATACGCTTGGCGAACATATTTTCTCTCATTATATAGAAGCGAAAAATGCCGAGTGGTTTGACTATATAACAAAAATCAGCCAATGGGAATTGGACAATTATTTAGCGGTATATTAAGCATCCCCTATTGTCATATTTGCGGGCTTGACCCGCAAACTGATATTGTTGATAGTCATTTTGCGCGAAATAGCGCATTGTCATTCTATACTAACGCTAATAAAGCCTGTCATTCTGCGGTTTTGCGCAGAATGACGGTTTTAAATGACAAAATTGCTTTCGGAAAATTGCGAATCAGTCTCACAATCTCGCTTGCTTAACTTATATTTTATCCACTTTTTCAAGCGGGTTGATGACAATAAGCGGTAAAAAAATGGAAAAAGATAAAGTTATCATTGTAGGGTCAAAAGAAATTGTTTCTGCGGTTTCCAAAAACTTGGAGACCACAGATTTCTCAATCATTGCCTCAACAGCTTCCGCAAACGACGCCTTGGGCAAGATAAACTCGCTTTTTCCTCATTTGGTTATAACAGATTACAATCTGTCCGATATGAGCGGCTTTGATTTTGCAAAGTTAGCGGAATCTTTACATATCTGTCCTCTCATAATTCTTTCAAACCAAATGCAAAGCGAATACATAGACGATTTAAAAAATAATATCCTTGATATTTTCTGCGTCTTAAAACCCATAAACAATATAATTTTAAACCACACGGCATATCTTGCGGTAAAACTCGCCAAAACAATACATGAATACGAAAACACAATAACCGATTTAAAACAACAACTTGAAAACCGAAAACTAATAGAAAAAGCAAAAGGCATTTTGATGAAAAAATTTGCTTTGAGCGAAAACGACGCCTACATAGAAATGCGAAAAAAAGCAATGAACGCCGCCAAACCAATAGAACAAATCGCCAAAAACATAATAGAGATATTTAAAAATTAAAAACCCCGCTCAGTTGTCAAATCATTTAAAAATTACGCCGAAAACAAGACAAAGGCAACGGCTTCTCGCAAGTTGCACAAAAGAGAGAAACGACAATGGCAACGACCACGCAAGTTACGCAAAACAGCAAAGACAACGGCAATAGCAACAGTATTAGTCTTGTCGTTTTGCGTTCCTTGCGTTTCTGAAACTTGCGAGAAAGCCCTTGCCGTTATACTCTTCTTCTCTTTTTTTGATAATTCGCTAAAAATTAGTATAATCCGTTTCGTAATCAAAAAATAGGGAGAAAGAATTAAGTAATGGAACATAATATTTTGCAGTTAAATTCATTTGATGCGTTGATTGCGGGCAGAAACCCGTACTTGACTTTTCCCTTTTTTCAAGTAACAAAATCTTATAGACAGCCAGACAGCCAGACAGCCAGACAGCCAGACAGCCAGACAGCCAGACAGCCAGACAGCCAGACAGCCAGACAGCCAGACAGCCAGACAGCCAGACAGCCATACAGCCAGAC
>JAITTG010000083.1 GCA_031287095.1 Candidatus Parendomicrobium reticulitermitis | reverse complement strand
TTTTTTTTTTTTTTTCTTTCTTTCTAAATTTTTTTTTTCTGAATTTTTTTTTTTTTTTTTTTTTCGAATTATTCTTTCTTTCGTTCTGAATTCTTTCTTCTTTCTTTCTTTTTGAATTTTTTTTTTTGAAATTTTTTTTTTTTCTTTTCTTTATGTCTTTCTCTTTTTTTTTTTTTTTTTTATTATTTTTTTTTTTTTTTTTTTTTTGCGTTAGTTTTATTTTCCCCGTTTTTTTTTTTGTGGGGGGGGGGGGGGGGGGCGAAGTCGAGGATAGTCTATTTACTTGAAAAATATTCGCTATTACAAGAGAAGGGCAGACACATAGGTCTGCCCCTACGAAAATTGAATTGATTGTATTGGGTTGATTTTGATTGTTTATCATGATTTGCCTCTTTTTGAAATTTAAATATACTGATTTAAGACGCGCATATAGCGCGTCTCTATATTTTAAATTCCTATGCGCACATCCAGCGCTGTTTATACCACCAACTACTTTTCTTGTTTGGGAACGGTAGGATTGTATCAAAATTGTTGTTGAAAACAAAATAAACAGAGTAGATTAGCGCATTTTTTGTTTTAGAGTTTGTAATAATTTCGTCAATTCTTTGGGGATTTTTTCGCCGAATTTGGCGTAGAATTCCTCTATTGACGGGATTTCTTTTTGCCATTCGGATTTGTTGACGGTTAAAAGTTTTTGCATTGTCTCTGGGCTTATGTTTAAGCCTGTTAAGTCTAATCCGTTTTCATCCGGGAATAAGCCGATTTCTGAATCTTTTGCGGCGGATTTGCCGTTTATTCTGTCTATCATCCATTTGATTACTCTGGAATTGTCTCTAAAGCCGGGCCACATAAATGTTCCGTTTTCGTCTTTTCTAAACCAATTGACCATAAAAATTTTGGGTTGAACTTTTAATTTTTTGCCCATATCAAGCCAATGTTGAAAATAATCGCCCATATTGTATCCGCAAAAAGGAAGCATAGCCATCGGATCTCTTCTAACCGCGCCTTGAGCGCCGCTTGCGGCGGCTGTTGTCTCTGAGCCTATGATAGAAGCGGCAAAAACTCCGCTGTCCCAATCTTTGCATTCATAAACAAGAGGAATTGTGTCTTTCCTGCGTCCGCCGAAAATTATGCCCGATATCGGAACGCCTTGAGGATTGTCATATTCTTTTGAAAGAGTCGGACAATTGTAAATTGACACTGTAAATCTGGAATTTGGATGAGCGGCAGGACTGCCTTTGCTTTCGTCAAACTTTTCACCCTGCCAATCTGTTAAATCTTTGGGCTTTTTATCAGAGAGACCTTCCCACCAAGGCGTATTATCGCTATTGTCTATCGCCGTATTTGTAAAAAGCGTTGGAAAAAATTTATTGTTTTTTAGAGTTCTCATCATCACAGGATTGGTTTTGTCCGCTGTTCCCGGCGCTACGCCGAAAAAGCCGGCTTCGGGATTTATAGCGTATAGTTTGCCGTCCTGTCCGATATTTAGCCACGCTATGTCGTCGCCGAGCGTCCAAACTTTATAGCCTTTAAAGACAGGCTCAAGCAAAGCCAAATTGGTTTTGCCGCAGGCAGACGGAAAAGCGCCTAAGAAATAAGTGATTTTACCGTCGTGAGACTCAACGCCGATTATTATCATGTGTTCGGCAAGCCAGCCTTCTTGATATCCGAGATATGAGCCGATTCTTAATGAATAACATTTTTTGCCAAGCAAAGCGTTTCCGCCATAACCCGAGCCGAAACTCATCACCATATTGTCTTGCGGAAAGTGCATAATATACCGCCTGCCGGGATTGATGTCGCCTATCGAATGTATGCCTCTAAAAAAATCATCGCTATCGCCGATTTTTTCTATCGCTTGTTTGCCGACTCTTGTCATAATACGCATACTCAAAGCGACATAAATTGAATCTGTTATTTGGACGCAATTTTTGGAATACGGCGATTTTGGAGCGCCCATAAGGAAAGGAATTACAAACATAGTTCTGCCTTTCATAGAGCCTTTAAAAAGAGCGTCCATTTTTGTTTTGGCTTCTTTTGGGTCTAACCAGTTATTGTTTGGTCCCGCCTGCTCTTTTGTCGGAGAACAGACAAAAGTGAGATGTTCAGTTCTTGCAACATCATTGGGATTTGAACGGTGATAATATGAGTTGGGGTATTCTTTTTGATTTAACTCTTTTAAAACAATTCGCCCATCAACTTGCATTGCTTGCGCTTCTTTTGTCAATTTTTTTGCTTCTTCATCGCTTCCGTCCATCACATAGACTTTAGACGGGCAGAGAAAATCTTCCATCTCTTTAATAAATTTTTCCATCGGAGTTGTCATTTGTTGTTTCCTCCTATTATTATTGTTTCTCGCTTCCAAATCATTTAGACTTTAATAGACCTCTTGCATAACGGATAACAAAGAATATATCTATTGTCACTGCCGAAAACCGCCCACAATGCGCCATTGCCAAAAGTTATTATCGGAAATCCAAGTTAAAAAACAACGGCAAGCGGATTCCCGACAAAGACGCTCGGGAATGACGAAAGCGCGCAACAACAATGTCCATCTATATCATTTAGACTTTAATAGACCTCTTGCATAATGGATATACAAAGAATATAAGAATATATCTATTGTCATTGCCGAAAATCGCCCACAATGCGTCATTGCCAAAAGTTATTATCGGAAATCCAAGTTAAAAAACAACGGCAAGCGGATTCCCGACAAAGACGCTCGGGAATGACGAAAGCGCGCAACAACAATGTCCATCTATTTTATATGCCGGTTGCGCAAGAGGTCTAATGAACTTTGCGGGCTTGACCTCATTGCAATATCCACTCCATCGCTTGTCAGGCTTTTGCTTTTCCGTCTGCAAGATTAACCCGTAACCTCGCCGCAAAGCGTTTTTGAAGCAAACGACGGAGATTACGGGTCTTGCACGCAATGACGGCGCAGAATGCAATTACAGATTAAAAATATTTAATGAGTCAATTAGAGATTTTTTATAGAAGTATATTTCTATCAATAGAAGCCAAATCTGCGCATCCCGTCATGCGCATCGCATGTATTAATTGCGCTTTAATTGCATTGAAATATGTTGTTAACCCTTTTTCTTCGTCGCCATGAACGGATATTGCGGCGGGTCTGCATATTAAAACCGCTTTTGCGCCTAATGCCAACATTTTCAATACATCTGCGCCTGTTCTTATGCCGCCGTCCGCTAATACCACTATCTTTTTGCCTACCGCATCGGCTATGTCTGCCAAAACATCGGCGGCTCCGGCTGTATAATCAAGAACTCTTCCGCCGTGATTGGAAACTATTATCGCGTCCGCTCCGCTTTCAACCGCTATTTTGGCATCTTCTATATTCATTATTCCTTTTACTATATACTTCATTCCCAAATCGTGAACTTTCTTTGTGATTTTTGTCAATTGTTTAGCGTCCCATACGCTTACTGGAGTGGGACAATTTCTTAAACCTAAAAGTCCCGCGCAATCAATGTCCGTGCCTACAATATCGCAGCCCGCTTTTGCAGTAAGTTCAAGTTTTCTTTGGAATTCATCATCAGCCCATGGTTTTATAAAAGGTATTACGGATTTTCCTCGCCCGGCTATTGTGTTAATCGCGCCTTCAAAAGGTTCAAATCCGGGCAAATCGCCTATGCTTGCAAGAGTTCCCGATTCAATACAATTCTTGATTATGAGAGAAGTATATTGAGGTATGGGCAAATGTCCGCCGATATTGGCGGCAATATCTCCTACCGGAGCGATAAAAACCGGCAACGACAATTTTCTTCCCCACAATTCCAAATCGCTATTGGGATTGTTCGCGCCATGCAGAACTTTCATAACAAACTCTTTTTTAGCCAATGATTTCACATTGTTTAAAAAAGACATTCCCGTTCCTATACCGCCCATACCGGGGATGAGTCCGCAACAAGCAATACCATTACATACCGGACAAACTTTACATCTGGCTTTGTCAATTTTTTCTCCTGCTTTTTTCAAGATTTCTTTCATTTTTTTATCTCCTTTGGTTTAAATGGTTTCCTTTGGGAATAACTTGTTTTGATGCTTTCCGTAGGCAAACCTATTGTATTTAATAAATCAATAAAAGGGTCGGGGTCTAATTCCTCAACATTTACCATTCTCTTTATATCCCAATCGCCCCTTGCAATCAAAATAGCGGCGGCTGCCGGAGGAACGCCCGCAGTATAACTGATTGCCTGAGATTCAACTTCATTATAACAAGCCTTGTGGTCGCATATATTGTAAATGAAAAGAACTTTTTTGCGCGCGCCTTTTGTGCCGACTATCAAATCCCCTATGCATGTATTTCCCGTATAATTGACCGCAAGAGATTTTGGGTCCGGCAGACAGGCTTTTACAACTTTTAAAGGGACTACTTCTAATCCTTCGGCTGTTCTCACAGGCGCTTCTGATAATAGTCCGATATTTTTTAAGACATTAAAACAATTGATATAGTGGTCGCTAAAACCCATCCAAAATCTTATGGAATTAGCGTCTATATTTTTTGACAGAGAATGCAATTCGTCATGCCCCGTAAGATATATAGGCTGTTTGCCGACAACGGGAAAATCATAAATCATCTTTTCGCTGTGAACGGGCTTGCAGACCCATTGTTTATCTATCCAAGTCCAAACTTTGTGAAATTCTCTAAAATTTATTTCAGGGTCAAAATTGGTGGCAAAATATTTTCCGTGGCTTCCGGCGTTTACATCCATAATATCTATGGTGTCTATAGCGTCAAAAAAATGTTTTTTTGCATAAGCCGCATAAGCGTTGACTACGCCCGGGTCAAAGCCAGAACCCAAAACCGCCGTAATGCCTTTCTCTTTACATCTGTCCGCTTTTTTCCATTCATAATTGGCATACCAAGGCGGGTCTTCGCAAACTTTGTTAGGCTCTTCGTGAATAGCGGTGTCAATATACGCCGAGCCAAACTCTATACAAGCCTCAAGTATGGACATATTGCAAAATGCGCTCGCCACATTTACGGTAATATCAATATTTAATTCTTTCATCAAAACAATCATAGACGCGATATTTAGAGCGTCTATTTGTTTGATGCGAATTTTTTTTGTTTTATCTTTATAGTTGTCTTTCCTTTCTATGCTCTTTAAAATATCTTCGCAATCTTCAATTGATCGAGACGCCAAATAGATATTTTCAAAAATATCGTTATTTTGCGCAAACTTATGCGCAACAACATGGGCGACGCCGCCCGCTCCTACGATTAAGACATTTTTTTTCATCAAATTTCCTCCTTTTTGTTGTTTGTCCGTTTTTGTCATTTATCGTTTATTTTTCTCAGCCGCTTGGGATATTGACGACATTAAACCCTTTCAGGGTTTAGATTCAATAGTTGTATTCGGCGCCCCCGCATAGCCCTGCGGGCAATACGGGGTTATTAAAGACATTAAATCCCTTCGGGATTTTTTCTGTTTGGGCAAATAATTATTCGCCTATACAATTTCTGTGTTTGTTTGCCGTTTGTTCGGTTTTGTCATTTTTTCCCTTTATGTATGAGACGCGTTCCGAGAAGCATTTTGAGCGTCCTTTGGCAGAATTTATCTGCGCGCGTATAGCAGCGCTATCCACGCAGATAAATTGTGTCAAAAGACGCCAAAAGGCAATGCGACCTTCCCATCGCGCTTAACTTGCAGCCAGTCATGTGTAATCGCGGCTTCGCCGCACATATTGAACCAGCCGTGTGTATCGCGGCTTGCCGCACCTATGAACAAAAAAACAAGCGATAGAAAAAATCGGCGATAGCGATGATTTTTTTAGAGGCATACCAACTAAGACAGCGCGTTTGTAAAATCCTCGTAACCAAATTCTTTTATCAATTCTACTTTTCCGTTTAACCTCTGAACGACTATTGACGGCATTTTTAAACCGTTAAACCAATTTTTCTTTACCATAGAATATCCCGCGGCGTCTGAAAATTTCACAATAGAGCCTACTTTTAGTTTTCTTGCGATTCTATAAGTTCCAAAAATATCGCCCGCAAGACAACTCCTGCCTGCAATTATATACTCATTTTTACCGCTCGGCTCGTCAAGTTTTGCGCTTTGCCTATAAATCAATAAATCAAGCATATCAGCCTCTATCGAAGCGTCCACTATGGCTATTGTCTTGATATTTTTGACTATATCTAAAACGGAAGCGACAAGTTTTGCGCTTTGAGTGATAGAGGATTCGCCCGGCTCTAAATAAACTTGAACTCCAAATTTTCCGCTGAACTCTTTTAATTTCTTGCAAAACTTGTCAATTGGATATCCCTCTTTTGTGAAATATATGCCGCCGCCCAAACTGACCCAGTCCAATTTATGCAAGACTTTTTGATATTTTTCCGAAATGATATCAAGCATTTTACTAAATACGGCAAAATCATCGTTTTCGCAATTATAATGAAACATTATGCCGCTGATTTTGTCTAAAATATGCAAAACTTTTTTTATATCTGTCTCGCCGAGCCTGCTGTATTTTCTCGCCGGATCCGCTAAATCAAAATGAGAATAACTTATAGAAGGATTGACTCTCAACCCAAATTGCGCTTTTGATTTGCCTGCGCCAGCCTTTTTATAAAACTTTTCAAGTTGAGAAATAGAATTGAAAATGATTTTGTCTGAAAAATTCTTTAAACTGTCTATATCGCTCTCAGAGTATGCGACGCTAAAACTATGCGTCTCTTTGCCGAATTTCTCAAACCCAAGCCTTGCTTCATAAAGAGAACTGCTCGTAGTCCCGTCCATATATTTGCTCATCAAATCAAAAACAGACCAAGTTGAAAAACATTTTAAAGCAAGCATTGATTTTGCGCCGGAATTTTTTCTAACGAAAGCGATTTTTTTCATATTCTTTAAAATGGATTTCTCATCTATTAGATAATAAGGAGTTTGGATATATCTGCCATTGCGGGTTTGACGGCTGGAAAAAGTTTTATTCATTGGACGCTCCATTTTTAGACAATATCAGAGATTGCGGGTCTTGCCCGCAGGCGGCAGTCATTATACGCTCCAGTTTTGAGATATAATCATTTCATCGGGCTTTTTGAAACTCACAGTATCTTGATACGGCCATCTTTCTATTTCCATAAGATTTTGAGCAATGCTTACAAAAAAAGCAATTTCTTTATAATCATTAGGCAAATTCAACTGAGAAAAAGGCACGGCTATTTCAAGAATATCTTTATACGCGGCATTTTGTTCTTTGAGCGCTTTTTCTGCGCCGCCGACATTGATAATAAACTTTGAGATTTTGCCGCCGCCGAGAAAAACTGAAACTTTCGCTTTTACAGGCTCTACAAAATGTATATTAAAAGAAAGAGCGTCAAGAATATCCGATACGACCGACTTATTCAAATCAAATCTAATATAAAAATTCTCCATATTAAAACCGAAATAAAAAGCGTTAAGAGCCGCCGATATTTGATGCATAGAGCCGCCGTTTTTGCCTGTCTCATAAAAACTCGCGTCTTTCCATTTAAAATAACCTGCGGCGCTGCCGTCTATTTTAGGGCTTATAAACGAAACGGGCGCTTTGACGACATCGCTCTTCCTATAACCTATATTTTGCTTGATAGGCGTATAAAGATTTTCGGGCGGATTTTTGCCGAAACAATTATAAACTTTGATTAATCTATGCCTATACAAAAAATCAAACATCGCGTCATTGTCTGAGGAGTGGTCATTGCCATACCACCAATTCCAATCGGAACCTTCGGCTATATAGATATTTTCCCAAGCGTCTTTTTGCGCTTGACTGCCTTTAAACGACGGATTTTTTTCTATGAAATCCGTTAAAAATTTTCTTGCGTCATTTAATCTATTCCACGCCGTATTGTCTTCGTTTTGTCCTATCCAAATCCAAAAGTCGGCGTTTATCCATGACCCCGCCGTCAATTTTGAAATGGTATTTGTCGTTGGAAACTTTTCTAAATAATCGCTTATACGGACAGTCTCTATCAAATCGCTTTGGCTTAATCTCTCATACAAAGCGCTCAAAAAATCCCAGCCGTCGTTCTTATAATACTCCCAACAATTTTCCCCGTCTAAAATCACATTGATAAGCGGCGCTTTATTATTTCCGGACGCCGCCGCTAAATTTTCTATTTTATGAATAAAATCATCGACTGCGGCTTGCGCATCCCACTTAGAATAAACAAAACCTATTGAGTCGGACAAACTGTGATTTCTAAAAATTATATTTAATTTCAAATCAGTTCCGTTTAAAACTAAATTAAAAGGGCTAAAAGAGGGATTTTCATTTTTGGCGGTCTGAAACTTGCTTCTATATAAAACAGCCTCGTCGGTAGCAATCCATTTTATTCCATTTTGAGAAGCGAGTTTTGCAACTTCATCTGAAACCGACCCCTCGGACGGCCACATGCCTTTTGGTTTTTGTCCAAAGATTTTTTCATAATAATTGACGGCATTTTCTATTTGCCAAACGGCGTCTTCGGGATGAGAAAATCGTTGCGGAAGAGGCGCTGAGGGCGACGCTTCAAGAGCGCAATTTGTATCGCATAATAATGGAAGGATGGGATGATAAAAAGGAGTGACAGAAACTTCTACTTGTCCTTTTTTTTGGGCTTGTTTGTGTTTTGATATAACTTTAGCGCAAATTTCAATTTGTTTTTGTATGAGTTTTGTTTTATCTTCTTCGTTGAAACTTTCGCCTTTTTCATAAAGGGATTTTACCAAACCGTCATTTTTACGCCAAAAAGGGTCAAACCAAGACAAATTAAACCAAACTTGCAAATCTCTAAAATCCTGATGACTAAATAAACCTGCGATTTTTACAAGGGTTTCGTCGTCATTATGGCGTCCGCGCCGTTTAAATAATTCCAAATAGCGCTCATAAGGAGCAATCATAGTGTCAAAATTGGACATAAAAAAATTTTTAAGAATAAAAACTTTATCTTCAAGATTTAACTCATTTGCATTTTTCAAAGTTAAATCCATAAATCTATCTTTTGCAAGACCCTTGGCATATTCTTCAAGTTGAGCCAAAAGAGACGGAACTAAATTGATATTGATTTTGATTTTGGGAAAATCGTCAAGAATTGCAACCATATCATAATAATCTTTAATTGCATGCAAGCGAACCCAAGGAAGTTCATATATGCCGTTAATTGGATTTTTATACATTGGCTGATGTTGATGCCAAAGGAATGAAAGATAGACTTTTTTCATCTTTAATAATGCCCGCCTATAATTTTAATTTTTTAGCGGCGGATTATATCATATTTAAGATTAGTCAACGGTCTGAAACAGCAATGGCGGCGGCTTCTCGCAAGTTACCGCCGCCGCGTGATAAATAAAGAGCGCATGTCTGGCGGCGGGCGATAGATGCGAGCGCCCTTTCCTTAAACAATGACAAAGGCAAAGACAACTACAATAGCAACAACGATAATCTTGTCATTTTGCGTTACTTGCGTTTCTGAAACTTGCGGGAAAACCGTTGCTGTTATTTTGTTTATAGAAAATGTAATAGGATTTGTAAAAAGATTCAAAGATATCTAATGTTTTGATTTTATTAGAAAGTGGATTCCCGATAGAGACGCTCGGCAATGACGGAATTGGAAAGAGGCTCGGCAATGGCAAAAAAAGGAAACGACGGAGATTGCTGGTCAAGCCCGCAAACCAAAAACCATAAAATGATGAACGGGAATGACAGGGTTGGTATGGCATTTGGAAATGATGAGGTTGGAAAAATTCGCTAAATTTTTTGTCTGTTACAATCCCAATTTTGATTTTTTATTGGATTTGCAAATTATGTCTATGATAAGTTTATCGCTATAAATATTTTGCAACTTTTTCTATGTCTTGGGGAGCGTCAACGCCTATTGTGTCTTTGGCGGCTATTATTACCTTGATTTTGCACCCGCTTTCTAATGCGCGCAATTGTTCAAGGGATTCGGCTTTTTCTAACGGGGAGGCGGGCATTTTTGAGAAATTTATTAAAAAATCTCTTGTGTAGCCGTAGACGCCTATGTGCTTGTAATATGCAGCCGGAGTATTGTCTCTATTGTATGGTATGGAATGCCTTGAAAAATATAAGGCGTATCCGTTTTTGTCAAAAACTACTTTTACTATGTTGGGATTTTTTATATCGGTTTCGTCTTTTAATGGATATGCGGCTGTTATAAATTCTAAATTTTTGTCTTCTTGAAGACCTGAGGCAAGGCGGGATATTAAATTCGGGTCTATCAAAGGCTCGTCGCCTTGGATATTTATGAAAATATCATAATCTTTTAGTTCTTTTTGAGCGGTAAATGCCAATCTTTCAGTCCCATTTTTGCAAGTTTCGGGAGTCATAAAAGCGCTGCAGCCAAAACTTTTAACCGCATCATATATTCTCTTATCGTCTGTGGCGACCGCAATTAAATCAACATTCTTACATTGCTTAGCCTTTTGGCAAACATACCAAATAAGCGGTTTATCTTTTATTAAAAACAAAGGCTTGCCCAAAAATCGCGTTGAGCCGTATCTTGCGGGTATTACAACAACGGTTTTCATTGTTTATAGAACTCCAAAATAGCGTCTCTTAACTCTTTGGGGCTTGCGGTAGCCGTGCCGAGTTTAGCAACCACTATGCCTGCGGCAAAATTTGCAATCTCTGCCGCGCTTGCCAAATCAGCCCCGGCGGCTAATGCAAGAGTCATTGTGGAAATCACAGTATCGCCTGCGCCTGTAACATCATATACTTCTTTAGCCCTTGTTGGGATATTTATTATCTTGTTATTGGGGCAAATCAACATCATTCCTTTTTCGCTTCTTGTTATTAAAACTGACTGAGATTTCAATAAGTTTAAAATTTTTTTGCCCAAAGCAGCCATATCGGCGTCTGTCCTTATATTTACCGCTCCCATACCTTCTATAGCCTCTTTTGTGTTGGGAGTGATTGTTGTGACGCCTTTGTATTTTTTGAAATTTTCAACTTTGGGGTCAACTGTTATGGGGATTTTATATTTTTTGCATAATGCTATAGTTCTTTTTAAAAGAGCGGGACTTACTATGCCTTTGCCGTAATCAGATATTATCACGGCATCTATCTTGGACATAAGAGATTCTATGTTTTTTAACATCTTGAGTTCTGTTTGAGAAGAAAATCTGCCTTTGATTTCTTTGTCCACGCGCACAACTTGCTGGCTTGCGGCTATTATTCTTGTTTTTACTATGGTGGGTCTGTTGGAATCGCAGACAATATAATCCGCATTGATATGCTTTTCTTTTAAACTTTCGGTCAATAATTCCCCTTCAATATCATCGCCGATAGCGCCTACTATATATGTTTTAGCGTTAAAAGAGGCTAAATTGTTTGCAACATTGCCTGCGCCGCCAAGCATTTCCGTTTCTTTTTTGACTTCAACAACAGGCACAGGCGCTTCCGGAGAGATACGATTGACTGAACCCCAAACAAATTTGTCAATCATAATGTCGCCTATTACAAGCGCTGATTGTTTGTTAAATTCCGATATTAAATTGATAAGGTTATTATTTTTCATTTTACACTCTTTGCCGCCATTGCGGAATCTGACTTGCGAGATTGAACTCACAATCCCTGCGCTATCCGCCGCCTTGACCTGCAATCAAAACTAACTCTCGCAACGACAAATCCAAAGCCCGCAATAATGACGCAGATACAAGTCAAACCAGCAGACAATACGCGCCCTATAAATATGATTTTGTTTTCAAATACTCGCAATAGTCTTTGACGCTGTCTTCCAATTCCATAAAACTTTTGTCAAAACCTGCATTTTTGAAATTGTCCATTTTGGCTTGAGTAAAATATTGATATTTGGGCTTTAAATAATCCGGCATATCTATATATTCTATATTTTCCTTTCTACCTGCCGAGGCAAACATTGCTTTTGCTATATCATTCCAATTTCTCGCTTTGCCTGTGCCGAGATTAAAAATGCCCGTCTTTTTGGGATTTTTAAAGAGAAAAAATACCGCCTCTACCACATCTTTTATATAGACAAAATCTCTCATTTGTCCGCCGTCTTTATATTGCGAATTATAGGATTTAAACAATTTGAGAAGCCCTTTTTGAGATACTTCATCATAATTTTTACAGATTACGCTTCTCATATCTCCCTTATGATATTCATTTGGTCCGAAGACATTGAAAAACTTAATTCCTGTTGATTTATCAATGTGATTATTGTTTAAAAGCCATAAGTCAAACATCTGTTTTGAGTATCCATACATATTTAAAGGTTTTAAATCATTAAGTTTTGATATGTCGTCATCATAACCAAAAGCGCCATCGCCATAAGTAGCGGCAGATGAAGCATAGATAAATGGAATGCCGAGTTCAAAAGCCCATAAAGCGAGGGTTTTTGAATATTCATAATTGTTTTTTATGTAATAGTCTGAATCTGTAAGAATGGTAGAACTGCATGCTCCAAAATGTATAATGCCTTGCGGTTTTGGGGCTTGTTTATTGATAACAGCAGCAAGAAAATCGTCTTTTTGCATATAATCCAAATACTTTTTGCCAACCAAATTCTTCCATTTATCCCCGCCGTCCAAATTATCCACA
Source organism: Candidatus Parendomicrobium reticulitermitis (assembly GCA_031287095.1). Taxonomy (GTDB): domain Bacteria; phylum Elusimicrobiota; class Endomicrobiia; order Endomicrobiales; family Endomicrobiaceae; genus Parendomicrobium; species Parendomicrobium reticulitermitis. Next base: position 19,525 of record JAITTG010000083.1, on the reverse strand, counting down.
ACCAAAATGTCTTTTATTTTTTCCTGATTTAATTTCCATAAAAAGCAACTGCCGATAAAACCTGCCCCGCCTGTTAAAACTATCATCATTTACTCCATAAATTTGATTTATTTTTCTATCTATTTTTTATTTTGAATTTTTTTAATAATGAGGCGATTTTATAAAACTATTCTAGTAGTGTCAATTTGAAATTTTTTGTAAAAGTTTTAGATATATCCTGACTGTCAAATCATTTAAAAATGACGCCGAAAACAAGACAACAGCAACAGATTTCTCGCAAATTGCGCAAATTCCAAAAACGCAAAACGACAAGACTAACGCTGTTGCCTTTGCTGTTTTGCGCTCCTTGCGCGGTCTTTGCCTTTGTCGTTGTTTAAGGAAAGGGCGCTCACATCTTGCGCCCGCCGCCAGACTTGCGCTCTTTATTCACCGCATGGCGGCTGCAACTTGTGATAAAGCCTTTGCTTTTGCCATCCATCTATCTCCCATGTCAAATCATCATTTTGTTTTTACTGAAATTTTTGCTAATATCGCGCCCGTTTGAGTTATAAAAACGGCCTTTGGCTATAGGAAGGTGGAATATGTCAACAATTGTTGTGTTGGGAACGCAGTGGGGAGATGAAGGAAAAGGTAAAGTTGTGCATTTTTTGGCTAAATCTGCGGATTTTATTGTCCGCTTTCAGGGCGGTAATAATGCGGGGCATACTTTAATATATAATAATAAACCTTTTGCTTTGCATCTTGTGCCTTCCGGCATACTTTTTCCAAATAAAATATGCGTGATTGCAAACGGCGTAGTTGTGGATTTGAAAGCATTAAAAGAAGAAATCAATAATCTTAAAAAAATCGGCATATCTGTCAAAGATCGGTTATTTTTGAGCGAACAAGCCCATGTCATATTGCCATATCACAATATATTGGATTCTTTCTCCGAAAGCGGCAAAGTAAAAATAGGAACAACCCTAAAGGGTATCGGTCCCGCTTATTCTGATAAAATCAATAGAGCGGGTATAAGAGTTGTTGACTACTTAGAAGACGCTGTTTTTACCGCTTTGCTTGATGATAATCTTTCAGCCAAAGCCGCCATTCTTACAAAAGCAAAAATTAATATCAAAACCCTCAAAGACAATATAATAAAAGACCGTAAAAATTTGCTTCCTTTTATAAAACCGCTTGCCGCAGATACCAGCCTTATGCTAAATAATGCGGTTAAGAAAAATAAAAAAATTGTTTTTGAGAGCTCACAAGGCGCTTTGCTTGATATAGACTTCGGCACTTATCCTTTTGTCACTTCTTCAAACCCAATAAGCGGCGGGGCTTGCGCAGGAGCGGGTATCGCTCCGCAAAAAATCAATTCCGTTTTGGGAGTAGTAAAAGCATATACTACAAGAGTGGGCGAAGGTCCTTTTCCAACAGAATTATTTGACGAAACAGGCGAATTTTTAAGAGAAAAAGGTTATGAATATGGAGCGACAACAGGCAGACCGCGCCGTTGCGGTTGGTTTGACGCTGTCGTTGTGAGATATAGCGTCCGTTTGAGCGGAATAAATAGCATAATTTTAACCAAACTTGATTGTATGCAAGGACTACCCAAGATAAAAATATGCGCAGCATATAAGTATAAAGGCAAGATTTATAAGGAATTTCCCGCATCAAGAACTGTTCAAAAGTTCTGCGAACCTATATATGAAGAAGTTGCAGGTTTTAACGAACCCATCGCAGGTATAAAGTCCTTTGATAAACTACCCAAGAATGCGCAAAAATATATCAAAAGACTTGAAATTCTTATAGGCGCGCCTATAGATTTTGTTTCACTCGGCAGAAAAAGGGAAGAGACTATTTCTGTGCGTAAAGATCTAAAATTGTTTTAATAAACCTCTTGCGTAACTGATAAAGAATAAGAATATACGGGCATAAGGCATTGTCGCTTGCATCTAACAAACAGCTGTTGCGCGTCCCTGTGGCAATGCGCAGGACAAAATCCTAATCTGTTATTTGACCGCTGTTTACTGTTTTGTTTTTTGCATTTCGTAATAGCAGGCGGGTTTGAAACCCGCCCCTACTTTTATATTGAGGTCTAATGAAAATAAAACTATTAAAATTCACAAAAAACCCTGAAGAAACTTGCGCTCTTGCGGCAAGGCTTTGTTATAGCGCAATAAATATAGACGAAATAAGCAGAAAACTTACGAAAGAAAAGATAAAAGATTTGCTTGAAAGAGTAATCTCATCGGGACACACTTCGGTTTTAGAACATTCTTCTTTCACTTTTGCTATTGAAGGCGTTTCAAGAGCATTGCTTTCTCAACTGACAAGGCATAGAATTGCGTCTTTTTCTGTCCAAAGCCAAAGATATGTTCAATTTAAAACTGGCATAGAGACAGTATGTCCCCCAAGCGTAAGCAAAAATAAAAAACTACTTGAAAAATATAGCAGTTTTATCAAAACTGCCGAAACATTATATGCGGAATTCCTCGCTCAAAATATCCCAGCAGAAGATGCTAGATATATACTTCCCAATGCCGCCTCTACAAAAATAATACTCACAATGAATGCAAGAGAATTGAGGCATTTCTTTTCTTTAAGATGTTGTAATAGAGCGCAATGGGAAATAAGAGAAATGGCAATCGCTATGTTAAAGTTAACCAAAAAAGAAGCCCCTATCCTTTTTGCAAATGCCGGTCCAGACTGCGCGCGCGGCAAATGCCATGAACACAATCCTTGCGGAAAACCTTGGAAATAATTCAAATGAAAAACACAATAGAGGAAACACTGATTAAAAAAGTCGGCGTATTCTGCGGCTCATCTGAAGGCAATAACAAAATCCATATTGCCCAAGCCAAAGAACTTGGCTCTTTGCTTGCCAAAGAGAATTTGGAACTTGTCTATGGCGGAGGCAATATCGGCATTATGGGCGCAATTTCCAATGCCGTTTTAGACAATGGGGGGCGCGCTACGGGAATTTTGATTGAAGAACTTGAGCCTTTTTCAAATAAAAGAAATACGCAAATTATAATAAGCCCAAGTCTTTATGAAAGAAAGAAAAAACTTATTGGAAATTCAGATTGTTTTTTTGTTTTGTCCGGCGGTATTGGAACGCTTGATGAATTTGCTCAAATTTTTGCTTTATGCCAATTACATCTTGAACACAAGCCTATTGTTTTACTCAACACGGCGGGCTTTTTTGACAAATTGATTGACTTTATCAAATATATAGTTGACGAAGGATTTTTACAAAAAGAATATCTTGATTTCCTAATCATTGAAGACAATCCCAAAACCGCTCTTGAAAAATGCCGCAATTTTAAACTGCCGAGAATACCTAAACTTAAAGGATAAGTTTGATAAATTTATTGAAATAAAAAGAGACTGACATTGCGCGCGTTGTAGGTTTGGATTTTTTTGATTTTGTTGTTTGCATTCTTTGCTTTCTGGATTGAGACGCGCATATAGCGCGTCTCAATATTCATTTTTGCCGTTCGTTCGCTTTTGTCATTCGTCGTTTATTCTTTGCCATTTCCCATTTGGGTTCGTCATTCGTCCAGCGGACAGGGTTGAAACCCGCCCCTACAAGTTTTTTGATTGCGCAAGAGATCTATTTTATTTTCTCAATAAAGCCTGAACTTTTGTAGGCAGACCCCAAAGATTTATAAAACCTTCGGCATCTTTTTGATTATATACCTCGTCTTTGTCAAAAGTGGCGTAATCTTGACTATATAGAGAATATTTTGCTTTTCTTGACGCGGGTATGATATTGCCTTTATAGAGTTTTAATTTTATTTCGCCTGTCGCAAATTTTTGCGTGCTTTCTATAAAAGCGTCAAGAGCCTCGCGCAATGGACTAAACCATAAACCATAATAAGCAATTTCCGCCCATTTGTGAGCGAGTTCTTGTTTAAAGTGCAGAGTATCTCTATCAACTGAAATCATTTCAAGTTCTTGATGAGCGGCGTATAAAACTGCCGCCGCAGGAGATTCATATACTCCGCGGGACTTCATGCCGACGAGCCTGTTTTCTACCATATCTGTTCTGCCTATGCCGTTTCTGCCTGCAATTTCATTTAATTTTATTATCAAATCCACAGGCGCGGTTTTTTTGCCGTTTAAGGAAATTGGCGCGCCTTTGTCAAAACCTATAGCTATATATTCCGGTTTATTTGGCGCTTTAATAGGGGAAACTGTCATTTGAAACATAGACTCGTCATATTTATTTTCTAAGTTTTCTAAAACTCCGCCCTCATAAGATATATGCCAAAGATTAGCGTCTGAAGAATAAGGTTTTGCTTTTGTCACAGGCACTGGTATATTTCTTTTTTTAGCATAATCCATAGCATCTTCTCTTGAACGAATAGTCCATTCGCGCCAAGGAGCAATGATTTTGACATTTGGAATTAAAGCCTTAAAAGCAAGTTCAAAACGAACTTGGTCATTTCCCTTGCCGGTTGCGCCATGACAAACGGCGTCGGCATTTTCCTTTTTAACAATCTCGGCAATTTTTTGAGCGATAATCGGGCGGGCGAGAGAAGTCCCCAAATAATATTTATTCTCATACAAAGCGCCAGCCTTAATAGCGGGAAAAATATAATCCGCCGCAAATTCCTTTTTAGCGTCAATAATATAAGATTTTGACGCTCCCGTTCTTTTTGCTTTCTCATTTAATCCTTTCAATTCCCTGCCTTGTCCGACATCCACGCAGCAAGCAATCACTTCGCAATTATAATGCTCTTTAACCCAAGACAAAATAATGGAAGTATCTAAACCTCCAGAATAAGCCACCACCGCTTTTTTGATTTTTGTTTGCATTTTTTGTTCTCCTTTTTGTTGTCTAATAATCTGTTTTATTTGCACACCAATCTATGATTGGCGATATTTTGGTTGTATACCGAAATATTTCTATTTGCAAAACCAATAAAATCTAAATCCTCTTGCCGCGGACAATATTCTAAATAGTTTGAAATGAAAAGTTCTTTGCCGTTTTGATTGCTTGTGTCAAGAACATTACGCATTCCATAGGTTATGTTCCAAGTAAAGATATTGGCAAAAGAGAATAAACTTTTTATGTATTCGCTATCGTCATAAGTTATAAGCCATTTGTGATTGCATTCCCGCATTGCTCTTGCAAAGCGTTCATGGTCAAAAGTTTTGTGTAATTTGCCGTTCTTGCCGTATAATGCCGATTTTGCGGCAGAAAAATACGGCGGATCAAGAAAAATAAAAACATCTTGTCCGCCTTGTTTAAGCAGCTGCTCATAATCATCATTTGTTATTTGGACATTCTTTACGATTCGTTTGAGCAATTTCAATCTTTCAATAGAACTTTGTGTAAATCTTCCCTCAAACGCGCCATTGCTAAAACCTCCGCTTAAAGTTGTTCCAGAAAAAGTTATGCGATTGTAAATGAAAAAAGCGGCGGCTTTCTCTAAATCAGAAAAATTCTGCATATTAGCGTTTAAAAAATCATATAAATTTTTGCCTTGTAAGAAATCTTTTTTCCACTGAACAATTTGTTTTATTAAGCCGCCTAAATCCTTTTGGACAAAATGCCAAAAAAGGTATAGCTCATTGCACAAATCATTTACCCAAAAACTTTTATTTGGAAATATTTGCTTTAGATAAACAAAAAGAGAGCCGCCGCCTAAAAAAGGCTCTCTATATTCCTCAAAATCTGGAATAAGGGATGAAATCAATTTAACGGCTCTACTTTTGCCGCCCGGATATCTTAAAGGACTTTTAATCATTTTGCCTCTTGTACTTGAACTATGAATTGATTTATTTGAGCTTCTTTAAATAGCGCTTTAACAAAGTCTATTTGTTTTTGCGATAAGGCATTTTTTACAAAACCATCATTTATTGTTTTTAGACTATCATTAGAGACGATTTGTCCTATAAATTTTTTTGCCGTCAATCTTAAAACCGCTTTGCTTTTCATATTTTTATTATTGAAACAAACATTATCAAGATTTGCATATAAAATCATTTTAAGCAATCCGTCTTTTATATCTGAAATACTTGGTAAAATAGAATTTTTAGTATGTTTAGATTCTATTAACATTACTTCATTGGACTTGATCTCAACTTCATCTACAGTAAAATAATATTGTCCGCCTAAATAATTTGTAATTGTTATCTTTGCTTTTGTAGCGCTGTTTAAATTTTCTTTTGGTTGAGTTGTAAGCATTTCTCTATTTTGAGCTTTTTTCGCCTTGCCTCTCGAAAACTCCATAAATTCATCAACATCTTTTCCAATTCTATTTTTGAAATTATCTAATCCTTTGAAATTATGCAATTTTACTTTTGTTGTTTTTTCTATTGCCAAATAATTGCTTTTAATCCTATCAATAACAGAATGTAGATTTTGCAATTCTTTTAAATTCCAATGCAAAGCGGAACTGTGATATTGCTTAATTTCTTTTATCTTTGAGATTACATAGGTATTATCGAATTGCTGATTTGTGATTTTTCTATAGGATTTTTGCGCCTTATTATAGTAGGCGAAGATTACGAACACATCTAAAAGGGACATTAAGGAGATTGTGTCCCATTGCAAAAAATCTCTGTCGCCTAATTGCCCTTCATCTTTAACAATAGGAATGACGGTAATCTTTTTTGATATTCCTATAGTATCGTAAATTCTCTCATCAGGATAGGAACGAGTTCTTTTCGGCGAGACCCATTTAGAAATAGCGAAAGTATTTTGCTCATCAGAAATTATCAAACTTGATGGAGCAGAATTTATATTAAAATTTTTTAGACTTAAAGTTTTTAATTCTTTCTCAATTTCTTTTTTATACTTTATGCCTTTGATTTTAGCGATGATTTCCATTATTGATTTAAAACTTCATCCAAAATTTTTACCGCCGCGTCCGCATCTTTGTTTGTGATTGTCAACGGCGGGAGAAGTCTTATGATTGTGTCTTGGACGCAATTGATTATTAAGCCTTTTTTTAAACAAGCGCCGACTATGTCTTTGCCGTTTTTGTCTAATGCTATGCCAAGCATTAAGCCTATGCCGAGAATTTCTTTTATGCAATTATGTTTTTTAGCGAGTTGCGCAAGTTGTTCCCGTAAGTATTTAGACATTTTTAGAACATTGTTTAAGAATTTAGCATCCATTGTTTTTAATACCGCTAATGCGGCGGCGCAAGACACTGGATTGCCGCCGAAAGTGGAACCATGGTCGCCGTAATGAAAAATATCTTCCGCTTTTTCTTGCGCTATTGTTGCGGCAAGAGGCAAGCCGTTTGCAAGGGATTTTGCCAAAGTTGCTATATCGGGCTTGATGTCAAAATTTTGAAAAGCATAGAATTTCCCCGTCCTGCCCATACCGCATTGGATTTCATCAAAAATTAAAAGCAAATTATTTTCATCGCAAATTTGCCTTAATCCTTTTAAAAATTCCGCATTTGCCGCCGCAATGCCGCCTTCGCCTTGTATGACTTCTGCCATTATTGCGCAGGTTTTGTCTGAAATCAGATTCTTGACGCTTTCTATATCGTTAAAATCTGCAAAAACAAATTTTTCTATCATGGGTTTAAAAGGCGCGTGAAATTTTTCTTGACCTGTAGCCGCAAGAGCGGCAAGAGTCCTCCCATGAAAAGATTTTTTGAAAGATATTATTTCATATCGTCCGCCGTTTTCGAGACCGCGTTTCCTTGCGATTTTTATAGCGCATTCATTTGCTTCCGCGCCTGAATTGGAAAAGAAAACTCTTTTGCCAAAACCTTTTTTAATCAATTCTTTGCCCAACTCTATTTGAGAAGGCGCATAATAGAGATTTGATATATGAGCAAAATCATTCAATTGTTTTTTTGCCGCTTTTATTACTGCGGGATGGCTATGCCCCAAATTACATACGCTTATACCTGAGAAAAAATCTAAATATTTCTTTCCGCTTGTATCCCAAATAAATTGATTTTTTGCTTTCTTAACAATCAAATCAGCCCTTTTGTAAGTTTTCATAAAATACTGCTCTTCTGTCTGTTTGATATTCATTTTGTAATCACCGTTCCTTTTAAATTTTTTATGCCGCTTATGCCGTCCGCTATCCAGACTTCTTTGACGCCTTTTTTGACGCATTGAGCGCAGGCTTTTATTTTTGGCAGCATTCCGCCTGTGATTGTCCCATCTTTTATCAAAGCGTCTATATTTTTGACTTTGATTTGTTTTATTGTTTTCTTGTTCTTGTCTAAAACTCCCGCTGTATCCGTTAAAAAAATCAGTTTTGCAGATTTAAAAGCTGCGGCTATAACAGACGCTAAACTGTCCGCATTTACATTTAAAGAAAAACCTTTTTGAGAAATAGAGATGGGAGAAATGACAGGCAGGAAATTATTGTTTAACAAAAGACTTATTAATTTTTTATTAACTTTGATTGGTTCGCCTACAAAACCGAGTTCTTTTTTTTGCTTACATAGGACAGAGCCGCCGTCTTTACCCGATATGCCTACCGCCTTAACGCCGTTTTTTAAAAGAGCGCCGACAAGACTTTTATTTACTTTTCCGCTCAAAGCGCTTTCGGCTATTTTCAAAGTTTGAGCGTCCGTATATCTTAATCCGTTGACGAATTTGCTTTTAATTCCGAATTGAGATAGATATAAATTAATTTCAGGACCTCCGCCGTGAACTAAAATAATATTTTCTTTTTTAGATAAAGCGGCAAGTCCTTTTAAAAATTTGTTTTGCGCGGCAAAATTTTTAGTTAAACTTCCGCCGAATTTGATTACTGATAAATTTTTCATTGATTTTCCTATTGCGGCTGATTAAGTTGAGCGCGGATTTTATCAAAAACAGAGAACCGCTTCAAAAATTTTTTTCGCTTTCGGGGCTTGGATACGAAAGATACTTTTTTTCATGCAAACTTTGAGATGATTCCAATACTTTGCCGGCAGTCATACCGTATTTTATTAGCCGCTTTTTGTAAGGCTGCCAAATCAAACAATAGGGGAGTAAGTTAGCGCTTTCATTCCTTTTTGACATCTATCAAAAATAATAGCGATATTGCCTGCCGCCATTTTAGCCATTTGCTTTTTCCCCTACCGTTATCTCCACTAATACCCAAACTTCAGTCCGCCTATTTGCTTGTCGTCCTTGCGCTGTTGAATTATCGGCGGCGGGTATTTTGTCGCCGTAGCCTATGAATTCAAGTTTCTCTGCGGGTATTCCTGCGGCTATGAATTCTTTATATACGCTTTCGGCGCGGAGTTTTGAAAGTCTGTCGTTTACTGCGGGTTTGCCTGTTGAATCTGTGTGTCCTTCTACTACTATCTTTGTGTAGTTCATTGCGCTTAACTTTTCTACTTGAGCCTTGATATTTGCTTTTGAATCGTTTGTTAAAACTGCTTTGCCGATAACAAAAGTAGTCGCGCCGAGCGTTATTTTTTCAACCGCTTTTTTGTTGCGCTCTTCTCTTTCTTGAAGCATTGCTGTTAAATCCTCTTCTTCAAAAGTTTCTTCTTGCGCTGCTATTGCAACGGGCTTTACTTCTGCTTGCGGCTTTACCGGCTCATAATAACTATCAAAACTTTTTGATTCGTTTATCGCTTTTTGGCTATTGCTTATTCTGTAATTAAACCCTATCCCTATCCCCCAACCGCTTGTCGCGCTACCAGCGTCAAAATTAGAGCCGATATTGAAAGCAAATGCGTCCGTGATGTTATAATCCATTCCAATGCCAAAACTCATTACAATGGTCTCTTTTGCTCCTATAAACTCCATTGATTCTGTTTTGTCCGATAAGAACGCGGCATTGATATTTCCTCTGTCTTGCGTCAATGCTGTTTTTGCGCCGATTCTTGCGTGTAATATGGCAGGTTTTCCCGCTTGATAGTCTGCGGATATGCCAAAGTCCGTATATATGCGGCTATTTGCGCCGTCTTTAATCTGAATACTTACTAATTCGCCGCTTTCTTTGATTTCGTTGTTGAAAACAAATCCGCCTTGAAGTCCAAGATACGGCGTTACATACCATTTGTTATCAAGCCTGAATTGCTTTTCAATTTCTATGGCAAGTTTTAAAACATTTGTATTGAAGTTTGCTTCGGGAGAATAGGCTTTGCCTGCGATATTTAATTCGCGCCTTGTATGGTTTGTCTGCCAAGAATAACTGAGAGCGCCTTTTAAATAAAATTTGTTATCTTGGCTTATAGGAGTCATGCCGTAAAGCCCAAATGCGATAGAATTGAAATTGCCGTTATTTTGATTTTGGTTGTATTCGCCTGTAAGGAATTCGCCGTATATGCCAAGCATATACTTTCTGTCAGTTACTATATCAGTCCCAAACACAGCCCCTGCGTTTGAATGTTTAAAACTGCCTATTGACTCTTCATCTTCTTGTAATGTCTTTTCATTCATTACGGCTTGCGCCCAAAATGTTTGCGATTCTTCATTTGTAAGCAGCGTAGGTCTTAATCTCTTAAAAACTATTTCTATATTTTGATTGTCCGCGCCGCTCATCAACACATTTGCAAGAAACGCGCCGTTGAGTTGATTGTAAGTATCTTCAATAAACTTTCTGTCGCCGCGATTGTTAAAAATAGCGCTTGTAAGATTTATTAAATCCGCGCTTGCCGTTTCGTTTGAGACAGCGTTAAAAAATTTATTGACTTGCTCATTGTTTTTTGAAAGTTCTCCAAAATACAAAACGGGAGTGATTATAGGGTCTAATAGATATAGCGTCACATCTGTGGGATTGTATTCAATTTTATAAGCCCTTAAAGCCTCGGTAAAATTGACTGATACAGCGCCAAATTCGCCTGTAATGCTGCCGCCTTCCAAAAGGACAAACGCTCTGTTTGCATTGAGTTCTCCGCTTACATCAACTTGTAACTTGCTTGACGGCTCAAGCGTTATGCTTGCCATTGCGTTTGGAAGTGCGTTCGTCGCCATTATTTTGTCATAAGCGTTTTGCTCAATGTCTATTTTCAGTTTAAGTATTCCTGACACATATAAATCGCCGACCGATATTGTTAGTCTATCGGCATTACCTGACGCCAATATCGCATTTTGTTGGACTGTTATTTGATTGATTGTTATCGGCTCTTGCGCAATTACAGAGCCTGCATTGATACTTAAATTGCCGTCGTATTTGTTAACGCCCGACAAATATAATGCGGCATTGCCGTCTTTTTCTATATAACTTGACGCGGCGCCTTTTATGCCCGATTTTATATACATCGGCGATTGCGTGTTGAGAACTAAATTTCCAAACGAGTCAACAAATATATCATTGCCTTCTGTTAAAAATGTCGTCTTGTTAACATCTATATTGCCTTCAAAAGTTAAATTGCCTTTTGAAGTAATTGTCAGCATTCCATTTTTAAGATATATCGCGCCGCCGGAATTGACGGTTCTATTGTTGGATATAGTTCCTTTTCCTTCTATTTTTGCTTCCGTATTCTCATAATACATCGCGCCGCCGGAGCCGTTTATGGCGCTGTTTCCTGTGATTGCGATATTCGTTGCAGTTATTGACGGATTTATTCTGTTGAAATATAGAAATCCGCCTATATTGCTTACATTGTTTTTGGCAATGAGATTTACCGCGTTGATTATATTGAATTTGGTTGTATCAGGCGATGTAAACTCTATTATGCCGTTTGAATCGTTCGTTTTGTTTAAAATAAACTCAAAAGAACCATTGCTCAATTCTATATTTACAATGCCTTCCGTATATATTGCTCCGCCCTTTTGAGCGATATTGTTTGAGAATGTCGTTTTGGCATTCATTCCTTTAATCTCTATATTGCTGTTCTTTACATATATTGCTCCGCCGTTTAGAGCAGTGTTGTTTGTAAACGAGATTTGTCCATTTGCGCCGCGCATTACTATTTGCGAGGCATTGTCTATACTTATTGCGCCGCCATTGCTTGACGCTGTGTTGTTTGCAAACAGTAGTTTACGGCGCGCTCCGAAATTGGACATATTGCTGTCGTCCATTCTAATAGCGGCGCCGTTTGCTGCGGCAAAGTTCTGCAGTGTTATGTCTTGCAATTCGTAAGATTGAGAATTAAAGCGAAAACCCAAATTGTTTTCACCCAAAGCGTCTATCGTGTGGTTTTGTCCGTTTATCACGAAATTGTTGTTTGCCGATAAATCCATTGCCGCAGGGACGATTTCAAGGTCGGAAGCTATATTTGTCGTTAGTTTAACTTCAATTTGCGCGCTGTCTTGATAGAACCCGGCAAAGTCGTTCCATAAGCCCACAATTAATTTTCTTACGCGGATTTCATTGTTGTATTGATATATTGAGTATTTTGACGGCACAGCAATTGCAATGTTGCCCGCCGCATAGTTGAGCGCGTTGATACCTCTTAATATCGTTACTTCGTTGTTGCTTCCGCCCATAGACAATACATTTAAAGTCACAAGAGAACCCGACTGAATGGTCAATACTTGCGCTTCTATTGTATCGCTGATTCTTCGTTCAAAATCAATGTCTAAACGGATATTTGCTTTGTCTTTTATATCCGTGTTTGTTGTGATAATAATTCCCGTTATGTCGCCATTTGCCAATGACAATTCTGTATTATTGCCGTATCCGCCTACAATTAAAGTATTTATCCTTGATACGCCTATCAAATCTTGCGTTATGCCTTCTTTGAGTTCCATTGTTCCTTTAAAGTCCAATTTTCCTCTTAAAATAAGCGTTTTTGCGCCCGTTTTTGTGATATTATTGTTTGCCGCAATGCCGATAAGTCCTGTATTAACTTCTATGTTTCCAGCGGATGCGTTAAATTCTACGCGTCCCGCAGTGTCAAAATAAATGTCTTCAGAATAATTGCCGATAAAAACTATGTTTTTGTTTGTTTGATTTGCATTGATTACGGCTTGAGCATTCTTTATATATATACCGCCGCCTCTGCCTACGGAGATATTGTTTGCAATGTTGCCAGAGCCTGATAATGTTAAGTTTGCGCCGTCTAAATAGAATGCGCCTCCCGCGCCTGTATAAGCTCGGTTATTGCTTATATTAAATTCACTCGCGCTGATTTTTGGAGACATTGAAACGCTGCCGTTAAAAAATCCGCCGATATTGCCTTGATTTGCAGTCGCTATTACGGACTGAGCGTTGAGAATTTCAAATTTTGTGTTCGCCGCAAACTCAAATATGCCGTTGCCGTTTGTCGAAGTGTTTCTTGTAAATTCAAAGTTGCCGTTTGCAAAATTTAATTCGGACGCTCCCATAAAGGACATTGCGCCGCCTTTTAACGCTTTGTTTGAATCAAAAATTACCTTCGAAGCCGCCTCTTTTGCATTGATTACTGAATCTTTTAAATATATCGCGCCGCCAAGACCGCCGTTTGAAGCGTTTGAGAGATTGTTTGAAAACAACGAATGTTTTTTGATTTCTACAACAGAATTGCCCGCGGCAAAAATCGCTCCGCCTACGCCGTATATTGAAGCGGCAGTCGTGCCGGGAAGTCCCGTTGCGCCGTTGCCTCCTGTTCCCGGATTAGTTCCTGCGCCGCCAGATGCGCCGCCAGATGCGCCGGTACTATAAATTGTGAGTCCGCTCCCGTTATCTCCACTATCAACATAAGACCAAGTTGCGCCCGCATTGCCAGCAGATTCGCTTACACCGCCTGCTCCACCTGAATAGCCATTCTTTGACCCATTTCCTCCTTTACCGCCCGCCGCCTTTGCGCCGCCGTTTCCGCCTTTCCCGCCAGAACCCCATCCGCCTTGCGTGCCGATAAAAATAGCATTTGTCCCGCCAAAAGCAGTATTGCCCGAAAACGATATATTATTACTATCAAGAAGCAGCGCTGAATCATATATTGAAACCGCTCCGCCTGATACGGCGCGATTATTTGAAAAAGTTGCAGAAGTCGTGTCTGTCTGTATAATGCTCACATTCGTTTCGCTTGCTGAAATTGCGCCGCCGTATCCTGCTGTATTCGTTTGCATAATCAACACACTGCGAAAGTCTATGTTTGAATTATAAGCGGCAATATTTCCGCCCGTTGAACCCGCTTGAGCGCCGTTTGTTCCCGCATTTCCTTTTGTTCCTGTTGCGCCGTTGCTTGCTCCATTATTCGTATTATAAGCTGCTCCGCCTGCGCCAGCATTTCCACCCGCTCCGCCCGCACCGCCTGCTCCGCCAAGAGCAGTATTTTTTGACATTGTGACATTGTTAGAAAAAAGAACCGTTGCGCCTGAAAAAGCAAAAACGCTTCCTAATGCCCCGCTACCGCCCGCTCCACCTGAGCCTGAGCCGCCTGCTCCGCCCCCGCCCCCGCCCCCGCCTGTCCATGCTCCGCCAGCTGCGCCCCCGCCCCCGCCCCCGCCCGCGCCTTTAGCGCCAACGCCGCCTGCTCCGCCTGTGCCAAAACCGCCAATTGTTGCAGTTGCTGTTTTTGCCACTCCTGCGGCGCCGCCTGCTCCGCCATTTCCACCTTTGGGATCTGGCGTATATCCCCCCCAAATACCATTGACAGTTCCAATTGACGCTCCCGCCGTTCCCGCTGAACCGTTGTTGCCATTTGCTACCGACGGAACATATTTTACATTTGACGACGATATGGCTATTGCAAAATTAATGCTGCCGCCTATATAATTCGTCCCTGCCCAACCAAGCGAAAACCAAAACAAAATTGCCGTTACTGTTGAAACTGATAAAAACTTTTTCATAATTGCCTCCTTTTTTGTTCACTCCGTATTTGCTTATCTAAAAAATTTCTCATTTATTCTCCCGTCTTACACATTTGACAATTTCGTATATCAACCAAATCGGAGTTAATATAACAAGGCCAACCAACAACAAAAATAATGCAATAAGCCAAAGCGGAACTAAATCATTAAGTTCAAAAAAGGGTTGTAAAAACTCCCATATAAGTCTGTTAATCCAAAAGTGTGTTAAATTCATTTGTTCTCCTATGGAATTTTAAAATCAATCTTGTAAGTTCTGTTAATAAAAAATCGTTTACGCTTCTTTAATGGCAGCGTTAAGCGTTGAATAATCTATCGTTTATTTTTTAACTTCAGCGGCAATTTCTACCGCCTATTTTTTCGCTTTTTGCTCGGTTGTCTTTTACGGCTCTGCCAACTTTTTATTTCTTAAATTGCTTGGAAGCGCGGCAGATTTTGCAATCACTGCGCAGAAATAGATATTTTCGACTCTTCTTTGTTGTTTGCCTTTTTGGCAATAAAAGCGTCCGGAATACATGACAGATTTGTATAAAAGAACATTTCCGACAACCCCGCTGATGAGATTGATGATGCATTTTGCAAATTTGCCGGCTTTTGTCCCACTACAAACGCTCTTTGTGATGCTTTTATTTGTCCATGTTCAATTAAATTGGGCGCTTTCGCTTACGACAATGCTCCAAGAGAATCGTTAAATAATTCGCCCTCAGCAATATCGTCGATTTCTGTTCTCACGCTGTGTTGTATGGAAAACATAACCGCAAGAATTAGCATTAAAACTATAATTCTAACATTGATAATCATCTGTTTATTGCGGAGCGAAGAGTTTCGCGATATCACATACTTTAAGGCTCTAAATAAGTTTAATAATCAAGTTGCCGCCAAAAATATCATTCAAAATGGACATCTTTATACTTCACATGAAATAATTGATGTTGAAAAACAGTATATGCAACATGGACTTTCATTTTTGTCAACAAAATGGCAAATCCCAACTGATGAAACGGTTGATAAATATATTGACGACTATCAAGAGACGGCAAAAGCAAATAATGGGCGCGCTTTGTCTGATGTTCAACTTGCTGGAGTTAAAGGAGTGCTACAAAGCGATAAATTCATCACTTGTTTGCAGGGTGATGCAGGCGCTGGGAAGACTACGGCGCTTAAAGCGGCTAATCAATGGTTTAAATCTCAAGGTATTGAAGTTATTGGACTTGCGATGCAAGGCGTTGCCGCAAAAACTTTAGCGGACGATTCTGGCGCGAAGTCTTTTACGCTTGCTTCATACTTAGGGCAAAAAGAAACTAAAGGCGATGGAAAACAAAAAGTTATACTTTTTGATGAAGCAGGAATGCTTGACAGCCGAAACGCGCTCGCTTTATTTGAAAAAGCGGCAAAGAATGGAGATAAAGTTGTTTTGATTGGCGACATTAATCAGTTAGGCGCGATAAGCGCTGGAAAACCTTTTGAAAGACTTGTGGAACATGCTGAAAAACAGGGAACGCTCATAAGGTTTAATGAAAACTACCGCCAAAAAGACCCGGAGTTAAGACAAGCCGTAGATTTGATTAAACAGGGGAAAGCCGATGAGTGTTTAGAAATCATCGATAAAGCCAAAAATGGCGGGATTATTGAACTTGAAGATAAGAATCTTCGAAGGGCTGTGATTGCAGACAAATATGATAACAATACGCTTGTGCTGTGCAACACAAAGGCGGCGCGAATAGACCTTAACGAACAAATCAGAGAAAAACTTTTTAGAAATGGAACGCTTAAAGAAAGCGAACAAGCGGATTTTGTTATGGCAGATAAAGATGAAGACGGCTTACAAGTAGAAAGACCAACAAAATTGTGTATAGGTGAAAAAATCATATTTACGCAAAACGAATATAAAACCTACGATATAATGAATGATGAAAGAGCAGAAATCATGGCTATAGAAAGCAAAATGCTTACTGTAAAGACAGGCGATAATCGGGAACTGAAAATAGATACAGAAACCTACCCATACATAGATTATGGCTATGCGATGACAACATTCAAGCCGCAGAGGCAAACATACAATAAAGTAGTTATAGACGCAGACACTTCTATATCATCGCTCAATGATATGCGTAATGCTTATGTCCAAATCACGCGCTGTCGAGAAAATATCAAAATATATACTGACGACAAAGATTATTTTAAAGAGCTTGCCAAAGAGCGCAGGATAGAAAAAGATACTATGGACATCATAACGGCAACATCTAAACAGGCTGCAAAAGAAATTTACCAAGCAAAAGAGGAAAAACTACAAGAACAAGCAAAACAAACAGAATCTGACACCAAAACTATAGTTGAAAAAGATTTTGACAACACTATTAGAAATTAAAAACAATTATTGTATAATAATTTATAGATAATACTTTATATAAGATATTATCAAATAATAAAACACAATAAAGGCTAGGCGATATAAAATGAACACTTTTTATGCATTAAACGCAGATGAAACAAAAGTAATTGCTTGGTTATCTTATGATAAAAGACAGATAATTACTTATGATGAATTCGATAGATATTTACCGCAAAACTATAAATATAAAAATAAATTTATCAGTAGACTGATACGAAAAAAAATTTTAAATCCTATTAAGAGAGGCGTTTATAATTTTGTGCCTATGGGCTCATTAGCAACAGGAATAACAGTAGGAACAAACTTATTGCCAAAAATTTACTATCCTAACATGGAATATTATATCGGATATTTTAATATGTTTAATTTTTATGGATTAACAGAACAAATGCCGCAAACAACTTTTGTTATAAACAATTTAAAATCTGGAGAAAAAGTCATTGATAATTTTATGTTTAAGTTTATAAAAGTTAAAGATGAATATATATATGGCATTGTAGAACAAAAATATATGAATGATATTATTAAAGTTAGCGACAAAGAGAGAACTATGATTGATTTTGTTAATCGTTGGAATTATCAGGAGGCTAAAAAAAAGTTATCTGCCATAATCAAAGAAAACAAATGCGATGTAAATAAATTTATTGATTATGCTGTCCGTTATCCAACAATAAAAACGCGTAAATTAGTAGGAATAATATTAGATGAAGCCGATATATCTGAAAAATTGTCAAATCCATTGTTAAACAGCATACAAAATAGCGCCTTAATATCAACTTCTTCTTATTCAAGAGAAGGAAAAATAAATAAAAAATGGGGAGTAATACTAAATGCTTAATAAAAACGACAAAGACAATTTTATCAGAAGAATAAAAGAAACTTCGCAACTTACAGGATTTAACGATATTTATATTGAAAAAGATTATTATGCGACGGTTTTTTTATCAAAAATTTCAGAACTTTCGAATAATATTATTTTTAAAGGCGGAACTGCTTTAAGTAAATCCGATTTTTTTAATTACCATAGAATGAGTGAGGATTTAGATTTTCAAATGAGATTGCCAAATACAACAATAACAAGAAAAATGCGAAGTGATTTAATGAAAGAAATAAAAGAAAAAATAAAAATATATTCAGAACAATTTGGAATGGATTTTATTAGCATAGAAGCGCATAATGAATCTCGTCAATATATTATTATGTTTGAATATAAATCTGTAATAATCCCTACAAAACAAACAATGGAAATGGATGTAAATTTGCAATCCAACCCGCTCTTGCTCACAGAAAAGAAAGAAATAAAACATAAATTTATAGATATTTTTACAAAAGAATCTTTAATAAATACGGATAAAATAGAGATGTTGTCGCTTAAAGAGTTACTATCCGAAAAATTAAGAGCCGCTGCCACAAGAGAAGAAATTGCTTCAAGGGATTTTTATGATATTGATTTTGCTATGCGCAATAACAAAATTGATTTTACAAATAAAGAATTCATAAGCATTTTTAAAGAAAAATTAAAACAAGATAATAAAGACGCCGATATTCTAAAATATAAAAAAGATTGCGGCAGAACAAAGATGGAAATAAATCAAATGAGAGAGAAATTAAAAGACGAATTACTGCCTGTATTAAATTTGTCTGAACAAAAAACTTTTAGTATAGACAACGCTCTCAAAAACATTAATGTAATGATGGAAAAAATGATAATAGCAGAGAAAGAACAGACAAAATCTTCAGAAATAAAATCTTCTGGACTTGGCGACTAAATCAAAGTAACAAAGGCTGAAAAGATTGAACTTAAAAAAAGCCGGTGAGATTATTCTCATCGGCTTTTTTATTTACAAAGACAAACCGCGTTTTTCTCATCCGCGCGGTTATTGACAATTGTTCTCGTTAGTGTGATTTTTGGGTTCTATTTATCTTGTGAGTTAAAATACCTACCACCCAGCCGCCATTGCCTCGTCTTGCGCTTGCATTGCGGCATAATTTGCTTTATGCTCTGCTTCAGCCGCCAACAGTATGGCATTCCTTGCTTACGCGAAAGCGGGTCTGTCCATAATACTCAAAAAGTGTTGCTAATTTGTGAAAAAGGATTGTAGTCAAATCGCTTGAAAAGATGGTAAAAACATCCTGTCCGTAATTATATTGAATTTATTTTCGTTGGCTGGCTCTTGGGGATTTGGAGTTATTTGTTTTGTTTGCTTTGTTTACATTTTCGCTTTCACTTTGGTATTAGTGCGGGTTAGCTGTATTTTTTTATCAATATCTTCGTCTATGTTTATATCTTCTATCTCATCATCGGCTATCGCCGTTGATTTTTTTTGTTGTCTTTATCTCGTCCAAGTCTATGACATTTATTTTTATGTCTTCTTCTTCATCCTCTTCTTCTTGCGGGGGTAAGAGGCGCGGGGAGAGCGTCTCTGCATTTTGGTATTCTTCTTCATTTTCGTCTTGGTTTATTGTTTCTTGGATTTGGGTTATTTG
>JAITTG010000081.1 GCA_031287095.1 Candidatus Parendomicrobium reticulitermitis | reverse complement strand
ATTTCCTTTTGGCTTTTTTGGATTTGGGTTTAGGTTTGGGGGATTTTTTAGATTTTTTGCCTTTTGAGGAAATAGCATCTTTTGCCGCCGCTTGAGCAGCCGCAAGCCTCGCTATAGGAACTCTAAAAGGCGAGCAAGAAACATAAGTCATCCCTACGCTATGACAGAATTCAACTGACTTTGGTTCTCCGCCATGCTCTCCGCATATTCCTATTTCCATATTTGGACGAACGCCTCTGCCCAATTCCACGCCAAGTTCTATAAGTTGTCCTACGCCGTCGGTATCTATGGTTTGGAAAGGATCGTTTTCAAGAACTTTCTTATTTTGATAATCCCCAAGGAAAGCGCCTACATCGTCTCTTGAAAAACCAAACGACATTTGAGTTAAATCATTCGTTCCGAAAGAGAAAAATTCAGCCTCTTGAGCCATTTGGTCTGCTAAAAGAGCGGCTCTTGGGATTTCTATCATAGTTCCAAAAGCATATTTAATCTTTTTAAGACCAGACGCTTGAAGAACTTCTTTATATACTCTTTCTACAATTTCTTTTTGATTTTTCAACTCATTTACAGAACAAGTCACAGGAACCATTATTTCCGGACGGGGGTTTTTGCCGTCTTTTAAAAGTTCAGCGGATGCTTCAAAGATTGCTCTTATCTGCATTTCTGTGATTTCCGGATAAGTAACTCCGAGACGAACGCCTCTATGACCCATCATAGGATTGGTTTCGTGAAGTTTGTCTGCCCTTGATTTGAATTCATCAAGACTTATGTTGAGACTGTCTGCAATTTCTCTTTGCTTATCGTCTTCCCTTGGGATAAACTCATGTAGAGGCGGGTCAAGAAGTCTGATTGTTACGAAATATCCATCCATAGCCTCTATTGCGCCTTTGACAGCCTCTTTGGCATAAGGAAAAATTTCGTTTAATGCAAGTTGTCTTTCCTCAACTGTCTTAGAAGCAATCATCTTCCTTAAAGCAAAAAGCGGTTTTTCTGAGTTTTCGCCATAGAACATGTGCTCCGTTCTAAATAAGCCTATGCCCTCGGCGCCGAACTCTCTCGCTTTTCTCGCGTCTTTTGGAGTATCCGCATTGGCGCGGACTTGCATATTTTTTACTTTATCGCAGATATTTAAGAACTCAAAAAGAGTCTCGTTTTCTGTGGCGTCAACCATAGCAAGCTGACCTGCATAGACATTGCCTTTTGTGCCATTGAGAGTAATCCAATCGCCTTCTGAAAATGTTCTATCGCCGATTGTCATAGTTTTTGCGCTCAAATCAACATGAATTGCGGCGCAGCCTACTATACAGCATTTGCCCCAACCGCGCGCTACAAGAGCGGCATGTGAAGTCATACCTCCGCGGGCTGTGAGAACTGCTTGAGCGGCTCTCATACCTTCCACATCTTCTGGGTTGGTTTCTTCACGAACTAATATCACTTTTTGTCCTGATTCTGCGGCTTTGACCGCGTCTTCTGATGAAAACACTACAGTTCCGCTTGCGCCGCCGGGACCTGCGGGAAGACCTTTTGCCAAAATTTCTGATGTTTTTTCTACTGATGGGTCTATGATGGGATGGAGAAGTTCGTCCAATTGAGCGGGAGTTACTCTCAAAATTGCCTCTTCTTTTGTGATGACTCTTTCCTTTACCATATCAAGAGCCATCTTTACCGCGGCAGGTCCATTTCTCTTACCATTACGGCATTGGAGCATCCAAAGTTTGCCGTCTTCAATAGTAAATTCTATATCTTGCATATCTCTGTAATGCTTTTCAAGCCTTTTTTGTATGGCAAATAACTCTTTATAAACTTTGGGCATAAACTCTTCCAAAGTAACTTCCGTCTTATTATGCTCGCTTTTTGCCGCTTCATTTATAGGAGCGGGGGTGCGAATACCTGCAACGACATCTTCGCCTTGGGCATTTACGAGATATTCTCCGTAAAATCTTGGGTCGCCGTTGCCGGGATTTCTTGAGAATGCAACGCCTGTCGCCGAAGTATTTCCCATATTGCCGAAAACCATAGATTGAACATTTACGGCAGTTCCCCAATCGTCTGGAATACCTTCAATCTTTCTATATGCAATCGCTCTTCTTCCATTCCAAGAAGCAAAAACCGCGCCTATGCCGCCCCAAACTTGGTTGTAAGGGTCGTCTGGGAATTCTTCGCCCAAAACTTCTTTTACTCTGATTTTGAATTTTTCTGCCAACTCTTTTAAATCTTCAGCTGTAAGATCAGTATCCAAAGACACGCCCTTTTCGGCTTTTTTATCAGCCATAATTCTTTCAAGTTGCTTGCGTATGCCTTGGTCATCTGCGGGTTCAATGCCCGCGCCTTTTTCCATAACTACATCGGAATACATCATTATCAAACGGCGGTATGCGTCATATACAAATCTTTCATTATTTGTTTTCGCGATTAAGGCTGGGATTGTTTTTGTGGTAAGACCGACATTTAAAACAGTTTCCATCATGCCCGGCATAGAACTTCTTGCGCCTGAACGGACAGAAACCAAAAGAGGATTGACTGTGTCTCCAAACTTCTTTCCTATGATTTTTTCAGTCTTTTTCATTGCGTCTTCTACGGCTTTTTTGAGTTCTGGGGGATATTTTTTATTGTGGTCATAATAGTAAGTGCAAACTTCGGTTGTGATTGTAAATCCCGGAGGGACGGGCAATTTCAAGTCTTTATGACCCGCCATTTCTGCCAAATTTGCCCCTTTACCGCCAAGCAAATTCCTCAAACTTCCATTTCCATCGGCTCTGCCGCCGCCAAACTGATAAACATACTTAGACATAAAACGCTCCTTTTTTAAGGAAACCCGAGTTAATCGGCATTTCCTTGTAAATTTGACTTCTTTTTAAAATTTTTTAGATTTTTTGGACGGTTTTTGATAGGGCGGATTTTATCAATTGAACCTATCAAAGTCAAGGTAAAGAGGATTTGAGTGGATTTTGAGTTGAAAGCAAGACTTTTTAAGGGTTTTGAATTTAAAATTAGATTGAAAAATCAATGTAAATGTGATTTTTATTGAATTGTTTTCATTTTTTATAAATTGTCGAGATAAATTATTATTTTACCACTGCTTGTCGTTTTGTTTTTGCATTAGTAGGGGCGGGCGGGTTTCAAACCCACCCCTACAAGTTTTTTGAATTTTTGATTTCATTTTTCATATTGATTTTTCAATGTGTTTTTGTTTTCAATAAATTTTTGCTTTTTGATATGGATAATATAGGATTTGTTGCGCTTTTGGCATTTATCAATTGTATTTCAATTGCACCAAATCGTTTTTGATTATTTTTTTAAATTCTTTTGAGATATTGTTTAAGTCAACTATGTCAACTTTATAAGGCAGTAAGGAATTTTCAAAGCTATATGACAATTTTGCAAGAATTTCAAACGGTAGTTTTTGTCCTTTGCAATCAATGGTCAAATCTAAATCAGAGTATTGCCGCGCTTTACTATTAGTTCGAGACCCGAAAGCAAAAACTTGCGCGTTCAAATCTCCAATATTTTCTTTTAATATATTGTTGACTATTTTAAGATGGCGCGGCTCTATATCAATTCCCATTGCTTATCACCTTTTTTATCAAGCGTTTTTAATAAAAACTTGGCGTCTTTTAAAAAATTTGGCGCAATCGCTATGACAGCGTCAGCCTTTGCTTCATCATAGGTATGGCTTGTGGTATTTCTCATTTTTCTATATTCAATCCATTTTTCAAGATTATTAAGCAATAGACCTTTTGCGCTTGCCGAACGGATAATATCCGAAAAACTCATTTCATCAACTTCATTTGCATTTTGTAATGAGAGTTGCAAATAGCGGCGTAAGAATTTATATGACAATTCATAAGTATATTCAAAACGCTGAATTACTGCGTCTCTGATATAATCATTATCGTTGTCTTTATTAAAATCCTTAAGAGCGGCATTTAAACTCTTTACAGCCTTTTTAAAAGACAATAAATCTAATTTCATAAATCATCCTTGTTTTCCGCATATCCTTGCGGGCAATACAGAATTATTAACTGCATAAAACACTTTCGGCGTTTAGAAGCGGCGCAATATCTACTCATTATTCTTTCAAGTCCATTCGCTTATTTCTTTTTTTGACAAACCCCAATCATTGTTATAGGTTCTTTTAGCGACATTGCAATATCGGCACATTGGGATTGGGTTTGCAAGGAATTGACAGATTTCTTCAAGGTTTTTTGCTTTGTATATATCAATATAATCTTTTTCGGTAATTTCTATATTGCAATTAAAATGCTTATTGAAATGCTGGACGCTTATAGGCATTTGACAAGTCGCGAGTTTGCCGTCCCTTAATGCTATGCATAAATTGGCAAATTCACATTTAATAAAATTTGCCGCTGGGTCTAAATTTCCTTTTAAGGCAAGCGTATAATGATGAGTAGTTTTCCTGCCTAATTCATTATAAAGGCGTCCCCAAAATTTAGATTCAATATCAAACTTTCCGATTTGAGCGTCAATATATTCCCAATCTAAATTTATTGGATATTTTGTAATTGCAAGCTCTACGGCATTTTCTTTTAAGCATTGCCAAAAATCATCATTTTGCTGTTTTAGCAAAATAGCGTTCGTCACTATTATCAATTTTGTATTTTTAAACAGCATTCCCGCGCAATCAATAAATTTCAATAAATCTGTATGCAGCAAAGGCTCGCCGCCAAGCAATTTTATTTGTTCGATATTTCCATTTGTTAATTGCGCCATTCTTTCTAAATCTTTTTTGAAAATCTCAAAAGGCATAAAACGCTCTTGCGCCAAAGTGGAGAAATAATTACAGCCCTTACAATTCAAATTACAATGGTCAACTATGGGAATATCAATTTGTTTAAAAATTGGACGCGGAGTAATTCTTTTTAACTTTTCATTCAAATCTTTATTGCTTTTTTCTAATTTTTGTTCTTGCTGGCGTAATTTCAACAAGACTTCTTTATATTTATTTTTAATCTTAAATCTCAAACCAAAAACATTGACAACTTTATAAATCCCATCATTTTTACAATGAAAAATTGCCTCAAAAAACTTTGTGGCGAATTTCCTTAGACTACCCCCCCCCCCGACTAATGCTTTGCTTTTATTCTCCATTTTTTGCACTCCCTAAATAATTTGTCATTACTATTGCGTTCAGCAATATTTCAGAACACAACAAAGACAGATAATAGCGGAGATTTTCAAAATCATATAACAATTTTTGATTATTTCTCGCCAATTATTCCTAAATTTATCCAGCCATGGTCAAATCCTCGGCACTCTTTATTGTCTAATTTGCGGATATTTTTGAATTTACTTTTTTCTAAAAGAGAAGCAAGGTAATTATAAGTGAATAAACCCTTATGCCAACTTGGATATTTTGGATTAAGTCCATAAAAAACTCTGCCGTTAACCCATAAATACGGGCTATCCTCTTTATTTCCATTTTTCCAACCATCCGGAGTTTTTAAGAGCCGTCCATTTTCCGCTTCTATCAATGTCTGAGCGGCTTTTAAGCCGTCAGGCAGCCATATTTCAAGTTTTCCATTGTCTTTTAATACTCTATGCATTTCTTTAATGCACTGCTCAACTTTAAACCATTCTATATGCTCCAAGAAATGACTTGTGTATATCAAATCAAAAGAACGGTCTTTAAATGGAAGTTTTTCCAAAGACAAATCTGCGATATAGTCTGTAACATCATTTTTTAAAACATTTACTGTTTCAAAATCTGCAAGCCTTTGGACCCCGGGACCTATTTCAAGAAAGCGAATGTTTTTTTGGGAATTCTTTTTAATAACAAAGCGCTGAACAAGTTTTTTATAAAGATAAGTTTTAATTTTAACAACAAAAACTAATTGTTGTTTTGCTTGCTTTCTTGCTTTTTTGTTTTTCCATTTAATTTTCAAGCCGAGAATGTTTACAACTTTATGTATATTTTCATTCTTTATATAAAAAATCTTTTCAAAAAACTTGGTAGAGGCTCTTCTTAGACTAGCCCCCCCCCCCGCCCCATCTTTGATTTGTAGTTTGTTTTGTTAGGCCGCCATTGGGTGTTGGTTTTATATGTGGTGTTTG
>JAITTG010000076.1 GCA_031287095.1 Candidatus Parendomicrobium reticulitermitis | reverse complement strand
AGAGGAGCAACCCGCGCTATACAAGTTTTGGGGTTTTGTTTTTTTGTATTTATGTTTGTTTTTGTCGTTTTCCCTTTATGTATGAGACGCTCTCCGCGAAGCATTTTGAGCGTCTTTTGGCAGAATTTGTTCGCGCGCGTATAGCGGCGCTATCCAAGCGAACAAATTGTGTCAAAAGACGCCAAAAGGCAATGCGACCGTCCAGTTCTGCGCTTAACTTAGCGCCAGCCGTGTGTATCGCGGCTTCGCCGCACATACATGGTCGCTGCCTTAATACCATTCATTATTGACGCGGCAAATTAGTTATGCGGATGCATAGGTTACCCCTACCTTGCATACGCAAAATAATTCATATTTATTTCTTTGTCAGAACTGAATTGTTTGGACAGCGGGGTGATTTTGGCGGGTTTGCCGTTGATGCTTCCGTCAACGAAAGGGACATAAGCGTTAAAACTTTTGCTCCAATACATAATTTTTCTGTTGGCTAATATAGCAATATGTCCGCTTTTTTTGCTGTGAGTATTGTAAGTCGCTATTACAATCTTACCCGCTCTGACTAATTTATAGGCTTCTTTATGGTCTAATTTCTTCTTAGAAAGTCTGGGGATTTGTTTCCAATTTGGAGATGAAATCATATATCTATCTAATCCATTAGCATTATGATAAGGCAAATGAATGCCTTTTTTAGATAGTTGATTTATCACATAGACATTGCATTGCAAGGGAGCGGGAGATGAGGCGCGCCGAGCGGCGCAGGCTGATATAAATATGGAAATTAAAACGATAAAAAATAAAAATCTAATATATCGCTTCATAAAAACCTATGCCTCTTTTCATCATTATTTTGCCCTGCCGCCCGCGCCCGCCGCGTTGCCATTCTACACGAAATAAGCCTGTCAAGCCCGCAAATCCAAAACCCGAAAGCGACAACTAATATCTATCGTATGAAATTCGTCATTATATTTTGCTCTGTTGGTTTTGGGTATTCTATGCCTGCTTTTTTTGCTTGCTCTATGCACTTTAAAAGCCATGCCATATTCTTGCCTAAAACACGCATCACCTGCATACCTTCTAAATCTTGTTTAGTTTCCTCAGCGTTAAAACCGTGAACCATATTCCAATATTTAGAGGAAACAACGGGCATTTGTGAAATCAAAAAATATTTATTTATTTGGTCTAAAGCAGCCGTAGTTCCAGCGCGTCTTGCGGAAACAATAGCCGCCGCAGGCTTAAAAATAAAAGATTTTCTGCCAGAGAAAAACACTCTGTCTAAAAGCGCAATCAAAGAGCCGTTTGCGCCTGCAAAATAGACGGGAGAACCGATAATCAATCCGTCGGATTGAGCCATTTTATCCTTTACGGTATTTGCAATGCCGTCTAAAGCGCAAAGACCATTTTCGCATTTTCCGCAATCAATACATCCCGCAATGGGTTTTGTCCCTATGTGGAAAATCTCAGCGTCAATATCTTCCTCATTTAAAGATTTCTCAACTTCTCTTAAAGCCGTCCAAACGCATTCTTTCTCATGAGGACTGCCGTTAATCAATAATACTTTCATAACTACCTCCTTTGTGAAATTCCTATACAATAATATGACAACGATTTAGAGCCAGCCGTGCATATCGCGGCTTCTCCGCGCCTGCCTCTTGCGTTAACAGCGTTACTACTCCGTCCCCTCAAATGACGGAGTTGGGGGGTTATAATAATCCATATTCTTTGAAACTGAAATAGTCTTTGCCTGAGATTATTATGTGGTCTAAGAAAGTTATGTCAACGGCGGCAAAGGCGGCTTTTAGGGTTTGAGTGCTGTCTATGTCGTTTTGCGAGGGTTTTAAGGAGCCGCCGGGGTGATTGTGAGCCATTATTATCGAGGCGGCTTCGTTTTTTAACGCTTCTTTTACGAATTTTTGCGGAAGAACTATCGACTTGTTGACTGTGCCGCTTTCTATTTCGCAAGAGCCTGTAATTTTATTGGCTGAATTTAAAAAAAGTAAATAAATTTTTTCTACGGTTTGTCCGCCTAATACGGAATATAGATATTCATTTACCGCTTTGGGAGAAGATAATTCCGCGCTGTCTTTGATATTTAAAAAAGCGTATATGGCGGCAAATTCTTTTAACGAAATTATAAACGATGCGGCATTATCTTTGACGCCTTTTATTTGGCATAAGTCGGCATAATTTGCGTCAAAAACTTTCTTTAAACTTCCAAATTTGTTTATTAAATCTTTGGCTATGGGTTTTACATCTTTTTGAGGCAGAGGATAAGTTAAAAGGTATTCTAAAATTTCGTATTCGGCAAGATTTTTTAAACCTGTTTTTTTTACTTTTTCTCTTAATCTTTCTCGATGTCCGAGATATGATTGAGATGATAAAAACCGCGCGCTGCGCTTTGCGTCCACCCTCGCCATGCCCTCTCCCATCAAGGAAGAGGAGAATTGCGCGCTTGGCGATTGAGCGCTTTCCACGACATCTTCCTCAAGAGACAAAAACGAACGATGGGGTTGGATGGATTGTTTTTGCATTAGAATCTCACTTTTGCTCTTAACTCTTTTTTTTGCGAAGAGCGTTTTTTGTTTTCAAGCATTTTTTCTTTTGCCCTTTTGGAGCGTTTGCGTTTTTGTCTTCTTATTTTTTCTATCGCTTGGCGTTTTTTTGATTTTTCACCGTCTATTATTTCGGCAATTTTATCCGCTAAAATCCGCCTTGCGAGAAATCTGTTTAAACCTTGCAATCTTTCTTTGCTGCATTTTACTTCTATGCCGCTGGGAATATGTTTTAACCAAACGGCTGTGGAAACTTTATTTACATTTTGTCCGCCTTTGCCGGGCGAACGGATAAAATTTTCTTCTATATCGGTTTCTTTAACGCCGTATTTTTCAAACGCCGCGCATAATTCTTTATGCTTTTTGACGGACACGCCGAAATTTAGCATATTATCCCCTCGTCATTTAATTGCTTAATGAGATTTTTAGGATTTGTAAATTGATGAGCGTTTATGCCGCATTTTTTGGCGGCTTCTATATTTTCTGGTTTGTCGTCGGTAAAAAAGATTTTTGAGGGATCTACCGCGAGAGCATCTATAACTTCTTGATATATGGCAGGGTCGGGTTTTCTTTTGTGCATTTGATAAGAAGCAAAAACTTTTTCAAATAATAAGAATACTTGAGGGTATCTCTCGGTAAGATAAGTAAAATGCAGATCGCATATATTTGTGAGCATTGCCAAACGATTTTTTTTTGCAAGTTGAGGTATTAAAAATAAGATAGGCTCTATGGGAGTAAAAATGTCATTCCACAACAGAGTAAATTCATTGATAGTCCCGCTATAACCGACCGCTTTTGAAAATTGGGCAAAGAAATCTTTAGTCTCTATATTGCCGCGCTCGTATTGGTCTAAAAGTTCAAGATTAAATAATGAGTCCATACCGACTATATCAACTTTTTTAGCGACTTTTTTGATATAACCTTTATAGGCTTTGTCAAAATCATAATCAAAAATCACTTTGCCCAAATCAAAAAGTATGACGGCTGCAGCCATTATAAATAAACCCTTATGCCCGCTTTAGGCATCCAATCCGCCGAAATGCCGAATTGATTCGCATCGCCGGCTCTGTCAAAATAAGAAAATACTATTTCGTTTGATATGGAGAGATTGTCTATTATAAACCATTCTATGCCCAAACCCGCGCTGAGATTTAAAATTCCTTTTTCATTTTCTTCGCCGCTATCTTTTGAAGAGCCAAACCCCGCAGACGCCAAGGCGTATAAATTGGCAGAGCCGTAATTTTTGATAATAGCTAAAAGTTTTCCACCGCCGTAAATAATGCCGCCTTTATCGCCGTTTGATAAAGAAAAAAGCGCTTCAGCGGCGACATTTTTGTCAAACCAATATCTTATTGTAAGGCTTGGGATATCGGAAATTATTGATTGAGCGTCAACAATGGACGCGCCCACGGCAAAACTTTTTGAAAGGTTTTGCGCTTTTTGCGTTCCAAAATTGCTTTGAGCAAAAACCCCGCAAGTAAAAAAGACAACTGAAAATAGAATAAAGACTGATTTTTTCATGATTCATTCTCCTTTTTTGTTGAAGTTTATCCATTGTGTGCATTATAGAAGCGGAGTTGAAACCTGCCCAAAAAGGCTTGAATAACGGCATTTTATGGATTCTGCGACTTCGCGCAGAATGACGCCCCTTGAGCGGGTTGAAACCCGCCTCTACAATATGCGCACAATTAATAACTAATCCGTCAATTGTAGGACAAGCCCGCAACGACGACAAACAATGACATTAGACCTCTTGCACAACCGATATATAAAAACAGACAGGCATTGTCATTCTGCGCGAAGTCGCAGAATCCATAAAATGCCGTTTACTCAATATCTAAAATTTCTTTGCTTAAATCTTCCCAATTTGGATTATTCTTTTCAATTAAATCTATTTTCCATTGCCGCCCGCGATTTTTAATCTTTTTTTCAAATTCTATAGCGATATTAATATCTTGAATAGTTTCAAACCATACTAAATTATCCACATTGTATTTACTTGTAAACCCTTTAACCTGTTTTGTTTTATGTTCTATTACTCTGCGCCGCAAATTATTTGTTACACCTGTATAAATAGTCCCATTTTCTTTATTGGCAAGGATATAGACATAATAATATTTATCCATATCTTTTATATTACCCCTCTACTATACCATTTACAACAAAGGCTTGAATAACGGCATTTTACGGATTCTGCGGCTTCGCGCAGAATGACAAGCTTTTGGGCGAGGTTGAAACCCGCCCGCCGCCATTACTATTGGAAAAACATATTCTATATTACTGTATTCCCTCTATGAATCTTTGGGCGATTGAGGCTTCTTCGGTAGCGGGAAACTTGATTAGAATATCATTGTATGTTTTCTTGGAGCTGTCTTTGTCGCCTTTCATCAAATAATATCTTGCAAGATTCATATATACATCGCGGATTAAATAATTGTCGCTATACTTTTTTATGAAATCATTTGAATTTTTGATTGCATTATCAATGTCATTGGTTTGGTCGTATATATATATCGCTCTATAAAGCCCTATCGGTCTTATTGCCTTTGGATTTCCTTTTTGAGAAACTTCATATACAAAATTTAACGCTTGAGCAAAATTATTTTGAGCGAACTGAAAATCTGAAAGAATAAGCCTCGCTTCATAAGCGGCGGGAGTTTTTGGATATACTTTGATTAAATCTTCCAATGTCGTAACTCCCTGCTGCTGCTGTTGCGGATTTCCAGATTGATTGCCCGCTAAAATTAAGCCGTATCCTTGAGAATATAAGTCTGAAGCCCTGACATCATACTTTTGGCGCGTTGATACAATAATAAAAGTCAAAACAAAACCGACTATTAATACGCCTAAAATAGTCAATGCTCTAACTTTGTTCTCCTTGAATTGATTTACTACAAATGAGACGGCTGTTCCTACTTTTGACGGCGATTGATTAAATTGCATTTTTATCTCCTTTTATTTATTACTTCCATAGAATTTTTCTGCATTGTTGTAAAATACTCTTCTTTAAGACCTGCGCGCAAAAGAGTTTCTTTTATAATTTCTTTCGTCATAAGATTGTCTCCATTGTGGGAATCGGTGTTTAAAATAAGTTTTGCGCCGGCATTCAAAGCGGATGCCGCAACTAAATCATTTGCGGCATTATGATATTTTCTCATCGTAATCTCAATTTTTATATCTCTGTCTGCCGCGATTTTTGCTTCCTCATTAGATAAATGACCCGGGTGAGCCAAAATATCAATATCGGCTTTAACTGCGTATAAATTAGTTTCTGGCGGGACAGTCTCAGCGGTAGTCTGACCATGAACGACGATTATTTTTGCGCCTAATTTGCGGCATTCTTTGGCGGCAGAATCTATAAGCTTTGGAGGAATATAGGTGAGTTCCGCGCCTGCTAAAACCAAAATGTCGTATTCTTGAGTCAGGATTTTTGCAACTTTGATTATATTGGGGATTACAAATTCCATATTTGAATGGTCTATATGGTCGGTAACCGCTATCGCCGAATATCCTTTGACTTTTGCCGTATAAACAAGTTCAGATGGCGATAATGCGCCATCTGAAAAAAAAGTATGAGTATGTAAATCTATCATTTGAAATCCTAATTTTTAAAAATCCGATTGATTTTTGTATAACAAACAACGGCTGGTTTAAAACCCGCCCTTACAATAAGCGGATTATAGCAAAAAGACGCGTAAAAACAAACGACAAACGGCAAAGATAAAAGACAGCAAAAATAAATGGACATTATGCGCCCTGCGATTTCACGCAGGACGCGCAATGACAACCTTTTGGAGGATGGCTGAACTCCGCCCCTACAATGTTAAGATTTTTTTGTTTTTTGTCATTTTGCGTTGCTTGCGCGGTCGTTGCAGTTGTCGTTATCCCCCTTTGCGCAACTTGCGAGAAACCTTTGCCGCCTTTGCGTCAAAGCCTATTTTATTGTATATTGCGGCTATCCTATAAATCTGACAGCCAAGGCGGCTAAAAATACACCTTAACAGGAGAGTAATATGAAGAAAATTGTCTTGCTTTTTGGCGCTATTGTTTTGTTCGTTGCAATTGGTTTTGCTCAAGAGTATTCGCCCTTGGAATTAAAGTCTGTGGGTATGATACCTGCAAATCAGGAAAAAAGCGAATTCAATGTTAAAGTGAGTATAAAAAATGCGCAAAATAAAGAAATTGAGATATCCTTTGTTCTCGTCAA
>JAITTG010000056.1 GCA_031287095.1 Candidatus Parendomicrobium reticulitermitis | reverse complement strand
CCAAATGTTACAGTCGAGTTCACAAAATACATCCCCCCGCCGCTTACCGCCGCAATGTTGCCCTGAAATGTCATCGATGTAGGTAAAAATTGCGCCACACGAACCCCGCTAAAATACATACCACCGCCAAGTCCCGTTCCAATTGCACGATTGCTTTCAAATACCATCGTCGTAGGCGTGAATTGCACTATCGGCACATTGTTGAAATACATCGCCCCGCCGCTTCCGTTTGACGCTGAGTTTAATGAAAATCTCATCATCCGCGCTGTCCTGAAATATGCAGCCGCCACATTCGTAAAATACATCCCACCGCCGCTTAAACTCGCTATGTTGCTCTGAAAGTTCATTATCCAGTTCGCCGAAAAGGTCGCTGTCGAATTTTCAAAATACATTACACCGCCGCTTCCTGCCGTCGCACTGTTGTTTGTAAACGCCATCGACGACGCAGCCGCTCCACCAAATGCCGCAGTCGATTGCATAAAATACATCCCGCCCCCTGCCGCAGCTGAGTTCCCATTAAATGTCATGCTCGTAGGCGCAAACGACGCATATGAATTACTAAAATACATCGCTCCGCCGTTTGTTGCCGCTCTGTTGCTTAAAAATTGCATCGAGTTCGATTGCGTAAAATATGCGCGTGAATTTTGAAAATACATCCCGCCGCCGCTGCCTCCCGCGCTGTTTCCTTCAAATCTCATTGATTGTGGCGCGCCAAATGTTGAACTTGAATATTCTATGTATATCGCTCCGCCATTGCCACTAGCCATCCATGCCGTGTTCGTCAGAAATGTCATGTTTTGTCCGCCAAATACCGTGGTCGAACGAGTAAAATAAAATCCGCCCCCTGAACCGCTAAACGCCGTGTTGCCCGTTAATTCCATCGTCATCCCTGTGAAATTAAAGGTCACATTCGGTAAATATAATAATCCCGCTTGACTCGCCCTATTGTTTCTGCCTATTAGACTGGATATATTGCTTAAACTCATTACATTGCTGGCTCCAAGACTTATATTTCCCATAGAATCTGGTGCAAAAGAAGTGTTATTTGTGAACTCTATACTGCCATTATTAAAGGTCACCCTAGCGTCTCCTTGTAATGCTATGATTCCTCCATATCTTGCCTTATTGTTATTTGCTTTAAATGTAAAATTGTTAAACTCTACTAAAACATTACTCTGCGCCCATATAACTCCGCCCCTCATATAAGCATAATTGCTATCAAAGTTCAGATTCACATAATTGTAATGCAAATCCATTTTAGAGTATAGCGCCAAAACTCCGCCTAACCCGCCGCTACCCTGAGAATCATTTGCCGAATTTCTTAAATACTCCACATTTGCATAACTACCCGCTGACCCGCCGTCAAAATATATGTTACCTTGCCCGCCATTTATTTGAACTACTCCGCCCGCCGCTTCTCTGGCTATGCCATAAAATACAGCATTATCAGCAAAAGTTGTTGTTTTTGCTCTAAAATACCACTGATGTGTGCCGCCATTCGAATAAAATGCGCCGCCAAATTGCGCCGTATTGTTAGTAATTTGAAAAGAAACTACGCTCGTAGGCACATTGAAAGTGCCAACTCCGCCATTATATGCAACCACACCGCCATCCGTGCTGCCTTGATTGCGTCTCATTATAATAGTAGCCGCATTTAATGTTACATTTGAAGTTCCCTCAGAATATATCGCGCCTGCTCCCTTGCCTGCACCGCCTGTAGCGATATTATCTTGAAAAATCAATTGGCTACTAGTTCCAGTTCGCGTGATATTTAACGTTGCTCCGCTCAAATATGCCACTCCCCCGCCCGTCGTTCCAGTTCCTCCATTGTTTTGAAAAGTGAGATTACCAGCGCCATTGATGTTCAAAGTCACTGAACCTGATAGATATATCGCCCCGCCGTTCGCGCCGCCATAACCTGTTATTACAGCATTAGCTGCGGGAGTCTCAGTGTATGGACCACCGCTTGAGTAGTCCTTCCAGCGAGCGGCAAAAGCAGATAAAGACAAAAAGACGACAATAAAAGCAGTTAAAAGAAATTTGAAAGAGAGTTTTGGGTTTAAAGGCGAAAACAAAGGCAGAGAGAAAAGACGGCAAAGACGATTAAAAAACTGTAAGTCAAAAATCAACGACGCGCTTTGCGATGAAAATGGATTTCCGATAGGGACGCTCGGCAATGACGATTTTGTTACCAACAACAAAGTCTTGAAAAACGACATAAAATGGATTCTGCGGCGTAACGCACAAACAAGACGAAGCAGATTCCCGATAGGGACGCTCGGCAATGACGGAGTTGGGGAGACATTCGGGAATGATGAAAAAAGGAAACGACGGAGATTGCGGGTCTTGCCCGCAATGACAACATAAACATGGGATACGCACGCAATGGCAAATCCAAAACCCGTGACGACAAATTTACGGTTTAGAGGCAAATTTATTTGAGAAGGGCAGACACTTGGGTCTGCCCCTACGAAACTGATTTGATTTTGATTGTTTATCATGATTTGCCTCTTTTTGAAATTTAATATATTGATTTGAGACGCGCACACAACGCGTCTCTACATTTTTACCTTTTACCGCTTTCTTGTTTAAGAATGATGGGATTGTATCAAAATTATTGTTGAAACCCTAACGCACACGACAAATAAACGCAGAGCGGAAAGAGAAAAGACGGCAAAGGCAATTAAAAACAACGGCAAAAACGACAACAGCAAAGGCTTCTCGCAAGTTTCAGCCGCCGCGCGATGAATAAAGATCTCAGTTTGGCGGCAGGCGCGAGATGCGAGCGTCCTTTCCTTAAACAACGACAAAGACAACGGCAATAGCGACAGCGTTAGTCTTGCCGCTTTGCGTTACTTGCGTTTAAATCAATTGTATTTTGTATTGATTTTCAATGCGATTTTAATTTGTCTAAAACTGAACATATTGTTTGCATTTTTTGTCTTTTAGCGTATGAATTTATTAGACATCTTGCATAACTGATATATAAAGAATGTAAGAATATAAGTATTGTATTGCGCGTCTTGCGACGGAGTTGAGATTGCGCATTGCCGCAGGGCGCCGCGCAAGGGAATTAGAATATTTCTATCGAGGTTTTGTAATAGGTGTGGCGGTGTATGTGAATTGAATTTAGTATGCCTATTGCGCACATTGAGGAAACCATTGAAGAGCCGCCGTAAGAAAGTAACAGCAGAGGTATGCCGGTGACGGGCATCATGCCCATTACCATGCCTATATTGATGAAAGCATAAAATGAAAACATTGTGGCTATGCCTGTTGCCACGAGAGAACCGTAACTGTCGCGCGAGTCCCTTGCGATAGACATCGCCCTCCATATAAGCAAGAAATAAAACAATAGAGTAAGTTGCGATATGAGCCAGCCGCCTTCTTCGCCAATCACTGAAAAAATAAAATCCGTGTGCTGTTCAGGTAAAAAACCAAGTTGGGTTTGCGTGCCTTTTTGATATCCCTTGCCTATGATTTTGCCTGAACCTATGGCGATTTTTGATTGAATTATATTGTAGCCCGCCCCGCGGGAATCTATTTTGGGATTTAAAAAAACAACAAGCCTTTTTCTTTGATACTCTTTCAAAGATTTTTCAACAGCGATAGAAGAAACGCAGCCGAGTATTATGCAAGCGCATAAAATGATTGGATAAATAATAGGCACCCGCATTTTCAGTTTTATCAAAAGCCACCATAGCGCGGCAATCGCTAAAAGAACGGCGATTATGCAAAAAAGCCAAACATATCCGTCTTTGATAAAAGAGTAGATATGGATGATAAAATTGGCGTTTCTATCTAAATTATATTGAAGTTTGAAAAATGTGCTTATCAAGGGAATGCCCGCGGCGAGACTGCCGAAAAGCAGAATGCAAAATAAATAGAACGGCTCTACTCCGATAAAATATAAAAGGACAAGCGTGACGGGAAAATAAGAAAGCGTGGACGAGAAATCAGGTTGAAGCATAATTAAAAATAAATGTCCTAACAACAATAAAAAAGCATAAAACAAAAACTGAAACTTTTTAGCGTCTTTGCCGTTCTTATTTAGGAATGCCGCAAGAATAAGTATATACATTATCTTTGCAATTTCCACAGGCTGAAAAGAAACAAAACCAAAATTAAACCAGCCTTTTGTGCCTCTGACAGTCATACCTAAAATTAAAACTGAAATCAAAAGCAAAAGAGACAAAACATAAATTATTTTGTCCATCTGTTCATAATGTTGATAATTAAAACTTGATAAAATCAACATCAACACAAAGCCTATGCCCAAAGCAAGAGTTTGAACGGAAACATATTTTAAGCCGTAATAAGAATAAGTAGCCGAATATATGGATAAAAAACCTATAGCCAATATCGCTATGAGAGAAAGCAGCAAAATCCAATCTATATTTAAAGCCAATCTATAAAAGAAATTCTTTTCTTGCATAATTTTTTATCCTTTTGACTTCTTTCCATTAAATCTCTTGCATAACTGATATACAAAGAATGTAAGAGTATAAGTATTGCGCGCAACAAAACTTATATACGCGAAAGCAGGCTTGTCCATATATTTTTATGCGCCGGTTGAGAGGTCATTGTTGCCGCCTGCGGGCTTAAACCGCAATCTCGCCCATTCAACACAGCCAAAGCAACAACGGAGATTGCGCGTCAATCTCGCAATTGACGACTTACCGAAATCTGTAACGACAAAATGAATTTTTATCTTTTAAGCGGATTTTCTTTTATTGTCCGCTTTTTTTGCCGCTTGTTTATTTTTTGAATCATTGTTTGTTTTTGTTTCCGCTCGTCTATATACGGGCAAGGGTTGAGGAGGCAAATCAAAATACGCTTCGTATATCGCTCTGCCGACAGGAACGGCTATAGCGCCGCCGCCGCCGCCGTTTTCTACTATCACTGCAAGCGCAATTTCCGGATTATCAAAAGGAGCGTAAGATACAAACCAAGCATGGTCGTCGCCTTGAGGATTTTGCGCAGTGCCTGTCTTGCCCGCTACTCGGACAGAACGAAATTTGCTCCTTTGAGAAGTTCCGCTTTCAACAGATTCCAATAAGGCGTCTTGTAAAATATCCCATGTCTCATCGGACATAACAACGGGAGCGCCGGTTTCAACTGTATGTCTATATAAGGGTTTGCCTTCGGGAGTCATAACTTCATTGACGACAAAAGGTTTATAAAAAGTCCCTCTATTTGCTACGGCTGACATCATTGAAGCCATTTGAAGAGGAGTAGCCCACAAAGCGCCTTGACCGATTGCAAAAATAACCGTATCGCCTTGCAGCCAAGACATTTTTATTTTGGCTTTTTTCCATTCCGGAGTGGGGACAAAACCTTTCTTTTCATTTGGAATATCTATGCCTGTGATTTCTCCAAGGTGAAATTTTTCAGCAAAATCGTCCAAATTTTTTATGCCGAGTTTTAAAGCAAGATTATACATATACACATTACAAGATTGCGCTAAACCTTTTTTGAGGTCAACTTTGCCGTGTCCTTCTTTCTTCCAACAAGCGTAGACTCTATCGCCAAGTTCAAATTTGCCATTGCAATACACAGTCCAATCGGGATCTAAAGAAAGAACTTCAAGAGCCGCCGCAACTGTAACAATTTTAAATATTGAACCCGGAGCGTATAAAGCCTGCATTGCTCTATTAAACAAAGGAAGTTTTTTGTCTTTAAGATAATTGTTAAATTCGTCGGTGCCTACGAGATTTGCGTCAAAGTTCGGGGCTGAAACCATAGCGAGAATTGCGCCGGAACGGATATCTATGACAACTGCCGCTCCTTTGCCTGTGGGACTATTTTGCAAAGCCTCGTAAGCGATTTTTTGCAATTGAGGGTTTATAGTAATATAGAGGCTGTTTCCTATTTGAGGGTCAATATATTTGAAAGCCTTTGTCTGATAGCCTTTGGCATTGATTTCCAATTGCCAGCCGCCGTCTATGCCTTGGAGATATTTATCAAAAGATTGCTCTATGCCGCCTCTGCCTATATAATCGCCGAGTTTATATCCTTCTTGAGATAACGCTCTCAACTCGTCTGTTCTTATCTCCCCTATATAGCCGGTAATATGACTGCTGCTTTCTGAAAAGTTATACAGCCTTTTAGGCTCTTTTACCACTTCAACGCCTTTTAATTTCAATTGTTTTTCTCTAATTTTAAACATTTCCTCAATGCTTAAATTGTCTGCAAGTTTAACAACTCTGCCGTATTCTGTGTTTTTGTTGACAGTTGCGCTGATATCTCTGCCGAGAATTGAACTCAATTCATATATAATTTCTTGAGATGGGACTTTTTCAATATCAAAAGGCTTAAACAAAACGGCATAGGTAAAATCATTGCTGACAAATATTGTGCCGTCTGACGCATATATTATGCCGCGCGGAGCTTTCTCAAGTCTATTATACATACTCTGTTCTTGGGAAATTGCGCGGTAATAATTGCCTTGTATTATTTGCAAATATGAAAGTCTTAGAGAAAGAATTATAAACAACAATGAAAAAAACACAAGCATACGCTTATGTTTATCAAGAAATAGTCCATAGGTGATTTTTTCTTCTTTTTGCCATGCCATCGCAATTACCTGTCCTCAATAAGATAAAAAACTTTTTTAAGAATGGTAAACATCATAGGCGTGATTGCAAGCGTGAAAGCAAACCCAAAAAATCCTCTAAGCGAAATAGAAAATAAAGAAAACTTGTCCGCATTTTCAATAAAATGATAACTGATAAGATTAAATCCCGTCCAATATAGGCAAGACGCGGCAAAAACTACAAAAATTTGAGTTGTCGTTTGGTCTATATCAAAACTCTTTTTGAGAGCGCCGGTAAAATATCCTACGAGAGTAAGCATAACGGCGCGTCCGCCAAAAACATCTGTGGCAAAAATATCCCAAGTAAGCCCAAATAAAAAACCGAGCGTTTGGGCTTCCATCTTGCCTCTTGTCATCCCCAAATATATTACGGC
Source organism: Candidatus Parendomicrobium reticulitermitis (assembly GCA_031287095.1). GTDB lineage: Bacteria > Elusimicrobiota > Endomicrobiia > Endomicrobiales > Endomicrobiaceae > Parendomicrobium > Parendomicrobium reticulitermitis. The sequence continues at coordinate 17,637 of JAITTG010000056.1, read as the reverse complement.
AATAATTATAAAATTTGGAAAAATGCTAAATATATTTATATATTTGCCTATAAAAAACTGCACGAGGACAACGCTGATAAAATACGCTAAATAGAAAATAAAATTCTTCACTTTATCTCCTTATCCGGAATTAAAACTATGACTTCTTGAGAGATATTGGATTCAAAATAAATTTCGGCAGTAGCAGTTTTAAAATCAACTGTCTGCCCCTTTGAAACGCTTCTGATAACGCCTACGGGAGTTTCTTCGGAAAATACAGAGCTTAAACCGCTCACAACAACTTCATCACCCTCCCTGACATCGGCATTAAAAGGAATATATGTGATTTTAAGGGTTCTAGTATTAGTCCCTTCGGCAAGACAGTTTATATTTTTGTTTTTTATTTTTACAGGAACAACAGACAAGACATTTGTTATTAAAGCGGCTTTTGCGGAACCATCATAAGTCTCTACAATTCTGCCTACGGCGCATAATTGTCCGTCTTTGGTGAGGACCTCTAAAGGAAGTTCGTCATAAAACCCATCGTTTTTACCTTTTGAAATAATAATCCATTGATACCATTCATTAGGCTCTCTGACTGAAATTGATGCAAAAACCATTCTTGTAAATTGGACGGAAGGCACCCTTATCAAATCTATGAGTTTATTGTATTGAACCGACATCGCATCATAATGTCTTAATTTATCTATTAATTGTTGATTTTCTTGTTTGTATTTTAGATTTTCTTGGTGGACATAAACCATTGATTTGATATTATCCGCCACATCTCCTGTCTTAATTATCACCATATTAGCCGCAGAGACGCTGGGATAAATCATGTAATAGACAAGCGCTTTGATTATACGCACAGAAACAACGGGCTGTAAAAAGACGAGAAAAGCCCCTGCAAGTAAAAGTATGACGAAAACTAAATTTGTGCGTTTTGAATTTCTGTTTGCCATTTTATTTTAGGCAGGAGGCGATTAGATTAGATATATTTTAGGCGAGGTCAGAGGTTAAGGAAACGCTGATTATCTCGCTAAATACCCTTACCTGCCGCCTGCGGACTTTAACCTATAACCTCTTCCATTATTTGAGATTGGGGGTCAAACCCGCAAACGACGACAAAATCAGCATGTCCTCAATACTTTGTTTTACTGGACTTTTTCATATTGTCTAATTCTTCCATATATATTCCGGTGCCTCTTGCAACACAAGTTAAAGGGTCTTCCGCGCGGCTGACCGGCAAATCGGTCTCTTGCGCTAAAAGTTTGTCAAAACCACGAACCAAAGAGCCTCCGCCGCTTAAAATAATACCGCAATCAACAAGGTCTGCCGCAAGTTCGGCAGGCGTTTCTTCCAAAGTATTTTTTATCACTTCTATTATCGCCTTAGCAGGGTCGGACAAAGCCACTCTCATCTCTTCGGAATTTATTTTTACGGTCTTAGGCAAACCGGTAATTTGGTCTCTTCCTTTGACATCCATAGACATATCTTCGTCTTCTTCAAGAGGAAAAACAGAACCTATAGTCATTTTAACTTCTTCCGCCGTATTGTCGCCTATTATCAAATTATATTTGCGTCTAAAATACTGCATTATAGCCTCGTCCATTTCATCGCCGGCTACCCCCAATGATTTAGCGACAACTGTCTCTCCTAAAGATAAAACGGCGACTTCCGTCGTTCCGCCGCCAATGTCTACAATCATGCTGCCTTCCGGCTCTTGTATCGGTATGCCTGCGCCTATAGCGGCGGCTGTCGGTTCGTCTATCAAATAAACCTCTCTTGCGCCGGCTTGCTCAGCAGCTTCTTTGACGGCTCTTCTTTCCACCTCAGTAATTCCAGACGGAACTCCAATAACAACTCTGGGATGTAAAAGAGTTCTTCTATTGTGAACTTTTTTTATAAAGTATCTGACCATTCTTTCAGTAGCGTCAAAATCCGCTATGACGCCGTTTCTAAGCGGACGCACAGCAACAATACTTGCGGGAGTTTTCCCGAGCATTCTTTTTGCCTCAATGCCTATCGCTAAAACTTTTTTTGTGATTTTTTCCATCGCGACTACGGAAGGTTCTCTAAGAACTATGCCCTGCCCTTTGATATATACTAAGACGGAAGCAGTTCCTAAATCAATACCCATATCGTTTGAAAACAAACTAAATAAATAATTAAACATTTTTTCCTTTATGTCAAAACAATTTGTTAAACCACCAGTTTAACAATGGCAACTTGAGCCGCATCTCCGCGTCTTTGACCAACTCTGATGATTTGAGTGTATCCGCCATTTCTATCTTTATATCTCGGCGCAAGAACTTCAAAAACTTTTTTTACAGTGTCTTTATCATTGATTTCAGAATACAAGGCTTTTTTAGCGTTTAAATCAGATTTTTTAGCCTTTGTAATAAGTCTTTCGCAAAAACTTACCAACTCTTTCGCTTTTGGCAAAGTGGTCTCAATTTTTTCATAATGCAACAATTGCGCCGACATATTGCGAAGCATAGCCCTTTTGTGAGAACCCGTAACTCCGAGTTTGCTTCCATTATAAGTTTTTATCATATCAATACGCTCCTATTTATTCTTCGCCCGTCAAAGACAAACCCTTTTTATCCAATTTCTTTCTTATTTCGTCAATAGACCTCTTACCGAGATTTTCAAACCCTTCTAAATCTTCCACAGATAATTTAACCAAATCGGCAACAGTTTTTATTTCAGCATTTTCAAGAGCTTTTGCCGCTCTTGCTGAAAGACTCAAAACAGAAATATCGCCGCTCAAAATATCTGAATCGCCGTCTTGTTCTTTCTTTGATTGTCCGCTTTGCTCTTCTTGACTTTCTCCATTTGCCTCAACTATTGTTTCAATTTCTTCTTCTTGAATTTCCTCGCCCGTAAAGATATTTAGGCTACTTTTTAAAATTTTAGCGGACTCTTTTAAAGCATCGCTTGGAGATATTGAGCCGTCTGTCCATATTTCTATTATAAGTTTATCGTAATTGAGAGTTTGCTCAACGCGGGTATTTTCAACTTCATAATTAACTTTCGTTATTGGAGAAAACAAAACATCAAGCAAAATTGTCCCAACGCTGTATTTACTTGACTTGAATTCATCGGCAAGAACATATCCCGTTCCGCTCGAAACTTCCATTTCCATTTCTAAAGAAGCGGAACTATCAAGATTTGCGATTTCTTGTTCTGGATTCATTATCTCTATGGATGAGTTTTTTTCAATATCTGAAGCCGTGATTTGTCCGCCTTTTTTTACTTTCAAGTATAATTTTTCCGAAGTATCGGAATGAAGTTTGAATCTGAGTTTTTTCAAATTCAAAATGATATGCGCGACATCTTCTTTAACGCCTTTTAATACGGCAAATTCATGAAGAGCGCCGTTTATTTTTACAGAAGTGATAGCGGCGCCGGCCAAACTTGACAAAAGAATTCTGCGTAAAGAATTGCCTATTGTATGACCGTATCCTCTCTCAAAAGGTTCTGCCGTAAAACGACCGTAAAACTCCGTCGCCGTCTTTTCATCTAAATTAAGTTTGCGTAGTTTTTGTAGATCTAACATTTTTATATAACCTCGCTATATAGCGAAAACAAATCGCTTTTTATTTTGAATAATACTCAACAATAAGTTGGCTGTTGATAGATTGCGACATCTCGCCGGCAAGAGGTTCGCTGACAACGGACCCCTCTACTTTGTCTTTATTAAAAGAAAGCCAAGCGGGAATATTGTGGGAAGGTTTTTCAATCAGCCCTTTTATATAGATATTCTCTTTATATTTCTCGGCAACAGTAATGATATCGCCCGCGCTGACTTGATAACGAGGAACATCAATCCTTTTGCCATTTACTAAGATATTACCGTGATTGACCGTTTGTCTTGCCATTTTTTTAGAAGCGCCAAAACCCAGACGATAAACAACATTATCAAGTCTGAGTTCAAGAAGTTTTAAAAGATTGTCGCCGGTAGAGCCGGGCATTCTTTCAGCAGTGACATAATAATGACTGAACTGCTCTTCAGTCAAACCGTAAATCCTTCTCGCTTTTTGTTTCTCGCGCAAATGTTTTGCATAATCTGACATTTTAGACTTTGCTATACCGTGCTGACCGGGAGCATTTTTGCCTCTCTTTGTGTCAAGCGCGCAATTAGAAGAACATCTTTCCCCTTTTAAGAAAAGTTTTTCTTTTTCGCGGCGGCATAATTTACATACTGAACCAAGATATCGTGCCATCTACATAACCCTCCGAATTTTACTTATAAATTTCTATATTTTTTTAATTTTATTAAACTCTTCTCGGCTTAGGCGGACGGCATCCATCATGAGGAACAGGAGTAATATCTTTAATAGCCGTTATAACAAGACCCGCGCTTTGCAAACCTCTGATGGCGGTTTCCCTGCCTGAACCTGGTCCATTTACTAAAACTATAACTTGCTTTACGCCCAAATCAATAGCTTTTTTACCTACAGCCGCCGCAGTCATTTGAGCTGCAAAAGGCGTTCCCTTCTTAGTTCCTTTAAACCCATTACCGCCTGAAGAAGACCATGCTAAAGTATTTCCTCTATCATCAGTTATATTGACAATCGTATTGTTAAAAGACGACAAGATATTAGCTCTTGCCGCGCCGCCGACATATTTTTTCCTCTTAGAACTAGTCGTTTTCTTTTCATCTGCCATTATATTTCCTCCGTTTATTTACTAAACGCTTTATCCTTTCTTTCCTGGAGCGGGAGCTTTGCCTGCGCCTACGGTCTTTCTCTTACCTCTTCTTGTGCGCGCATTTGTCTTTGTCCTCTGCCCTCTGACGGGAAGATTTCTTCTATGCCTCATTCCCCTATAACTTCCAATTTCTATAAGCCTTTTTATATTGCTCTGAATTTCTCTTCTTAAATCACCTTCAACTTTAAGGTTTTTTGTAATCAAATTATTGATTTGATTGACTTCGCCTTCAGTTAAATCTTTAACTCTTTTTGCAGGATCTAAATTCAATTCCTTTATCATCTCATTGGATATAGCGGGACCTATCCCATAGATATATCTCAATGCTATATCAAGTCTTTTATTCTTTGGTAAATCCACTCCAGCTACACGCGCCATTTATATTCCTCCAAAATTTTTTTTAAACAATTACTATCCCTGCCTTTGTTTATGTCTTGGGTCTGTGCAAATTATTCTGACGACGCCTTTTCTTCTGACGACTCTGCATTTTTGACAAATAGGTTTTACAGACGCTCTTACTTTCATTTTATATACTCCATAATTTTATTTTTTAACGCTTATTCGCTATGAATTTCTTTATCGCCTTATCGCAGCAAATTATTTATCTCTATATACTATTCTGCCTCTTGTTAAATCATAGGGAGACAATTCCAATTTCACTTTATCCCCAGGTAAAATTTTAATATAGTTCATTCTCATCTTACCGCATATATGCCCCAAAACCGTATGACCGCCTTCAATTTCAACTCTAAACATAGCATTAGGCAAAGCTTCTAAAATTTTACCTTCAAGAAGTATTTTTTCCTCTTTAACCATTCTTTAACCTTTATTTTCCTTTTCTATGACAATTTTTATTTATTCTCATAATGACGCTATACTTTTGTCAAAATCTCATTTCCGTTTTCTGTAATAGCGACTGTATGCTCAAAATGGGCGCTTAAACTTCCGTCTTTTGTAACGATCGTCCAATCATTATCAAGCATTTCGACTTTATATCCGCCGATATTTATCATAGGCTCTATCGCTAAAACCATACCAGAAACTAATTTGACGCCCGTTCCAGCCTGCCCAAAATTTGGAATAGGCGGGTCTTCATGCAACTCTCTGCCTATACCGTGTCCAACAAAATCTCTCACAACAGAATAACCTGCATTTTCAGCCGTCCTTTGAATAGCGTTTGAAATATCTCCAAGCCTATTTCCGGACAAAGCGAACTTAATACTTTCATATAAAGCCATCTCTGTGATTTTTAATAAATTTGAAGCGGTATCTGAGACATTTCCTACGGGATAAGTCTTAGCCGCATCGCCGTAATATCCGTCATAAATAACGCCGATATCAACTGAAACTATATCTCCCGCCCTTAATATTCTTGATGCGCTCGGTATCCCATGAACAACTTCGTCATTTATTGATACGCAAGCCGTCGCAGGAAAAGGATATGTTGTCCCTTCAACTCCTAAAAAACCGGGGAGCATATTCTTTGACTTAATATATTTTTCAGAGAACTTATCTATATCTTTTGTTGAAATGCCCGGCTTGATAATTTGAACCAACTTTTCTAAAACTTCGCCTACAACTCTACCCGCAATTCTCATCTTGTTTATTTCGGCTGAAGTTTTGGTTTCAATATTATGTTTTTTGAAAAACAATTTATCTTCCGTTTTCTATAAATTTGCTTATCTGCTCAAAAACGATTTTCTCATTTTGTAAACCGTCTATATCAATCAATAAACCGCTATTTTTATAATAATCTATCAAAGGTTTTGTCTGTTTATCATAAACTGAAAGCCTTTCTCTAACGACTTCCTCTTTATCGTCCGCTCTCTGGGTTAATTGCCCGCCGCAATAATCGCACTTATCAGCATCTTTTGGAGGAACAAACTTAATATGAAAACTCGCTCCGCATTTACAAACCCTTCTTCCTGATATTCTTTTTACAGCCTCTTCATTATCAATTATTATTGAGAAAACGCCGTCTATTTTTATATTTTCCGTTTTAAGAGATTTATCTAATTCTTTAGCCTGTTTAAGAGTTCTAGGAAATCCGTCCAAAAGAAAACCATTTTTTACATCATCTTTTTTTAATCTGTTTTTAACCATGTTGACGACTATTTCATCGGGAATAAGTTTGCCAGCTTCCATCAAAGCCGCTATTGATGGGTCTGACTTTTTGGCTTCTCTAAACATATCGCCTGTTGATAAATGAACAATTTTAAACTTCTCTACAATTTTTTTTGCTTGAGTCCCTTTTCCTGCTCCGGGAGGACCTAATAAAATATAATTCATATCAAACCCCTTGATACTTATCTAACATTAAACCATCTGCCTTTTATACGACCTTCTTTCATAAAACCTTCATAATGACGCATTATCAGATGAGATTCTATTTGTCCTATTGTATCCAAAGAAACTCCTACAACTATCAATAAAGATGTTCCGCCAAAAAAGAAAGGAGCGTTTAATACATTTCTCATATAATCCGGCAAAACCGCTATGCAAGCCACAAACAATGCTCCGCCCAAAGTGACTCTCTCTAATATTTTTTGAATATGAGAAGAAGTAGGCTCGCCCGGTCTTATTCCCGGAATAAAACCGCCTGACTTTTTCATATTCTCGGCTAAATCTTTGGGATTAAAAGAAATTGAATTATAAAAATAGCAAAAGAATATAACCAATAAAGCATAAACTAAACTATAAACTATAGAGCCATGAGCAAACCAATTTGAAATTTGTTGAGCCAAAGGAAAGCCAAAAACAGTAAGATTGGGCGCAAATTGGGCTATTGTTAGAGGCGCAGATAGTAAAGATACTGCAAAAATTACGGCGATAACTCCTGATTGGTCAACTTTTATTGGTAAAAAAGAACTCTGTCCGCCATACATTTTTCTGCCTACCATCCGCTTTGCATAATTAACGGGAATTTTTCTTTGAGCCGTCTCAACCCAAACAACAGCTAACAAAACCGCCATTACTATAACGACTAAAAACAAAGCAGAAAGTATTGAAAATTCTTCTAACTGAACAAGTCTAATCACTCCTACCACCGCGCTTGGAAGTCTTTCTATTATCCCTGCAAAAATAATCAATGAAATTCCGTTGCCTATTCCTCTCTCGCTCACTTGCTCTCCCAGCCACATTATGAGGGCGGTTCCAGTGATAAGAGTTAAAACCGTCATCATCATCCAAGACATTGAAGGATCTAACGCTATCGGCATTCCAGAAGGAGTCGGCATTTTACTGATAGCCATTGTCAAACCAACAGACTGTATTGTTCCTATAATAAGCGTGCCGTATCTTGTAATCTGAGTGAGTTTTTTTCTACCTTGCTCGCCTTCTTTTGCCAGTCTATCAAGATAAGGAATAACATGAGCGCCTTGTAATAAACTCAAAATGATTGAAGCATTGATATAAGGCATGATGCCCAAAGAAAAAATAGACATCCTGCTTAAAGCGCCGCCGGAAAACAAATCAAGAAACCCCAAAAGCCCATTGCCCTGAGCATTAAACAAAGATTGGATTGCTTCTGCATTAACCCCAGGAACTGGTATCATCGCCCCTATTCTATAGGCGACAATTATCGCCAAAGTAAAGAACACTCTCTTTTGAAGTTCTGGAACTCTAAATATATCCGCAAAGGACTTTAACATTGATTTTCCTATACAAAATCATTAAATTAAACTCATCTTAAAACGACTGCATACATGCTATTTTTTAATTTCTATATTTCCGCCGGCAGACTTAATTTTTTCTATAGCGGACTTGGAAAAAAACATATTTTTAAAAGTTAATGATTTCTCCAACTTTCCATTTCCTAAAATTTTAATAAACTTTGTTTTTGAAATAAGTCTTTTTTCTTTAAGGAGTTGAGGAGTGATTTCTATTCCACTATCAAATACATTAAGAGAGCCTATATTTACAATTTCATACTCTTTAGCAAATGGATTCTTGAAACCTCTTTTAGGAACTCTCCTAAAAATAGGCATCTGACCGCCTTCAAAATTAATCTTTTTTTCACCATCGCCTGAACGAGATTTCTGCCCTTTTGTTCCTCTTGTTGCAGTGCGTCCATGTCCAGAACCTACGCCGCGTCCTACTATTTTTTTTCTATGTTTAGAACCTTTTGCAGGCTTTAAATTGTTTAACCCTATCATATTTCCGTAACCTCTTTATTTCTTATTTGAGCGACATCTTCTTTGGTTCTCAATAATTTAAGAGCTTCTATTGTGGCATAAACCACATTGAAAGGATTAGAAGAACGCATAGATTTTGTTAAAATATCTTTGATACCTACCGCCTCTAAAACTGCTCTGACAGAGCCGCCCGCTATCACTCCCGTTCCATGCGCAGCAGGCTTTAACAATACTTTGCCCGCGCCGGAAACTCCGATTATTTCATGGGGAATCGTCGTGTCTTTAAGTTTAACTGATATTAAATGTTTAGCCGCTTGAAGCGCGCCCTTTTGTATAGCCGCTTGAACTTCTTTTGCTTTTCCAAGACCGCAACCGACTTTGCCCGCACCGTCGCCTTTTACAACCAAAGCGCTAAAAGAAAATCTCTTCCCGCCTTTTACCACTTTTGCAACTCTATTGACGGCAACGACAGTTTCTATCAATCCATCATCAACGCGAGGTTTGAAACCCTGCTCGCCTCTCGTTCCTTTTGCGGGGCGAGAATGCGACGCGCGCTCATCATTATTTTGTTTTAAAATTTGTTCAGCCAACTTATCCTCCAATATTACAAAACTTAAATTTTTTAAAATTGCAAACCGCCGCTCCTTGCAGCATCGGCAAGAACTTTTACTTTACCTATATACTCATATCCCTTACGGTCGAAAACAACCGCTTTAACGCCTTTCTCAACAGACTTTTTTGCTATCAATTCTCCAACAGATTTAGCCGCCGCAACATTATCTGTAACTTTGAGTTTGCCTTTAAGTTCTTGCGAAAGAGTAGATGCGCTTGCAATAGTGACGCCTTTACCGTCATCAATAACTTGAGCATAAATATGTTTATGCCCGCGGTGAACGCTCAAACGAGGACGCTCTTGCGTCCCTTTTATTTTATTTCTTACTCTCTTTGCGCGATAATTAAATCTTTCTTTAGAATTTTTCATTTGCTTTTCCTCTATTTCTTAGCCGCTCCGCCTGCCGCCGCTTTACCTGCTTTTCTCAAAATATGTTCGCCTAAATATCTTATTCCAAAACCCTTATAAGGCTCAGGATGCTTTACATCTCTAACTTTTGCAGCAAACGCTCCAACTTCATATTTATCATTGCCTATAATGGTGACAATTGTATTTTTTTCTTGATTGAGAACAGCCGTGACCTTTACGGTGGGAGGTATCTCAATAGAAACGGGATGAGAAAAACCTACCGACATTGTTAAATTTTTTCCACCTTCTATGCCGGCTTTATAGCCAAGCCCGACAATTTCTAATTCTTTTTTAAAGCCATTTGTAACGCCTTCAAGCATATTTTTTGCAAGACCTCTATAAAGCCCTTGCAAGATATTATGTTCGCGGGTAGTCCCGAGTTGTTCAAAAGAAATATTACCATCGTTAATTTTAACGCTTATTCTTTCGTCAATTTTTTGAGACAATTTTCCATTAGGTCCCGTCATCTCTAATATCGAGTTCTTAAATTCTGCTTTCACTTTTTCAGGAAGTTGAATTGGTTTTTTGCCTAAGCGGCTCATTGTTTATCCTTAATATAAATTTTTACCAAATATACGCTATTACTTCTCCGCCAATTTTTTCTTTTCTGGCTCTTTTATCAGTCAACAAACCTTTTGAAGTTGAAACTATTGTAATGCCTAATCCGCCAACGGTTTTTGGCATATCTTCATATCCTTTATATATTCTAAGGCTTGATTTTGAGACTCTTTTGATACCTTTAATGACAGACTCTCCGCTTTGAGCATATTTAAGATACACTCTTAAAAGCCCCTGTTTACGGTCTTCAATATTTTTATAATTGGAGATATAACCTTCGTCTTTTAAAATTTTGGCAATCTCAACTTTTACTTTTGAAGAAGGAATATCAACTTTTTCATGCAATTTTGTATTCGCATTGCGGATACGAGTGAACATATCTGATATAGGATCTGTTATCATCTAAACAACCTCTTTTTAAATTATTACCAACTTGATTTTGTAACCCCGGGAATTTCCCCGTTGTGCGCCATTTTACGCAAACATATTCTGCAAAGTCCGAAATCTCTATAATATCCGCGCGGTCTTCCGCACAATCTACATCTATTTCTGTAGCGAGTTGAAAATTTCTGGGATTTGCGCATTTTTGCTTCTGCTGAAGTTGTAGCCATAAAAATAATATCCTCTGATTTTTATTTGTTCTTTTTAAAAGGCATTCCTAATGTTTCAAGCAATACTTTGGCATGTTCATCTTTTTTTGCCGTAGTAACTATTGTTATATTCATTCCCCTTGCTTTATCTGATTTTTCTACGCTTATTTCAGGAAATATATATTGCTCTGTAAGACCAAGATTAAAATTTCCTCTCCCGTCAAAACCTTTAGGCTCTATGCCCCTGAAATCTCTGATACGAGGGATTGCGATATTAATTAATCTGTCAAGAAACTCATACATTCTCGTTCCTCTCAAAGTGACTTTTACGCCTATGGGCATATTCTCACGAACTTTAAAATTTGAAATTGAATGCTTTGCGCGGCATATCAAAGGTTTTTGACCAGTAATAGCGGACAATTCGGAAACAGCCATATCCAAAACTTTAATATCGTCTTTTGCTTCGCTGACGCCGATATTTACAACTATCTTATCAAGTTGAGGAACTTGATGAGCGTTTTTAAAATCAAATTGCTTTTGCAATTCTCCAATTGCATTTTCTTGATAGAACTTTTTTAAACGAGGTCGATTCATTATAATTCCCTTTCCATTTTATACTATCATTTCTCCGCATTTGCGACATACTCTTACTTTTTTACCATCTGACAATTTGTCAAACTTAGGTCTTGAAGCCTGTCCGCACTTAGGACACACAAGCATAACTTTGCTTATATCTATAGGCGCTTCTTTTTCTTTTATCCCGCCAGCATCTTTTTGAGTGGGTTTCGTATGCCTTTTTACAAAATTGATTTTTGCAATTAACAGTTTGCCTTTTTCAGGAAAAACATCAAGGACTTCGCCTTTTTTCCCTTTGTTTTTACCTGATAGAACTAAAACTTTATCTTTTTTCTTAATCGTAATCATAAGATTTATTATCCTTTATATAACTTCCGGCGCTAAAGAAATGATTTTTAAATAATTATTCTCTCTCAATTCTCTTGCGACAGGACCGAAAATACGAGTTCCTTTTGGTTCGCCTTCATCATTTATAATAACTGCGGCATTATCATCAAATTTAATATAAGTTCCATCGTTACGGCGGATTTCTTTTACGCATCGGACAACTACAGCTTTTACAACTTCACCTTTCTTGATAGCCGCAAAAGGAATAGCATCTTGGACAGATGCATGAATAATATCGCCTATACTTGCATAACGGCGTTTCAATCCTTTTGTAACTCTAAAACAACGAATTTTTTTAGCGCCTGAATTATCCGCAACATTTAAAATAGTTCTTTCTTGTATCATTTTTAGTCCTTTATTTACTTATTACTTCCATCAAAACCCATCTTTTTGTTTTAGACAGAGGACGGCATTCCATTATATTGACCAAATCGCCCAATTTTGAAACATTCTTTTCATCATGAGCCGCAAACTTAGTTTTCATTCTTACCACTCTTTCATATAAAGAATGACGATATGTTCTTTCGACAGAAACCAATCTTGTTTTATTATTTTTAGCGCTTACAACCACACCTGTTTTTATTTTTCTTTTTCCGCGTTCAATCATTTTATATATCCTTATTTAGATTCTTTGCTTTTTTGAGTAATAAGAGTTTTTATTCTCGCTATATCTCTCCTTAAAGTCCTAATCAACATAGGATTTTTAATCGGAGACGCCGAATGGCGGAACTTCAATTTAAAAATCTCATCTTGCATAGAACTTAACTTTGCTTCAAGTTCTACTAATGATAATTCTTTATTTTCAAGCCAATTCTTAGTTTTCATTTTAAACCTTTTATTAAATGTAAATTAAATATCATCTCTTATTAAGACTTTTGTATGAATAGGAAGTTTATTTGAAGCAAGCCTCAATGCCTTTTTAGCGTCCGCTTCAGAAACGCCTTCCATTTCAAACATCACTCTGCCCGGCTTAACTACGGCTACCCAAAACTGCGGGTCGCCCTTTCCTTTACCCATTCTTGTTTCGGCAGGCTTCTTTGTAATAGGTTTGTCAGGAAATATTCTTATCCAAACTTTTCCGCCTTTTTTTATAAATCTCGTTAAGGTTACACGAGCGGCTTCTATTTGATTACTATTTATCCAAACCGGCTCTAAAGCCTGAAGCCCAAATTTACCAAAAACTAAACTCGTCCCGCCTTTAGCTTTGCCCCGCATTCTTCCTCTATGCGTCTTTCTATATTTTACTCTTTTAGGCATTAACATAATATTTATCCTTAATAACTTTAGATTTTTATTTGCTACTCCGCAGGTTTTGGTTGATTAGCAGTCTGCTCTATATCCTGCGCATTAACAAGTTTTGCCTCGTCAATTAAATCTTTCATTGTTTTTTTAAAAAATTCTTGTTTAAATATCCATACTTTCACGCCTATTTTACCCATCGTTGTATTTGCTTCTGTAAAACCATAATCAATATCAGCTCTAAATGTCTGTAATGGAACTCTGCCTTCTTTTAACCATTCGGTTCTCGCAATTTCAGCTCCGCCAATTCTTCCTGATACCATAACCTTTATGCCTTGCGCGCCAGCCGCCATCGCTTTTTCAATAGTTTTTTTCATTGCTCTTCTAAATGTGATTTGCTTTTCCAACTGATAAGCAATACTTTCAGCGGCAAGTTGAGCGTCAATCTCAGGTCTTTTAATTTCCATCACATTGATAAAAACTTTTCTATCCGTAAGAGTCTCAACTTCTTTTTTAAGAGTCTCTATTCCTTGTCCGCCTTTTCCGATTACTATGCCGGGTCTCGCCGTATATATATTAACGCGCAAATAATTCCCTGCTCTTTCTATGACAAATTTTGAAACCGAGGCTTGTTTAAGTTTATCTTTAAGATAAACTCTCACTCTTCTATCTTCTTCAATAAAATCGGGCATCTCTTTAAGATTAAACCATTTAGATTCCCAATCTCTCGTATATCCCAATCTTACGCTTTTAGGGTGAACTTTGTGTCCCATTGTTTTTTCCTTTTATTTACTTACTTTTATTGTTTTAGTCCCCGAAACTTCTTTCTTTTTCTTTCTTGCTACAATCGGAATTTCATCAGTCACAACTACAGTTAAATGCGCCATTCTTTTTTTCACCGGCATTCCGCGTCCTTTGGGTCCTGTTCTCATTCTTTTAAGAGTAGGTCCCGCTCCGACCCATGCCTCCTTAATAGTATAAGAAGACGCATCTTTAACAACTCCAGTATTAGCAACTGCGCTTTTTACAACTTTATCTACTACTGTTGCCGCCGATTTTGGAAGAAAAGAAAGTATTTCAACCGCCTTTAAGACGCTTTTGCCTCTTATGAGAGACAAAACTTGGTTTATTTTTCTTGGAGTATATCTAATAAATTTTGCCGTTGCTGTTGCTTGCATATTTTATATCATCCTTTTGATTATTATGTAAGAGCAGTTTCTTGTTTTGTCATTCCGCCATGCCCCTTAAACACTCTTGTAGGAGCAAACTCCCCAAGTTTATGTCCTACCATTTGCTCTGATATAAATATAGGCATGAACTTCTTTCCATTATGTATAGCCAATGTATGTCCCACAAACTCAGGAGTGACAACGCTTGCTCTAGCCCAAGTTTTAACAAGTTTTTTTTCGTTTTTTTCATTTAACTTCTGCACTTTCAACAAAAGCTTCGCATCCACATAAGGACCTTTTTTAGTTGAGCGGCTCATACATTACCTCTTCTTAGATTTATTACGATGACTTACTATAACCCAATCCCAAATTTTCTTTGGTCTTGTTTTAAACCCTTTTGCGGGCTGATTCCAAGGACTACGCGGCTGATTGCCTCCTTTGGAGCGACCTCTGCCGCCGCCATGAGGATGGTCAACTGAGTTCATTGCTGTTCCACGAACATGGGATTTTTTGCCAAGGTGACGATTTCTTCCTGCCGAACCTATGACAATATTTTCATGGTCAATATTGCCAACTTGACCCACCGTTGCATAACAATTTATCAAAACCAATCTTATTTCACCCGAAGGCATTCTTATATGAGCATATTCGCCTTCTTTGGCAAGCAATTGGGCAGAGGCTCCCGCCGAACGAACAAGTTGCCCTCCTTTGCTCGGAACAAGTTCAATATTATGTATGAAAGTTCCCACAGGAATGTTTGCAAGCGGCAAAGCATTACCTGATTTGATTTCAGAATCGGGACCAGACATAAGCAAATCGCCGACTTTTACCCCTACGGGATGGATGATGTATCTTTTCTCTCCATCTTGATATTTCAAAAGAGCTATTCTGCTTGAACGATTGGGGTCATATTCAATAGATTCAACTTGAGCCTCATCATTAATTTTATTTCTCTTAAAATCTATTTTCCTATAAAATCTTTTATGCCCGCCGCCGCGAAAACGAACCATAACCTGCCCAGTATTATTTCTACCACCTTTTTTCTTGATTATAGATATTAAAGATTTCTCCGGCTCAGTCTTTGTAATATCTGAAAAATCAGAGACAGACATCATTCTTCTTGATTGCGTATATGGTTTAAATACTTTTATTGACATTTATTTCTTCCCCGTTTTAGGCTTCTTCAACCATTCGAATTTCTTGACCTTTTTGAAGTTGAACAATAGCTTTTTTCCAATCGCTTCTATAACCCGTATGCGCTCCAACTTTTTTCAACTTACCTTTATAATTAGCAGTATGAACGCTCTCAACTGTCACATTAAACAAAGATTCTATAGCTTGCTTTATTTGAAATTTGTTGGCGTCTCCATCAACTGCAAATGTATATTTATTGCTATTCTCTTTTAAAAGAGACGCTTTTTCCGTTACTATGGGTTTTTTAATTATGTTTCTAATATCCATTTTTTCCTTTCTTAACTAATACTCTCAATAGCCTCTGGAGTAAGAACAAGTTTGTCCGCCCAAAGAATTTGATAAGCGTTGATATTTTTAATGTTTTCAACAACAACATTATTTAGATTTCTTGCCGCGAGTTGAAAAGTTTTATCAGGATTAATAGCAAAAATAATTTTTTGACCACTGAGTTTGAGATTTTTAATAATATCCGCGGCTTTTTTTGTCTTAGGAACATCTAATTTTATAGATTCAACAACTACTATATTTCCATTTTGTAATTGAGATGAAAAAGCCATACTGACTGCAAGTCTCTTTTTTTGTTTTGATATCTTAGTATAGTAATCTCTTGGTTTTGGTCCAAAAATTACACCGCCCTTTCTCCAAAGCGGAGAATTTCTTTGTCCAGCGCGCGCATTACCGGTGCCTTTTTGCTTCCAAGGTTTTGCGCCAGAAAAAGCGATTTCACCTCTTGATTTTGTTTTATGCGTCCCTGATCTTTGATTGTTCAAATATGCAGTTGTTATTTCATGCAGAAGAACAGGCGATACTTTCGTATCAAAAAAGGAAGGAAGATTTATTTTGCCTTTTTCCATCCCGCTATTACTATAAACTATTGTATCCATTTTATATTTTCTCTCTCTCTTAGTTATCGCTATTTTTTCTTACTTTTTGCCGGCTTAACTTCTTTTATTGCTGGGATTTTTTTTAAAGTATTGCTTATCAAAAGCGTTCCTCTATTTACTGCAGGGACGGAACCCTTTATTAACATAACATTGTTTTCTGCGTTAATATTGACGACAAGCAACTTTTGGATTGTAACATATTCTCCCCCTAAATGTCCAGCCATGCGCATACCTTTAAGAACCTTCTGCGGACCCTGCCCGCCGCTTGAACCTCTTGCGCGAGTTCTATCAGATTGTCCATGCGTAGTAGGCTGCATACCAAAATTATGTCTCTTAATAACTCCGGCAAATCCTTTTCCTTTTGTTATAGAGCAAACATCTACATAATCTCCTGCTTTAAACAAATCAGCTTTTATTTCTTGACCGACTGCAAAAGATGAACTCTCATCAACTCGAAACTCTCTCAATATTTGCTTAGGAGAGATATTGTTTTTCTTAAAAATACCTAATTGGGCTTTATTAAGTTTTTTCTCATCAACATCTCTAAACCCAAGTTGAACGGCATTATATCCATCTTTTTCTTTTGTCTTGATATCTGTGATGACGCAAGGTCCAGCTTCTACTACTGTGACGGGAATAAGATCGCCTTTATCGTCAAAAACCTGCGTCATTCCTATTTTTTTTGCAATAATTGATTTAAGCATAATATCTCTCTTGGTTCAAAATTTTAACTACATCTTTATTTCTATATCTACGCCGGCCGGCAATTCAAGCCCCATAAGTCCCTCGACTGTTTTAGAGGATGGCTCGCGAATATCCACCAATCTTTTATGAATTCTCATTTCAAATTGCTCGCGAGATTTTTTATCCGTATGGACTGATCTATTAACAGTATATTTCCTGATATCGGTTGGAAGTAAAACCGGTCCTGTAATCGCAGCGCCCGTGCGTCTTGCGGTTTCAACTATTTTTGCCAAAGAATCATCTAACATTTTATGATCATAAGCGCGCAATTTAATTCTCAATCTTTGCGCGGCAGATGCCGTTTTTTCATTTGCCATAGTTTTCCCCATTATTCCACGATTTCAGTTACTACGCCTGAACCGACCGTTCTTCCGCCTTCTCTTATTGCAAATCTCAATTGCTTTTCCATTGCCACAGGCATTATCAATTCTATGTCCATAGTCACAT
>JAITTG010000125.1 GCA_031287095.1 Candidatus Parendomicrobium reticulitermitis | reverse complement strand
ACGACAGAGAGAAAAGACGACAAAGATAATTAAAAAATGATAAAAACAAATGTATAGACGGCTATATGCGCATCTCAATATAGAAAGCAAAGATGGCAAAATCAAAAAAACCTAAACTTGTAGGGACGAGGTTCAAACCCGCCCGCTATTACGAAATACAAAAAAAACAGCATACAAATAATCATTCACTATCAACACAAAGCGGCAGTTAGAGAAGGGCAACGCAGAGCGTGTTGTTTGTTTTTAATAGCCTTTGCCGTGTTTTCTGGATTGAGACGCGTGCGTAGCGCGTCTATACATTTGTTTTTGGCGGGCGAATTTGAAACTCGCCCATACAAGGTTTGGGGTTTTTGTTGTTCTTTGTCGTTTTGCGCTCCTTGCGCGATCGTTACCTTTGTTGTTGTTTAAGGAAAGGGCGCTCGCATCTCGCGCCCGCCTCTTTATTCATTACGCGGCGGCTGTAACTTATGAGAAGTCGTTGCTGTTTGTTGTTTGAATGACAATCGGCTATAAAATGATATAATTTGCGGCATTATGAAAAAACTTAGAGAGATTTTGTTTAAAATTGCGCGGGTTAATCTTGTGTTTTTGGCTTTTATGTCATTATACAGAGCGCTTTTCTTTCTTTATTATAAGAAAGGAATGGATTTGACCGGTATGGGCTATGATATTTTTAAAGCCTTTTATATGGGATTTAGATTTGATTTGTCTGTGATTGCAGGGATTAATGCGCCGCCGGCGCTTGTTTTTATTGTCTTATTTTTGATTGGAAAATCAAGCCTTTTTTTAAAATTCTTTGATTTGTTGAAGTTTTATTATACCGCTTTTATCGGATTCCTTGCGGTTCTGTTTTGTATAGATTTTAATTTTTACGCTTATTTTGCAGACCATTTGAATATTTTGATTTACGGCTTTATTGAAGACGATACTTTGGCTCTTCTTAAAACCTTTTATCAAAATTATCATATCTTTCTTATCGCTTTGGGGCTTATTGCCGCTTTTGTTCTTATCTTTTTTATCTCGCACAAACTTTTAAAATTAAAAAATGACAATCTTGCGCTGCCAAAAATCAAAATCAGGATTATAATATCCGTCATTATTCCCTTTATCCTCTTTATCGCCATAAGAGGCACTTTCAATTGGAATTCCATAGGGCAATATTCCGATATTTCCTCAAATACTTTTATAAATAAGACAGCCATCAATTGCATTTTTACTTTGCAAAGGGCTATTGAACATAAATCCAATGAAAGACAAGACATAGATTATATAGAGCAAACCGGTTATCAAGATAATATCAGACAGGCTTTTGCAGATTTCTTGGGTAGGGATATATCGGAAATTCCGCAAGATGAGCCAGAAAAAGCATTGATTGCAAGAACCGCTAAAAATGCTCAAATCGAAAGCATAAAACCAAATGTTATTTTGATTTTGATGGAGAGTTTCGGCGGCGATATTGTCAAATATAATTCTGCCAATTTCAATATCTTGGGCGCATTAAAAGAGCATTTTGACCAAGATTTTGTGTTTTACAATTTCACTTCGGAAGGGACTGTGACTATACAGGCTATAGAAGCGACTTTTTTAAATATACTTTTAAGACCTGACTCGCCCATATATGTGTCTCAATCCAAATATCTATACAATAAATATCCTTTTGCGGCTGTTGCGCCGTATAAACAAAATGATTATGAGGCTATTTTTATATATGGAGACAATACAAGTTGGAGAAATAGCGGAGAATTTGCCTTAAATTCAGGTTTTGACAGCGCGTTGAGCGCCGCGAATGAAAAAGAAGGCTCTCCAAGGGGAGCTTGGGGCATTTATGACGAATACCTTTTTGATTTGGTTTTTGAAACCCTTGAAAAAGGCGGTCAGAGAAAATTTTTGCATATTATGACTACTACAAATCATCCGCCTTATACTTTGCCGAGTAATTATAAGATTTTGCCGTTAAATATTCCCGAAGAACTAAAAGATAAAATCTCGGATTTGTCGGACGCTCAAAAACGGTTTGCCGCAATACAATATGCTAATGAAATGCTGGGCAGATTTATAAGTAAAATCAAAAATTCCAAATACGGCGCCAATACCATAATAGCGGTTACTGGCGACCATAGTTTTAATTCTTATCAAATAGACGCTTTTTTCAATAGAATAAAAGTTCCTTTGTATTTGTATATTCCAAAGGCTTTGCAGACTAAGTCCATAGATACCGCTGTTTTTGGCTCCCATTTGGATATTATGCCTACGCTTTATAATCTATCTCTTTCAAATACTCAGTATATGTCGCAAGGGACAGACCTTTTGTCTGTCAGTAGCGCGGGCGGCAATGCGGCTTTTTATAAAAACTATATTATCAGCGGCGATTCTATTGTGGAAGACGATATTTTTAATAATATGAAATCTTTTTATACTTGGGGCAAAAATTCTAATTTTGAATTTTCCGATGAAACGGACAATCATAAAAAACTTCTGAAAAAATTCCTGTCAACAATAGCGGTATCTGATTATCTGCTAAAAAACACGGGCGCTAAAAAAGGCATTTCTAAATGATAAAGAAAATACATCTATATATCATTAAAGAATTTGTTTCTTCCTTTCTTTTTGCAATGGCTGTTTTTAGTCTTTTGCTTTTATTAGACAGAGTTTTTGACCTCGTCAACCTTTTCCTTTCAAAAGGCATATCTTTTTTTACAGTCGTCCAACTTTTCTCTTATATATATCCCAATATATTGCCGCTTGCCGTGCCGATGGCTGTGCTATTTGGCATTCTTTTGGCTTATGGACGGCTTGCCGAAGACAATGAAATCACCGCTATGAAAGCCAATGCTTTAAATTACCGCTCTATAACTTCTCCCATAATCATAATAGCGGCGGCAATATCAATAATCCTCATTTTTTTTAATACTTTGATTGCGCCTTCATTACAGCATAAAGTAAGAGATTTATTTGAAGATATTTTGATGCAAAGCCCGCTTGTAAGTTTTATGCCTAAAACAACGGTCAATTTAGGCGGATACAGCATTTATGCAAATGCGTCAAACAAAAAAGGCGACATTTTGTCGGGCATAAGCATATATAAATTTGCGGATAAATCAAGCGCTAAAAAAGCGGCGTCTCCAAGCGATATAAAAAACGGCGCTATTTCTTGGCGTATTACTGCTTCTTCCGCTTCTGTCAAAATTTATAAATCAGCCGTTCAAATGACGCTTTATAATGGGTATTGGCAAAAAAGCAGCGTTGAGGAAATGAATAAAATGACTCATATCACTTTTAAGTCCTATACATTCTTTATAGCGTTAAGCCAGCTCGCAAAAGGGCAAAGCGTGTCTGTCCAAGAATTAAACTCTCTTGAAATAATAAAAAAAATCAAAGAATATAAAGCGCAAAAAATTCCTTATACGGCATATACTATTGAATTCTGGACGAGATTTGTTTTTGCTCTTGCCCCTATACTTTTTGCTTTTATCGCTATACCCATAGGCATGCTTGCAGGAAAAGGCGGCAAGGGCATAGGATTGTTGATTAGCGTAGGCATTTTGATTCTTTATTATATGCTGTTTATTTTGTCCACAAATTTAGCGCAAAAAAATTATGCTCCTGCGGGAATAGTTATGTGGATTCCAGACATTGTAACAGCGCTTTTTGGGATTTATTTTCTTTTAAAGATGGTGAAACGATAATGAAAATACTTTATTTTTATATTTCAAAAAAATTCTTTAAAATTTTCGTTTTCACAACATGCGGACTTGCGCTTATGGTATTGATTTCGGAAGTGTTTTATAGAATCGGCTTATATATGCAGTATAAAACGCCCATATATTTAATAATCATCCATTTGCTTACAAGAGTGCCTTGGCAGACTATTTTGGCTTTTCCTATGGCTACTTTGCTCGCTTTACTTTTTTCTTTGGGCGACTTGTCTCAAAAAAATGAAATCACAGCGATGAAATCCGCAGGTATAAATATGTGGAAAATCATCACATTATTTCTTTTTATAGGGATTTTTATAGGCGTTTTGGATTTAACCGCGCGGGAATTTTTAATACCCAAAACGACTATTTTGCATGAAAAAGTTAATAAACAAATACAAAATAAAGAATTTGACGCTGTAATCACGCAATTTTCGGATTTCATAGTTTCCCTAAATGATAATGTTCGTTTAAGCGCAAGGCATTTGGATACCAAAAAGCAAATCATGCAAGATATTGTGATTGAAGATTATGACGATAATTTCCATATAAAAAAACTTCTAATAGCGCAAAAAGCCGTTTGGAAAAACAATTCTTGGTATCTTTTAAACGGTATTGAAAGAAAATTTGAGAATGATTTATGGGATGAGTATATTTTTGAAGAATATGATTCTCAAATACATTTAGACCCGCAAGACCTCATTATTGAAGATATAAAATTTGACTCAATGACTACAAAACAATTCAAAAAGTATATAAATCAATTACAAATCTTTGGAAATCCCGCCATAAAAGCGCGAATACAATTAAATGCCAGATACTCTATGATTTTTTGCCATTTGATAGTGATGCTTATAGGCATACCTTTTGCTTTGGGCATAAATAATAAAGTGGGGCGCATTATCAATTTCAGCATCGCTTTGGCTCTTACTTTTTTATATTGGGGCATTCAGGCTATATCGCAATCTTTGGGACAAAACAATATGGTTTCCCCTTTTATGGCTGCGTGGATTCCTAATTTCTTGTCTTTACCGCTTGGCGTCTATATGCTTTCAAAAATCCGCAAATAGCCTGTATAAGGTGCGGCGAAGCCGCGATACACACGACTGTCTATAAGTTAAGCGCGACTGGAAGGTCGCTTGCCTTTTGGCGTCTTTTGACACAATTTGTCTGCTTAGATAGCGCCGCTATACGCGCGCAGACAAATTCTGCCAAAATACGCTCAAAATGCTTCACGGAGCGCGTATCATACATAAACGACAAAAACAAACGACGAACGACCATAAACGACAAGACTAATGCTGTTGCTTTTGCCTTTTTATCCTCTTTTGCGACGCTTGCGAGAAGCCAAGCCATTCGTTGTTGCAGTTAATTCCCCTTCTTGTGAAGGGGTAGACGCGTAGCGGACGGGGCAGTAATGCCGTTTAACGCAAAGCGGCAGTTATTGCCTCCACCTGAAAAAGCCGCGCGGCAAATAAAGAGCGCAAGTCTATCGGCGGGTATGAAAATCCCCAAAATCAATAGAGCGGAGCAATGCGAAGCGCGTCATTTGTTTTTGTCGTTTTCTGTTTGTTTTTATTCCTTAATGGCGGGCGGGTTTCAAACCCGCACCCTACGAGAATTGGTGAAATTTGACAAACGCAATGTTTTTTGATAAATAAACTTTCAATCAAAATAACAACAAGGACATTTTATGCAGCCTTCGGCAAATCTTTTTGATACATATCTCAAAAATCTCAATTTCATTACTAATAATGTTGGGATTTTTTCTTTGTTTTTAAGGCCCGTGAGTGGGGGGGGGGGG
>JAITTG010000062.1 GCA_031287095.1 Candidatus Parendomicrobium reticulitermitis | reverse complement strand
GGCGTGAACTGCACCACAGGCACCGCGCTAAAATACATCGCTCCCCCATTTCCGTTTAACGCCGAGTTTGATAAAAATCTCATCATCCTCGCTGTCCTGAAATATGCAGCTGCCACATTCGTGAAATACATACCCCCGCCGCTTTGACTCGCGCTGTTGCCCTGAAAGTCCATTATCCAGTTCGCCGAAAAGGTCGCTGTCGAATTTTCAAAATACATTACACCGCCGCTTCCTCCCGTCGCCCTGTTTCCTATAAACGCCATCGACGACGCAGCCGCTCCACCAAATACCGCCGTCGATTGCGTAAAATACATCCCACCTCCTGCCGCAGCTGAGTTCCCATTAAATGTCATGCTCGTAGGCGAAAATGTCGCAGACGAGTTGCTAAAATACATCGCTCCGCCGTTTGTCACCGCAGTATTGATTAGAAATTGCATCGAGTTCGACGCTAAAAAATATGCTCTTGAATCTTGAAAATACATCCCGCCGCCGCTTTGTTTTGCATAGTTGCCGCGAAATAATACCGAAACATCCGCCCCAAATATTGCAGAAGAATTGCTTACTATATACATCGCCCCGCCATGCGCTCCCCACGCTGTGTTCCAACTAAACGACGAAACATCCCCGCGAAAACTCGCTATCGAATTCGTAAAGTATAATCCGCCGCCCCAGCCATTTGCAGCATTGAACGCTGTGTTGCTCGTTAATTCTACTACCTTTCCTGCAAAACTAAAGTTTTGATTCGGTAAATATAAAAATCCGCCGTAGCCCGCTTTGTTGCCTCGCGCTATCATGCTTGTTAAATTCCTTATTTCAATCGATGCATCTCCATTTACACTTATATTGCCTTGCGAGTTACTTGCCAATGAACGATTGTCTATAAATTCTAAACTGCCGCCGTTAAAAACTACCTTCTGACCACCGCCCCTCATATATATAATAGCCCCATGATTAGCCTGATTTTGCCTGAATGAACCCGTCGAATTCGTCATCGTAAACACATGATTGTTCCCATTTCCAAAATATATCGCTCCGCCGTTTCCTGCCGCTGTATTTCGAATAATATATACATACTCATTTGTAAAAGTAATATATGACACAGCATTACTATTAAATGCAAATCCGCCACCGTATCCAGGCGTAGCTAAAGTGTATATAAATGTGGTGGTTGAGCCTGTAAATGTCATGTTCATCCCGCGAACATAGGATATCCCGCCGCCAAAATTAGTAGCTCTTGTCGTGCTGCTCGCTATATATACCTCTGTGTTCACAAACGACCATGCATTATTATCGCCGCCGCCCGTTGACATACTCGCCCCGCCGCCGTTCGCATTTCCATCTTCATTGCCTATCATATATAGTTTGCTGTTGGTAAATTGCATGTCCGCATTCCCGTGTTGCGTATATATAGCTCCTGCCGTCCCCGTTAAAGATTTTCCATTTATAAATGATATCGAAGAATTATTTACTATTATGTGGCTTGCTCCCGATGTCTGAATGCCGGCTCCTCCTCCGTCGCCGTTAAAAGTCGCTACATTATTCGTGAAATCTACCGTCGCATTTGTGAATTCAACCGTTGCTCCGCCTGTAACATAAATCCCTCCGCCCCTGTTTGCGCTATTGCCTGAAAACGATATACGACCTGTTAAAGTAACTCTCGCGCCGCCAGAAATATTTATCACGCCGCCATCAGAAGAGTTGAGAAAATTTCTAAGCGTTATATTTGTAAATGTCCCTGTCTTTCCAGATCCAAAACTAAAACCTGCGAACCGATTTCCATCAATCGCAATAGAACTATTTCCTGTCAAAGAAAATGTAGCACGACCAGCCGCCCCTATATTAGCGCCAACTGTCATATTGTTCATTATAGTCGCATTAAGAAAAGTATCGGGCGCAGCCGCCTGATAAGCAGCAAAGAAAGCAGTCCAATCATTACCTGAATATGTTTCTCCGTAAGATTTTAGGCAAACAAAAAATAAAACTGCCAAAATAGCAATGCCGCTAAATAATTTTAGTTTGATTTTATTGAAAAATGGATTGCCAATAGAAACATTCGGCAATGACGGAATTGGGGGGATGGGCTGCGATGATAGAAAAAGGAAACGACGGAGATTGCGGGGCTTGCCCGCAATGACGAACACAAAACCAGCAATAACGGCACAAATACGAGTCAAGCCCGCAATTATAAATCCACTCCGCAAAGCAGATGATTTATGGGTTACCAGCATATTTATTTGAGATGGGCAGACGCTTGGATCTGACCCTACGGATATGGGTTTAAAATTGTTTTGAGGATTTGTTTTGTTTTTAATTTTATTTACCATTGTTAAGCCTGAGTATATGTTTATTTTCCAACAATGACTTCAACTGCATTATAGCCGTTTGATTGAGTTGTATAAGCCTTTCTTGTTGCGATAGTTTCTGTCTTATAAGCAAAGCGTTTATACTTTCTAAGTTAGATAAAACAATAAGTTGCTCAATAGCCGCTACATCTCTGATATTTCCCTTGAATTTTTGAAATTATGCCTATTGCTCCCGTCCTCTCAATCCACCGCTTTGATGTAAGAACAAATCCATTGCTGCCGCTTTCATTTTTAATACTACTGAATTCAGTAGTGTTAAAATTTGGATTATTAAATATCTCCCAACAAGAAAGAAATTCAACGGTATAACGAGCGCTCAACCAATGTGAAATGACAAGAGCCGTCTCGCTTTTATTTTTGTATTTAGCCATATCCGTAAGAGAAATATAATCTTTTTGCTTGTAAGCAAACAAAGATATGTCAATGCCCTTTACACTGATATTAAGACTTTTATTCACAGCGCTGCGCTCTCATTTGATTTTTTTTATAAATTGTTTTTACGATTCAAGATTTGACTGTTCAGGTTTTCTCTTTTCCATCTCATATTTTACCGCTTCTAAATGTACATCGTCTATGGTTTTATCTTTTCAAAATTCTCGCTGCCATTGCGTATAATCAAAATTATCGCTCTTGACTATGCTTATAAATCTTTCAGCATCTATAGCTCCCAGATTTTTTACCAATGCGTCTATTGCATCCACCATTAATAAAGAGGATTAACTGCCGCTTTGCGATGAAAAATGGATTCCCGATAGAAACATTCGGGAATGACGGAATTGAGGGTATATGGGGTGACGGTATATTTATCTGATGAGGGCAGACACTTGGGTCTGCCCCTACGGAGACGAATGCGGATACGAATTTTGAAATTGTTTTGAGGATTTGCTTTATACAACTACCCATTTGTAATATCCTTTTCTTGTTTTAAAGCATTGTTTAATTCATCTACCAATGTTTGCTTATCTGGAATATAATAAATATAACTTGACGCAAAAACCTGATTACTTATACCGCCAAGGGCATACTCTGCCTCTATATTATCCACTCCCTTGCATAATATAATGCCTATAGGAGCATTATCCGATTTATCATTAACTTCAGTCTGATAATAATTTAGATATTGATTCATTTGCCCAGCATATTCAGCTTTCATTTCTCCACGCTTTAAATCAATTAAAACATAAGACTTTAAAATTTTATTGTAAAAAACCATATCAATATAATAGTTGTTTTTCCCTATGTTTATCCTTTTTTGACTGCCAACAAACATAAATCCCCGTCCTAACTCCAAAAGAAAATCCTCAATATGGCGGATTAGTCTATATTCAAGTTCTTTTTCTAATATAGGCTTATTTTCTCTATTGCCGAGAAATTCAAGCACAAAAGGCGCTCTGAGCATCTCTTCAGGCTTGTTTAATTCTATCCCTTTACGAGATAAAGCAAGAACTTTATCTTTATTTGCTTTTCCATCAGACAATAATAATCTCTCAAAAAGAGACGTCTCTATCTGCCGTTTCAACTCTCTAACAGACCAATTTGAATTTATTGATTCTTGCTCATAGAAAGAACGAGCATCCTTGTCCTTGATAGGAAGCAATTCGCAATAATGCGTCCAAGTCAATTGTCCAGCCGCTGACTGGACGATTGGATATGTCAAATAAAACAATCTCATATTTGCCAAATTAGAACGAGAAAATCCTCTGCCTATATGATTGGACAATTCTTTTGAAAGTTCAATCAATAATTTCTGCCCATATTGAGACTTTATTTTACCATCTTGCTCTTTTTCTACGATTATTTTCCCTATTTCCCAATATGTCCGTATAATTTTTTCATTTATATCACGCGCCGCTATAGAGCGCGATTTTGTCATTAAATCTTTTACTTTAACAACAATATCAATAAGAGCGTTATTGTTTTGATTTGTATTAGAAGTTTTCAAATAATTTTTTCTAACATTCATTTAAGCAACCATCCTGTATTGAATTCTGTTAATAAAAATAAACGGCAAAAACAAGGAAAACATAGGATTAACTACCGCTTTGCCTTTGCGGTGCGCTCTGCGATTAACCCCTCTCCTTAGTTTTGGGCTCTCACATCTCGCGCCCGCCGCCAAACACGCGCTCCTGATTTGTCGCGCGGCGGCTCTCAAGGGCAAGGAAACAACGACGCGCTTTGCGTTGAAAGTGGATTCCCGATAGGGACGCTCGGCAATGACGGAGTTGGGGGTATATGAAGCGACGGGAAATTTATCTGATGAGGGCAGACACATGGGTCTGCCCCTACGGAGACGGATTTCAAAACGGAAACGCATACAGGTACATATTTTGAAATTGTTTTGTTGATTTGGGATTGTTTGTTGTTCATTTTGATTTCGTTGTTCATATTGATTTTTAATTCCAATAAATTTTCGGTTTTGCTTTTCACACGGGCAATGATAACCGCCGCCAAGAATGACAATATAACTATTATTTGAATTTTATATTGGCGCCGAAGTTTAGGATATAAGATAATACATTTTCTGATATGTCGGCGCCGAAGTTTAAGCCTATGGAAAAATCATCAATGTCATAGTATAGAGCGGTTGCGAATTGACACAAAAGAGAGTCTGTCTTTATTGTTATGTTGTCTATTGAGCCGTATTGAGAGAATTCTTTAAATGCCGCTTCTCTTTTTATCTCATCGCCTAATATAACATAAGATATGCCCGCTTTGATATTTAACCTGAAACTCTCCATGGGGATATTGAGAGATAGTCCGGCATTTGGAGCAAGTCTTGTATAAAGGGCTCGCTTTATAATCAATTCTCTGCCTTGGGCGTTTTCTTCCGAAATTTCTGGATTTATGCTAATGCCCGATGAAAAACCCGCATAAGGAGACAATTCTATAGAATTGGATAAACTCGCAAATTGAAGTTGAGCGGATAGATTGATTGAATAAGCCGTCCAATTGGATTTTGGATTTATTTCGTCTTGCCCATAATCTACGGCGTAATCTATAACCCTTTTGACGCTGAAATCTTGTATTCCAAAACCTAAATTGGTTTTTATGAGAGCATCGGAAAGCGAGTATGCGCCGTATAAGCCTAATCTGAAATCTTTTATATCGGCTTTCTCTAAATCCTCTTTTGCATTTTTTAAATCTATGCCGGCATATACGCCTAATAGCGATTCGCCGCCAAGAAATAAAGGAGAGCCTGCCCAAAAGCCAAACCCGCCTAAATTAAAATCTTTTTCGTCAAAATCGTTTTTGTATGCGGAATTTGAATAATTAAAATTGAACCAAGTCGAATTTTTGATAATGTTTTTATTTTTAATTTCTTTTTGCGGCTGCTTATTCTTCTTTGAGTCGTCCAATATAATATCGTCAAAAAAGGCGTCGTCGGATATGAAAATAAATTGATATCTTTTGTCTTTCTTTTTGGTTTTTTTAACGCTTGAACTGCTTTCTACGGATATATTGGAATAAATTATATCCGTCATATTATCCATAGCGCCTATGAGCGCAGTTTTGTAATAAATTAAACCGCTCAACTGATTTATGCCGCGCTTTATGTCTTTGATATCGTCCATACGAGTGAAAGGGTCTATTATCTCTTGTATTAAAGGAGCGTCGTTAGGAATCAAATCAAGAAAGTTTGCAAATCCCTGCTGAATAGGACTCAAACCCGCAATCGCCGATAAATTGGATTGTATATTGGAATGAATAGTATAGAGATTTCCGCTATTTGTAATTGTCCATAAACCTTTAGACGCTGTTGAATATATTTCGCCGCTCTGCCATAAATTAGCATTGCTCACATTGTAAGAGTCAAAGAGCAAAGCCTCTATGCGTCCTATGCCGTAAGATTGAACTTTAAGGACGCTTCCCGTTTCTATTTTTATTTGTCCTGCGGTGATAATATCTGAAATGCCCAAACTGCCTGAACTTGCATCTATGGCTATATCTAATGTTCCAAAAATTTCAAAAATGCCGATTACTGAAAGTTGTTTGCGGATTTTTTTGTCAGACATAGAAAATATGCCGTTTGCATTGATTAAGAGGCTGTCTGTATTGACTGAGGAAGTAAAAACCTCAACAGCCGCAGACTGAGGCTGAGACGCTAAAAAAGAAATTCTGCCAGAGCCTGCGGACTGTGAACCTATAATCAAATCTTTTATATTTATTTTTGAGTTTTCCAAAAATGAGACGCCGCCTCTAACAATTTTGAATTCGCCTTGGAAATCAACGACGCCGCCCAAAGCAAAAAGAGAATCTCCCGTTTTATAAATAAAATTATTGTCGTCGGGAGCGGATATTCCGCCATTCATTATAATATCGGCTCCATCCGCGTCTAAAATGAGATTTGAAAATTTTTCCATATATATATCGTTTGATTTTGAGCCGTCTTTGTTGCCGTTAAATAAAACCGAGTTTCCTTGTTTTGTTTTTATAAAAACATAGGACGGATTTGATAAATCTCCGCTCATATATACGGCGCCGCCGAAATTTCCAGCGCTATTGTCTATGAATTTAAGAGAACTCTCAAATTCAATAGTCGAGCGGTCAATGTAAAAAACTCCGCCTTCGTCTGATGCGGTATTTCCTATAAAAGAATCTCCATAAGAGCCGCTTTGAGTTTTTATAATAGCGCCGTTTGATATATAAACTGCGCCGCCTTTTTGCGCCGTATTGCTTTGTAAAATTATGTCTTTAAATACCGTTAAAACATTTGAGTTTTGAGATAAAATTACAGAACCGTTTGTGGAATAAGCGTCGGATATTGCGACATTTTCAAGAGTCAAAGCGCTGTTTGGAGATAAATCAAAAAAAGAGCCTTTGACGCCGCCGCCGTTGACAATTAAGCCTGATATTGTATTTTCAAGAGAATTGGGAGAATAATTTTTGTCGCCAATCACTTTAAAATCGCCCATCGCGGACGCGCCAAGCGGCTCGCTTATAAAATAGGGGCGTCCGTATTCTTTTATATCTGCGCTCGACATATCAAAAACTCTTGTCCCGCTTTGAGCATTGAGCTTCAATAGAAAATCTACTATTGATATTCTCGTCTTTAACCAAAAATAACCGCCGTCAAAAGACGAGCCGGTCCAAGAAGAAGATTCTATTTGATAAATATATTTGCCGATTTCTAAAGTTCTATCTTGATAAGCGTAAAATTGAACCGCTCCGCCTGTGAAAATTTTTGTTTGATACTCGCCCGCCATTGCGGCAGACGGCAATATCGAAATATCTCCAAAATAGAACTTTCCGTTTCCATTTGTCTCCAAAGAATCAGCCGAAACTCTATGCGAATTGTAAAATAAACTAACGCTCAATGAACTTGCCGACACTTCAATGGAAGGAAAAGAGATAGTTCTTGTGGAGGCGGTTCTCAAATCCATAACAGAATTTTCAAAATGATAAGTCGTCGCGCCGCCGCTTCTAAAATCAGAAATTGAGAATTTGACGACGGCGTCTTTAAAAAAGACGGCATTGGGATTTCCATTATCTATTTTAGCGCTCAAAGTATATCGGGCTTTATATTGCGAAGGAGAAAGACTTGTAAATAACGCTTGTCCGCCGATTGCGCTAAATTGTATCGAGCGATTGATTGTTTTAAACTGAGAACTTTCCGTATTGTAATGATTGAGTTTTGCGCCGCCTATATTTGCTTTGTAATTAGGGTCTGCGGCATTAACATTTAGAACGCCGCCGAATATATTATTTTCCCCTTTAAACATTTTTGAACCGAGCAAAAATGTAGTAGTTCCCGCGCTTTGGTTAAAAACGCCGTTAAAGGAAGAGCCGTCGCCGCTCATAGTAAATAAGCCTATGCTGGTTTTGTTTATATCCGATACTCCCGATATTGATCCCGAAAAAGTTAAATGACCGCCTGCAAGAACAATACTCATGGAATAACCGCCGCCCGCTTTTATGTTTCCGCTGTAATTGAGATTGAAATCATCGTCAATTTGAGAAGTTTTTTCTCCGTTTGCATCTTTTCTATGCCCAAATGTCAATTTGGTTTTTAAATCATTCAAATCGCCCATAGTCATAACAGGTTGTCCGTTTAAATACCATCCTGCAAACCAATAATATTGGACGAAGTGGAAAATGTCTGTGATTTGATTGAAGTCAAATGAAGGAGACCAATCTGAAATAATGTCGCCCGTTATTTGCGCTCCGTTCATTATATTGATTTCTTTGACGAAAGCATTTGGGGAGATATATATAGCGGCTTTTGAACCTCTCACAGAACCGCTTATATCAAATTTTTCTACAAGAGCGCCTTGCAATTCCGGAAGTAAATCGTCCATATTCCAATAAAAAGGATTCCAATACGGATTGACGCTTGCATTGGGGTCAAAATTTGCATGCCGCCTCATATAAGAGCCGCGATATTCATACATATCGCCTAATATATTGTCGCCGAAATCAAATCTCGCTCCTATGCCGCCGCTTCCTATTGCTGAAAGAATTCCTTTATGTATTATTTTGTGATCTTTGCCGTAAGAAACCATAAGAGCGGCGCTGTTTTGTCCATCGGAATGGATATTGCCGACATCCGCTATCGTCAATTTATTATTCCAGCCGTCTATTCTTATGCCCGCGCTTGCTTGTCCATTGGAAAGAATTTCCCCGCGCATTTCTATTGTGTTTGTAGTTCCATAAATATGAATACCGATTGTATAAGGAGTGTTATTGTATTGTCCGTTTAAATAGGCTGAGCCTGCGGGATTTCTTTTGTAAAAATTGTCGGCAATGCTTAGATAAGAGATATTGTCTTGATAAACTGAACGACCATAGATATTTTTGCGATCTAAGTCTATGCCTATGTCTTGGAGTAAGGCGAGTTCGGCTTCCATAAGAGTATTCCAATTTCTGTAATTTTGATGGCTCATCATAGAATTTCTAAGTTCTAAATGGCTTAAATCGGAATCTTCGCCTTCAAAACCGTTGATAGGAAGACCGCCTATATTGTTGGGATTATTTGTTTTATGAATAGCGCCGCCTAATACTGACATAACATTGCTTCCTTGGAAAAAAGCGAAGCCGCCGATTTCTCCGTCATTTAACGATGGATCGCCTTTTCTTATTATTTTGAAATCTGTCGAACCGCCCTCGCTTGAATCTGCAAGGCGGACTATTTGATTTGCGCTTGCGGCGACTCCAAAAGAGTCGTAGAGATTTTGGTCAAATCTATTGAGATTTGTTCCGTCATATTCAAGAAAATATAGTTTGCCGTCGCTTTTGAAATACTCAAAACTCATAATGCCCATAGCATGACCAATCTCGTGAATTATTACAGGAACCATACCGTCCATCAATGAATTATTGGGCAGTAATTCCATAGGCTTAAACGACCATGCGCTTGTATCAGCCCAAATATATTCAATGTCTTCAAAACTCTGACCCATATAATCCAAAAAAGGAAATGACAATGCGCCTATTCTTATTTGAGCGTAAGCGTTTTGCGTATAATTTGGATTTGCGCCGATATAATGGTCTGAGGTATTATTATGCAAAAGAGCGCTTGCAAGAACAGTCATGCCGGCGCCGCTTGCGGCATAATCGCTTATAGCGTCGTCATTTAGATAATTGTATATGCCCATTGAAATTTTTACGGCTTGAGAATTTTGAGGAATACTGCCCAGCAGCGAAGCCCAATAATCTGAGGCGTTCTTAATTGAGTCTATGTGTTGAGGGGTGAGAGTCCAAAAAAATTCATCTCCTGAGGGATTTGCATTATCGGCATAATTTTCTCCGCTGCCAATCGCTATGTCAAAGTTAAATAGGGGATTTCCATTTAAAGCATAAGTTGTCAAAGAGTAGCGCGGAGGCATAGCCGCGTTCAAAAGCCCGTTTTGAATGCAGATAAACGCGATAGATAAAAATAGTGAGCGCCATACTTTATTTTTCAAATTAAACCATCTTATTTTTTAGATTTTTTGGACGAACTCGTTTTAGCCGCTTTCTTTTTGATTGTAATCTCTGCGACTAATTTATTATCGTCTTGCGCCCCTTGTTTGACGGCGGAAGCCGTTGACGATTTAGTTTTAGAACTTTTTTTCGATTTGACGGCTGATGATTTCGATTTGGTAGACGGCGTTGATTTTGTCTTTTTTGGAGTCAAGGTTTGAGCCGAGCCTCTTTTTGACGAGGACTCTGTGAGCGTCTCAAGCATTCTCTCCGACATCCATTCATTATTTTGCACATCGTCCATATCGGTTGTATAAATTCCGCTTCTCGCTTTGCTCTTGCTTGGCGTTTCCGTTCTGATTTCTCTCTTTAATTCTATTTCGGTATTATCGTCATAGACAATAACGCGTTCTCTTTCCTCTGTCTCTCTGACTTGTCTGAAAGTTTCCACATCGCGGTTAGCGCGGGTAGGTTGAACGGACTTTCTTGCTTTTTGGGCAGTTCTTTTAGGTCTTTCACTGCCGAAACCAAGTTTTATTCCGCCTTGTATTAAAAATCCTGAAAAACTATCGGCTTGTGAAAAATCAACATTTACATAAATCTCGGCAATATCTGATATTATCCGCCCTGCGCCTACGCTTAATCCCATAAATATATCGTCGGCTGGACCCTTGATTATATTCATTTTGCTATATTGTCCGCCTTGCTCAAAAGAAACGCCGTTTGAAAAATCTGAGCCCGACATTATATATCCGCCGTAAAGAGAAGCGCTGAAATTAAATTCATATCCCCTTGTCTGCCCTCTTAATCCATAGGTCATTATGCTTTTTGAATAAACTCCTCTGTCAAAAATGAGATTGGCAGATTCTCCATTTTTTTCTTTTATAGCGTCATAGGATTGATGAATGCCGTCGAGAGATATAAAAGGACTTAAACGGGTATATCCTTCATTGAGCATATTTGCTTCAAACTCAAGCCCCCATTTGAAAGCATTAGCGTTGAAATCGCTCTCAGGACTTAGATTGGCAAAACGAATTTGCCTTGTTGTGTGAAATTTTTGTATCTCCAAACCTAAATTTCCCAAGATATTGATATATCTGTTTAAACTCGCGCCATAAAGTCCAAATTCAAAAAAACTAATATCGGCTTTGTTTAAGCCTTGCTCTATATTGTTTGAGCCGTTTCCAATATATAAACCCGCTGTAAAACCATCGCCTTTCAATAAATCCACGCCCGCCTGCCATTCGCTTTTTCCAGACTTAAAGTTTCCAGACTCATCGTCTTTGTTTTCAAAAGAATCATAATCAAATTGAAACCACACGACTTGATCTATTATATACAAATCGCTTTTATTTTTTTTGATTCTGTCAAATAGTTTTAAATGCGTCTTTAAATTGGATTGAGCGGTCAAAACATTGATTAAAAAACCTCCGCTTAAATCCTCAAGGATTTCTTTGGCTTTGTCCCTTTCGCCCGCATCGGACAAATTTTTCAACGATTGTTTGTAATCCAATAACCCTGAGTCATTTCCGTTATAATTGTTAAAAAAATCTTGAACTTGGCTTTGATTATGCGAAATAGGAGAAACATTTAAAAACGGCGGGCTTGACGGCGATTGCGCGAAAACTACGCTTACAAAAATCACCGAGATAATAATTCCGTTCAAAACAGCCAATACTTTCTTCATAATTTACTTTCCTCTCTTTTTTAATACGCCATTTATGCCGCAATAATAACAATAATGAAGGTAAAGCGGTAAATATGCGCTTTTTTATACAAAAATCAATCAGTTTTTTGGTTTAACGGGATAATGGGCGGATTATAACATAATTTTTAAAAAACACAAAGAAAAATCAATCAGTTTTTTGATTTAGATTTGAAAGATGGCATAGAAAACCGTTGTTGTCTTGTTTTCGGAGTCATTTTTAAATGATTTGACTTTGTGTAAAGCGGCAAGTCTATTCTTATCCATAACGATAACGGCAAAGATTGCATCTATGTTTTTTTCCTTAATGTTCCCATTAATTTAAAAACGAAAAGATCTTACTTTTGCCGTCATTGCCTAAAAAACGCTTCACGGGGAGATTGCGGGTTAAACCGGCAATGACAAACGATTCGTAACAACGGCTTGAAAAACAGCATTTTATGGATTCTGCGGGCTTTGCGCGCAATGACGGCGTTGGCAAGATTGCGGGTCTTGTCTGCGGGCGGCGGAATGGTTTAATTGCATTTGCCGCTTAAGATAATATCAGCGGCTCGTTTGACGGCGCCCGATGAGCCGAATATTTTTCTTATGGACAGTATCTCTTGGGTTTTGTTTTGATAGTTTTGAGGGGCAAGTTGTTTGATGATATTGTTTGCGATTTTTTGAGGGAAAGCGTCAAATTGGATAAATTCAGGGACAATGCTTTTGCCGGCAAGTATATTTACAATAGTTATGTATTTGACTTTTATAATAGCCTTGATAAAAAAATAATTGAAATTAGACAGTTTATACATTACCGCCATAGGAATGCCAAGCAAAGCATTTTCAAGACTCACCGTCCCCGAAGGACATATAGCAATATCTATGCTTTTTCTTGTATCCCAATCGTCCGCATTTGCCAACCTTATATATTCTGGAAAATTTGCATTCAAAAATTGAGATTGAGACGCGCTAAACATAACAAAATTTGCATTGAGTTTTTCTTTTAGAATTTTTGCAGTCTCTAAAATAATTGGTAAATGTCTTTTTATTGTATCTTTGCGGCTTCCCGGAAATAATCCGATTATAGGCGGTTGAGTTATATTAAAATTTTCTTTTTGAGCAACTTTGTCTATCAAAGGATGTCCTACAAAAACGGCATCCACTCCCCTATCTCTATAAAGTTTTTCTTCAAAAGGAAAAATCACAAGCATTTTTTTGACGACTTGTTTTAATTTTTCAATTCTGCCAATCCTTGAAGCCCAAACTTGCGGACTTATAAAATAATAGACGGGGATATTTAAAGATTTAGCAAGGCGGGCTACTATGATATGAAATCCGTAATAATCGGTTAAAATCACTTTATCAATCTTTTGCTCCAAAAAAATTTTTTTGATTTGCTTTAAGACTTTTTTGAGAAAAAAAATTTGTTTGATAGGCAGGAAACCGAAAGCATTGATATTTACTATATCGCAGACAAATTCGCCGCAAACTTCTTTTAGATATTGCCCGCCTTCGCCGATTATATGGACTGAAGGCTCTATTTTTTTAATTTCTTTAACTAAATTAGTTAAATGAATCTCGCCTGATAAATCTCCAGCCGAGACAAAAATTTTACTCATCAATTACTCCTATTTTTTCTTTGCAAAAATCAAGCCGCGTCTTAAATGCGGCAAAACGCAGTCTTCGCCAAAAGGAAAAAAGATATAACCTTTTGAATTTTTAACGACATAACCGCCGCTTTCCAAAATATCTATCAATTTTTGTTCGTCATTTTGATTGTGATAAGCGCAAAGAGCCAATTTTAAATCATTTTGTTTTAATGTTTCTTTTGCGCCTTTTAATAACTTGATTTCAGCGCCTTCAATGTCGGCTTTTATAAAATTGATTTCTTTGTCTTTGAAAAAATCGTCAATTGTTATTTTATTGCTTTCCGTAATATCTGAAATATATTTGTTGATAATAACAACTTTGTCTTTCCAAGGTTCAAAAGTCTTTTTTAACGCTTCTATCCATATCTCATCGCATTCAAATAAATACGCTTTTTTTGCGCGGTCAATATTATCAAGCGCCCATACGCCCTCGGCGGCTCCTATGTCGGCGAGACTACCCCCCCCCCCCATAAAATCATCGTCAAAATAACAATGCGGAGAGTTTTTATCCTGCTCTATCAAAATACCGTTATAATAACTTTGTATGGCGGACTTTTTCCAATCTTTTGGAAAATATAATTTCTTTCCATTGCGAAAAATATATTTGTACCCGCCGCTCTCGGAAAAAACTTTTATATTACGAGGTTTATATTTTTCTTTGAATTGATAAGGCAGCATTTGAAGCGGATTGTTTTCAAAATATCTTAATATCTGTATTTTCTCATCGCTTTGAATGTTATTTATATCGTTTTTTAAAAACTCAATAACAGATTTTCTTAATTTATACCGTCTTGGGTTTAGATATCTCAATAATTCAACAGCAAATTTTTTGGGCAAAACATTTCTATATATTCTCGTTAAAAATCTACGAAACCATTGATTCAATTTATTATTCCTATCCTTTCTTTGCAAAAATCAAGCCGCGTCTTAAATACGGCGGCGCAAAATTTTGTTCTTTATACATTAACATATAACCTTTTGAGCCGTTCAATGTGAAATTTCTAATACTTAAAAAATTTCTTAATTCTTGTTCGTCATTTTGATTGTGATAAGCGCAAAGAGCCAATTTTAAATCATTTTGTTTTAATGTTTCTTTTGCGCCTTTTAATAACTTGATTTCAGCGCCTTCAATGTCGG
>JAITTG010000038.1 GCA_031287095.1 Candidatus Parendomicrobium reticulitermitis | reverse complement strand
CCACCCCCCCACCCCCCCCACCCCCCCCCCCCCCCCCGCGGCGGGCCCCGCCCCCCCCCCCCCACTCACGGATAGTCTATTTATCTGAAAAATAGGCAAATTCATTCTCACAAGAGGCGGGCAGACACACGGGTCTGCCCCTACGAAAGATGAAATTGTTTTGGCGATTTGTTTCATTTTGTTTTTCATTTGATTTTTAACTCCTCAAACTTGCATTTTATGTCTTTGCCGGTGAAGGCTATGCCAAGTAGAACAATAGGTTTGTCCATATATACTTCATAATACTTTTTATCGCTTATCTGTTTTAACGCTTCCTCAAGAAGCGTTTCTATTGTCTTTTGCGAACTGTATTTGCATTCGGCTACTATATTATAATCCGGAAATCTCAATACCGCGTCTATCCGCCCTAAATTCGTCAACACTTCGCCTTGTATATCAAAATCTAACATATAAAGCCATATTAAAAACATTGAGTGATAATACGCTTCATTGTCTTGCTGTAATACAAAAGGAACTCGCGCTAATAAAATTCTGAAACTTTGCTCAAAACCCGCTTCATCCCTGTCTTTTATTTGCTTTTTGACTTTTTCTCTTAATCCTTGTATTTTAGCCGCAGGATATTTGCTGTATGAACTTAACAAATGATTTAAAAAGGCTTTCCTTACCTCAGTATTGGGCATCGCGAGAGTGTAAGAAATATTGTCCTTGTCTATGATTTTTTCTTTTATAGTCAAATATCCAGTTTGAAATAATAAAGAAACCTCGTCAATTTCTTCTATATCTGCGCTTTCAAAAAAAAGGCTGTCAACTTTTTGCGGCTCTAATACATCCAACACTTGTTCCCTTTCTTTAATCATATTGATTAAAAATGTCGGAGTCCCTGTGCGAAACCAATAATTTTGAAATTCACCGTTTTCAAAAAATAATAGAGTTGAAAATGGATTGTATACCCTTATTGTCCCATCCCAACTATACCCATCATACATTTCGCCGATAAGACCAAGCAATTCAGGCTTGCTCATTTTAAGTTTGTTTGCCGTGCGTTCTATATGCTCGGCAAAAACGCTTTCTAATTCTTCTTGCGTGTATCCGCATATTGTCGAATACTTTTCAGTTATTGTTATGTCATTTATATTGTTTAATGCGGAAAATATTGATAAGCCAGCAAATTTTGATACGCCTGTCATAAAAACAAATCTTAGATGGTCGTCCGTTCCTTTTAAAACTTGATAAAAATCGTGAAGCAAATCTCTATTACCCTTTAATGTTTCGGGATTTTCTATAACATCAAGGATAGGTTTGTCGTATTCATCTATCAAAACTACTACCTTTTCGCCTGCGGACAAATGAAGTCCTATTATAAGTTCTGCGAATTTATCAGAGAGGTTTGATTTTTCTAATTTAATGCCGCTGTTTGAGGCTTCAGAATCTAAAAACTCAGATAATGAAATTGTTAAATCCTGCGTCGTTTTATTAGAACGAATACTAAAATCCAATCTAATGACAGGATTTTTTTTAGTCCAATCCCATTTGTCGTAAATATAAAGACCTTCAAAAATGTCTTTGTTGCCGTTAAATAGCTCATTCATCGCGCTTACTAAAAGCGATTTGCCAAAACGACGCGGACGGGAAAGGAAAAAGATTCTTCCGCCATTTATCATATTATAAATATGTTGGGTTTTATCAACATATAAATAACCGCCGTTTTCTGTGCGTAAATTGTTAAATGATTGTATGCCTATTGGGAGACCTTGCATTTTTTAATCCTTTCTGCTTTGGAATGAATGGATTATAACAAATTTGATTAAAAATATAATGCGTTTTTTGTTATCTATATTTTGCAATACATGTTTTTGTATGGGTTTTTATTTAGGGCGCAATATTTGGAAAATTTTTCAGGCTTTATGAGGCTTGCGTCTTTTTTGAAATGTTTGCAATAGGCTTCTATATGCTTGTTTAATAGTATTATGTCTTGTTCTGTAAGCGGGGTTTTGGATGCTTCTTTGCCTAATCTGAAATCTTCGGGGTTTCCATTGATATATATTGCGCCGCCGTGCATGCCGGTGCCGCAGTACTTGCCGAGCAATTGTTCATCTTTTTTTAGGTTTAAGCCAAGCAAAATTATATTGCCGCCCGCCATATATTCGCCAAGAAAATCGCCCGCTTTTGAGCCTATCACTATTGTGGGTTTCATCTCTTGATATTCTTTCATGTGTATTCCAACTCTATAGCCTGCGCTTCCTTCTATATAGATTGAGCCGCCGCGCATAGCGTATCCTGTCGTATCGCCGCAACTGCCGTGTATTATTATTTGTCCGTCATTCATCGTGTTTCCTACGGCGTCTTGAGCATTGCCGAAAATCTCAATTTCCGCGCCGTCCATATAGGCGGCTAAATCATTTCCCGGAATGCCGTTGATTTTGATTTTGACTTTTGACGCAAGACCTCTGCCGATATATCTTTGACCGAAAACATT
Organism: Candidatus Parendomicrobium reticulitermitis; assembly: GCA_031287095.1. Classification (GTDB taxonomy): domain Bacteria; phylum Elusimicrobiota; class Endomicrobiia; order Endomicrobiales; family Endomicrobiaceae; genus Parendomicrobium; species Parendomicrobium reticulitermitis. The sequence continues at coordinate 10,329 of JAITTG010000038.1, read as the reverse complement.
ATCCAAAGATATGCGAGGCTCTGTTTTTATAATCTCGTCAATTTGCTCATTTAATTGTTTGTAATGTATGCCTGAGGCATTTATTGTTTTCATTTTGTTTTCCTGTGTCCCCGCTTGCTTTGCAAACAATACGGGGTATTAACTGCATTAAACCCTTTCAGGGTTTAGGTGTAGCGATTGATTTTAGCGCCCCGCATAGCCTTGTGGCAATACGGGGTTATTAACGACATTAAACCCCTTCGGGGTTTAGGTATAGCGATTGATTTTAGCATCCCCGCATAGCCTGTGGCAATACGGGGTTATTAACGACATTAAACCCCTTCGGGGTTTAGGTGTAGCAATATTAAGTTTTAACAAACGACCCATCCAGACCTACTCGCGTCAAATGATAGGCTTACCGCGCAGAATGACAAAATTACTTGCTCACAATGGCAGACTTGTTTGCATAGAATGACAAAAAACACTTCAGTATCAATAAACTAATCCTTCTTACCTAAAATTTTGTCTTTTCTTATGTCGCGGGGATAGATATTGAACCCTATGTCTTTGGACTTTATGTCGTATTCAAGTTTAGATAGTTTTGTATTGTTGTTGATTAAGTCTGTGTAAATTCCCGCTCTTTGAAAATCATTTATTAAGACGAACCCGAGCAATCTATCGTCTGCTATATTTAGTCTGCGGACTTTACTTTCGTTTGCTACGGAATCTGCAAAAGCATAACTATAATCCGTATTGCAAATAAGACCCGCCGAAATCAATTGCATGCCGAAAAACGAAATTGCATTCATAGCAAAAGAAGTGGGAGCCTCGTGTTTGACGCCCGCCATATTTAAGCCCGCTGTTTCGCCCTGATTTACCGCATTTGACCATAATGCGAGGATTTTATGCTCGTTAGAAATTAAATCCACAGATTCTACGCAATCGCCGGCGGCGTATATATCCTTTTGCGAAGTCTGCATATACTTGTCAACAATTATAGCCTTATTGGTTTTTATCCCCGCCTCTTTTGCAAGAGAGATATTGGGGCGCACGCCTACGGCTATAATTAAAATATCGCATTCCAATTCTTGAGAGTCGGACAAAACTACTCTGCCGACTTTTTGTTCTCCCTCAACGGCTGTGATGCTCGCGTTTAAAATAAATTCTATTTCATTTCTTTCTATGTGATTTTGAATAATGTCCGCCGCGGGCTTGTCTAAAACTGAAGCCATGACCCTATCGGCTAAATCCACAACTGTGATTTTTCTCACTTTTCCAAATAATCCTTCAGCCGCTTTAAGACCGATAAGACCGCCGCCCGCTATAATAACTTTTGAATCTTTATTGATTACTTCTTTGATTTTTTGAGCGTCGCCATAAGACAAAAATGAAAACACATTTTTTTGATTGGCAAGATTTTTTATAGGCGGAATAAAAGGAACGCTGCCTGAGGCTATGAGCAGTTTATCATAGTCAAATTTTTTGCCGGAATCCGCAATCACAGATTTTGCTTTTATATCTATCTTTTGAGCACAAGCGTTTAATAAAACGGATATTTTTCTTGATTCATAAAAACTTGGGTCTCTATAAGACATATTTTCGGGCTTAACTTTTCCGCTTAAAAAATATGAAATCAGCGGACGACCGTAAGCGGGATAACTTTCATTTGAAAGTATTGTTATATCTCCCGTTTTGTCTTTGCTTCTTATAGCCTCTGCCGCGCTTGTGCCTGCGGCGCAATTTCCTATTATTAGATATTTCATTTTAAAGCCTCCGCCTCTTTATCGTCAAGAAGTTTAATCGCTTCATTTGGACAGTTATCAACGCAAGCGGGAAGTCCGTAATCTATGCAAAGGTCGCATTTTGCGACAGTTTTGCCATCTGCGCTCTTTCGGACGGCGCCGAAAGGGCAAACCAAAACGCAAGACAAACAGCCCACGCATTTCTCTTTTTTATTTCTAACTATGCCGTCTTCATCCTTATACATAGCTCCTGAAATGCAAGCCTTTATACATTTGGGATCGGAACAATGACGGCATTGCAAAGCAAAATATGACACAGCCTTAGGCTGCAAAATTTCTTCAATGACTATAGCGGATGTGATATTTTCTCTTTTATGCGCTTTAATTATGTCTTTTGATTTAGAATGAGCGGCGCGGCAATACACTTCGCACAATCCGCAGCCTAAACATTTGCTTTCAAAAGCGTAAATTTTTTTCATATTTTCTCCTAACACTTTATTATCATTGCGGGATTTATCGCCCGTCAGTTGCGCGCTTTAGATTTGCAGATTTGAACCGCAATATCCGCCGTTTAATGTTTTATTTGCATATAATATTTTGCAGTTGCGATAAAGGAACTCGTAAGTTTCCGACAATCGCAAAAATGCGGTTGAGAAAACCCCGCGAAATGCGCAACCCAACTGATGTTTTTCATAGCCCAAGCCGCTTTAGCGGCGAAACATATATAGACCTATTATACGCAGCGACGGCATATATCATTTTTATTTAACTAATTTTTTTAAGGGTTTTATTGTTTTCAAACCCCAGTCATAATGGCTTGAAGTTGCAGATATTAAATATGCCCCCAATGAGGTTGTTTTAGTCCATTCATATCTTTTCTTTGTAAATAATTCATCGTCGCTATGTTTTTTAATTAAAGCCATTACATCTTTATGGCTTTTTTTGAACATGATTATTGCTTTTTTTAATTGCGTCCCTTTATATTTTTCATATATCCGTCGATTTAATACCGGCAATGTCTGCCATGTGACATCTTCTGCCGGAATTGCCGGTTTTTTGCCCGACATTCCTATTTTATACCAACTTATCATCATTATATGCCATTCATGCAGATGGCATACCGCGTCGCTGACAGTTTTGTCGCGATTATTTAATTCATTGTTTTTATATACCCCGTTTTTAATTTCATCGGGGAGACTGTCTATAAAGTCCAACAATTTATTAAAATTGATTTCCGCTAGTTCGAGCAATTCTTTTTTGTTAGTAGGTCTAGGCATATATTCTCATCCTTAATCAAATATCGCCGCCAAAAGCGGCAGATTTATAACTTTTTAGGCTGTTTTCCAATATTTTATAGTTGTCATTGCGCAGAACAAACAACTAAAAACAGCGGAGATTTCGGGGCAAACGACATAGACACAAGTCAAAACTGCAACAACGACGCAGAAGCAAATTAAACCTATAATGACGACATAGACATGAGTTAAGCCTGCGATGATGACAAGGGATTATTCTCCCGCGTGTTTTATGCCCAAAATTTCTAATTCTTTTTCATTTAATCCTATGCCTCTAAGCATAAGACGGTTGCCGCGCAAACTGTCTATGGCGTTTATGCCCATGCCGCCGAGGATTTCTTGTATTTCGTGATTCCACGCTGTAATCAAATTGACCAATCTTTTATACATAATGTCTGGATTTAATCTTTTTACAAGTTCCGGTATTTGAGTGGCTATGCCCCAATTGCATTTGCCCGTTGAGCAAGAATGGCACATGTGGCAGCCCAAAGCGATTACTGCCGCTGATGCAATATATACCGCGTCTGCGCCAAGCGCGATTGCTTTTACTACATCCGCGCTATTTCTTATAGAGCCTGCGGCTATAAGAGAAACTTCATTTCTTATGCCTTCTTCTCTCAATCTTTGGTCTATGGAAGCAAGAGCAAGTTCAATTGGAATGCCGACATTATCTCTAATTCTTGCAGGAGCCGCGCCTGTGCCGCCTCTAAACCCGTCTATCACTATTGCATCTGCGCCCGCTCTCGCTATGCCTGACGCTATCGCCGCCGCATTATGAACAGCCGCAATTTTTACAAAAACAGGTTTCTTATACGCCGTGGTTTCTTTTAACGAGAAAATCAATTGTCTTAAATCTTCAATAGAATAAATATCGTGATGCGGAGCGGGAGAAATTGCGTCTGAGCCTACGGGTATCATTCTTGTAGCGGAAACATCTTCATCAACTTTTGCTCCGGGCAGATGTCCGCCTATGCCGGGCTTTGCGCCTTGACCGATTTTTATTTCTATAGCCGCGCCGGCATTTAGGTATTCTTTATGCACGCCAAATCTGCCTGATGCAAGCTGAACGATAGTATTGTTTCCGTATTTATAGAAATCTTTGTTTAAGCCGCCCTCGCCTGTGTTATAACAGATGCCGAGTTCTGACGCGGCTCTCGCTAAAGACTCGTGGGCATTTCTTGAAATTGAACCGTAGCTCATTGCGGAAAACATTATCGGTATTTCCAATTCCACCTGCGGAGCAATTTTTGTGAGCAATTTGCCATTTTTGCCGTATTCAAGTTTTTGCGGTTTTCTGCCTATCATGACTTTTGTTTCCATAGGCTCTCTTAAAGGGTCTATTGAAGGATTTGTCACTTGGCTGGCGTTTAAAAGCATTTTGTCCCAATATATAGGAAAAGGCTGAGGATTGCCCATGCTTGCAAGCAAAACGCCGCCGGTTTGGGATTGTATGTAAATTTCTTTTATAGCGCTTTCAGTCCAATTGGCATTTTCTCTAAATTCTAAAGGATATTTTCTGATTTTTAAGGCTTTGGTAGGACACATAGCGACGCATCTGTGGCAATTAACGCAATGTATTTCGTCGGCTTTCATAATATTGTCTTCTTCATCATATCTATGGACGAGATTTGCGCATTGACGAGAACATACTTTGCATTGTATGCACTTATTTTCATCTCTGATAACTTCAAAAGAAGGCGTTAAAAGGTCTAAACTCATTTTATTTCCTCATCTAATAAAGCAATTATAGGTTCTCCGCCTCTTGGCGCCCAAACTTTGCCGGGATTGGGACATATCAATCTTATCGCGCTTTCTTCGCTGGCTATATAAGTAATGTCGTCTTTTTCCGCGGCAACCATAGAGCGAAGTTTTATTCTATCGTTTAAGGCAATTAATCCTTTTTGAAATCCCAAAATTATTGAAAATGGTCCATTGACTAAAGCGCTGGAATATACCGCTCTTAAAGTTTTTAATTCTTCTTTAATTTCTTTGCTTTCTCTGTCTATATCTTTCCAAAAAGGAGAGGCTATAATTTTGATAGATTTTTCCAATGGAATTTTATGCTTTCTAACTAATAAATCAAAAAGATAAGTGATGACTTCCGTATCTGTTTGTAAAGAGCATTTGTAGCCGAACATCTCTACAAATCTTCTATTGGTATCGTAGGAAGAAATTTCTCCATTATGCACAACAGACCAATCAAGCATAGTAAAAGGATGCGCCCCGCCCCACCAGCCGGGAGTATTTGTGGGGAATCTGCCGTGCGCAGTCCAAGCATAAGCCTCATAGGTGTCAAGTTTAAAAAATTCGCCGATATCTTCGGGATAGCCTACACCTTTAAAAGTTCCCATATTTTTTCCGCTGGAAAAAACATAAGCGCCGTCAAAATCTTTATTTATTTTGATTACGCTTTGAGCGACAAATTCGTTTTCATCATTGTTTTCACCAATTGCAAATACGAAAGGTTTTACAAAATAGCGCCAAATCATAGGTTTGTTTTGTATGGATGGAACATCTTTGGTGGGTATGACGCCAGCGCTTTCAATTTTAAAATATCTATCAAGATATTCTTCAACTCTCATTTTTATAGACAGATTATCATAGAAAATATGCAAAGCGAAAAAATCTTTATATTGAGGATAAATTCCATAAGCCGCAAAACCCCCGCCCAAACCATTTGAACGGTCATGCATAAGAGCGATGGATTTAATAATGTCGGCTCCGCTAAATCTTTTGCCTTTTTTATTGATAATCCCGCTTATAGCGCAACCCGATGGAATTCTGACCCGTCCTTCTTTTAACATTTAATCTCCTATTACAACCTTGCAGGCTTTAGATTTGTCATTATGAGTCAAACCTGCAAGCGACGACCAGTTTTGTTATTGCGTGGCAACCCTGCAATCTCTCGCCTACGCTTAACTTATGTTTTATCCGCTTTTCAAGCGTGTTGATGGCGGCAAAACTTTCGCGCTCATTACATCTTATCTGTCCAAAAAAAATCCTAAATCAAATGATTTAGGACTTCTGCCCTATTTATATTTATTTATACATTATTCTCGGAAAGCGATACGGAGTTTATTAAATTTCACTATCGCTGTCAATTAAACACACACAGAATAAACAGCAAAGGTTTCTCGCAAGCTGCAGCAGCCGTGCTATGAATAAAAAACGCAAGTCTATCGGCGGGCGCGAGATGTGAGCGCCCTTTCCTTAAACAACGACAAAGACAACGACCGCGCAAGGAACGCAAAACGGCAGTGTTAGTCTTGTCGTTTTGCGTTACTTGCGTTTCTGAAATTAGCGAAACTTGCGAGAAACCGTTGCTGTTATTTTGTTTTCGACGGCATTTTTAAATGATTTGACACGGTCTATGGCATTGCCGCCGCTTGCTCAATGTCTTGTCGGACGCATATCAACGCTTACATTGCTTCCATTAGAGAGCGGCGCAGAAAGGAGGATGCGGCGGAGATTGCGAATCCATGCCCGTAAAACTGATTCTGGGCTTTTTCAATTATTCCACAAAAATCTCAACTCGGCGGTTTTTTTGTCTGCCGATTTTGGTCTTGTTATCGGCTATGGGCATTGTATAATCAAAACCTATGTATTTTATTTTGCTTTCTATGATGCCGTTTTTTATTAATTGTTCATAAACCGCTTTGGCGCGCAGTATGGACAATCTTTGATTATAAAATTTGCCGCCTATAGAATCAGCGTGCCCTTCCACAGTGATTTTAGAATAATCATAAACTTTTAACTTTTCGGCTATTTTTTTAATCTCTTCTTCGGCTTGGGCTGATAATACCGCGCTGCCAAATTCAAATGTCGCCGCTGATAATCTGAAAGATTCCAATTTATGCAAGCGCCGCTCTTGAGATTCTTGTAGTATTTGTTTCTCCTTTTCCTCAAACTCAGCAATCAATTCCGCCAGCAGCGCTTCGCTTAAATCGTTTAAATCATCTAATAACAAAGAACCGTCATCTTTTGATTTGGACTCATAAAGCGGGACTTCCTTATCTTTTTCTTGTTGGGCGGGTTCATTCTCTATTAGTTCAGAATCGGGCATTTGGACAAGACTTTCTAACTTTTCGCCCAATTTAATCTTTATTCCTAATATGCCGCTATAACCATTTATTATATTTGTATCGCTGACAGGGTCTGCTTTTATATCGGCGTTTATAAATAACGATAAGTTTGCGCTTATATCTTTTTCATAACCAGCGCTCAATCCAACAAATACTTTTGATTCGTCGCCCGCTCTGATTTGCATTTTGCCGAACTCTTGCGCTTCTTTAAATTGCATATCATAGGCATAATCGGGCGCGCCTTGTATTATATACCCGCCGTATAGAGAAATTTTTCCGCCTTCAAACCCGCCTTTTCCTTTTGCTATTACCCCAAGCGTTGCGATAAGCCTGCTATAACCCCCGCCGTTTACTATTAAGTTTGCTTCTTGCCCGACTGTTTCTTCTATTTTGTCATTCGCTATGTAAGCCGCGCGCAAACCTAAAACTGGATTTATTTGAAAACTCTTTTTGTCTATCAATTTGAATTTGAATTCAGTTTCAATCGCTCCTCTTACGCTTATGGTTTGGAACTCGCCATGCGGCGTATAAGTCAGCGCTCCGATTTCGACCGTTCTATCCGTCTCATAATTTTGTATGCCGCCGCTTATAGTCCATTTCAAATTTAAGATATTTTCAAAAAAAGCCGCCCCGTATATGCCAACGGTTATATCTTCGCCTGTTCCTCTGTCTTTGTCTTGCTCCATACGGTTTTGCAGAAAACTCGCATATATTCCCAATAATTTATTCATTCCATACTCTAAATCTATTCCGACTTGCGCGCCGAGCAGTTGCGCATTATATTGTCTATCCGATAAATACTCTTGTCTTGTCTGATGAACAAGATTTCCTTGCAGCCAAAATGGACTATGCTTGCCGTTTCCTTCTTGTATCCTCGGAAATATATTGGCGCCGTCATCCATCAATGCGGCATTCTTTAAAACATTCGCCAAAAACTCGCCCGACAATTGTCCCAAAGTATTGCGTCTTTGCATATCATCAGATATAGCGGATACACCAGTTTTGATTTTTGAATTCACATTGTTTGAAACATTTATAGCATTTAACATCGTATCCGCCTGCCTTTGATTGTAACTCATTAATGATGGAATTATGGGATTGAGGGGATTGACAGTGTAGGTGGTTATCACTAGCCATAACTCATTGGGGTTACGAGTATAATCTAATTGATAACCTACGCTCCCATGCAAACCGCTATCGTCATACCATTGCGCCCAACCTCCAGTTCCAAAACCGCCGTTCATAGTTCCCGTCCATTGCATTATTTTTACATCGTTTAGATTTTGTAATGTTCCATAGGCTGTCACATTTAATAAAGCGTTCGTAATTGTTATGTTCCCCGCTTTTATTAAATCCGCTTCTGTTGCGCTTCCTATAAAGTATAATCCTATACTAATTGTAGAACTTTCTACTCTCAATTGTCCCGTTATATCAGTCACTGCTGTCCCCGCGCTGATTGCTTCGGATCCTCTATATGTTTTGTATGCAGAGCGGTTTGTTACTGTCATTGCGCTCGCTTTAAATGCGGCAGTCGCCAACGCAAGAACGCCGCCTCTGATGCTTACCCCGTCATTTCCGAGAACTTCGTTTCTGCCTCTCATTATCACTTCGCCTAATCCTTCTTTTATTAAATCGCTGCCGCTATCCAAAAGCATTCCGCCGCCAAAAATTATCTTTTCGCCTTCGCCAGCTATCAATGTCACTTTTGAATTTAGCGCCTTTATATCATTTGGCTCATTTGCCGCCTTGTTTCCTTGGAAAATTATATCGCCGCTCATAGTTAAATTTGAGTCAAGCAAATAAATAGCCCCGCCGTCAGTTCCCGCTGTGTTTGAGATAAAACTCGTGCTTGAATTGTTAAAAGATAATGTTGAACTTATATAGTAAATAGCGCCGCCAATATTTGCAGAGTTTGAAATGAAACTCACGGTTGAATTGTTAAAGGTAATAATGGACGATGCGCTATTAATGTCGCTGAAAATCCCACCGCCAAGTATTGCAGAGTTTGAAATGAAATTCACAATTGAATTGGAAAAAGTGATGGATGAGTAAGTATTGGCAATCCCGCCGCCAGCATTTGCAGAGTTTGAAATAAAATTCACGATTGAATTGGAAAAGGCGATGGACGATTGAACATTGGCAATCCCGCCGCCAAATATTGCAGAGTTTGAAATGAAATTTACGGTTGAATTGGCAATGGTAATGGACGATTGACTATTGTAAATCCCGCCGCCAGCAGAATCTCCTCCTCCTCCTGTAGAATTTGAAATAAAACTTACAATTGAATTGGTAATGGTAAGACTTGATTGTTCATTGTAAATCCCGCCGCCAGCGCCTCTTCCTCCTCCTCCTGCAAGGTTTGAAATAAAATTCACGCTTGAATTGACAATGGTAAGGCTTGATTGTTCATTGGAAATCCCGCCGCCAGCGCCTATTCCTCCTCCTCCTGCAAAGTTTGAAATGAAACTCACGCTTGAATCGGCAATGGCAAGGCTTGATTGAATATTGTAAATCCCACCACCATAATTTGCAGAGTTTGAATTGAAGTTTATCATCCCAGTAGCATCTACAATTGCGTTGTTAATAATAGAAAACGCTCCTCCATTGCCTGAGTAAACATTGTTATTATAGTCCCCAGCGCTAATAGAGTGAACGCCGCCATTCCAATCAATATGCGCGGCAAAAACACATATTTGTCCAAAGGCAAATAATAAAACCGCTGTTAAAAGTAATAGTTTAAGTTTTTCCTTAATATTAACGACGGTTTTATAGATTAGTAGGAAATTTAAGAACAAAAATGGATTCCAGATAGGGACGCTCGGGAATGACGGATTGGAGAATGGATTCCCGACAGAGACGCTCGGGAATGACGAGGTTTGGGATACGCTTGAAAATGACGGCATCAACGCGTTGTCATTTTTAGCAACAATAAAGACTCGAAAAATGGCATAAAATAGACTCTGCGGCTTTGTGTAGAATAACAATCGCAACGCGCAACGATGGATATTACGAGTCAAGCCCGAAATGACGACACGGACGCAGGTCAAGCCTGCAATGACACGCTTACTACTGTTGACTACCGTATTCGCTAACGACATGGCGCGACTCCATGTTGTTGGCTGTTGGCTGTTGGCTGTTGGCTGTTGGCTGTTGGCTGTTGGCTGTTGGCTGTTGGCTGTTGGCTGTTGGCTGTTGGCTGTTGGCTGTTGGCTGTTGGCTGTTGGCTGTTGG
>JAITTG010000017.1 GCA_031287095.1 Candidatus Parendomicrobium reticulitermitis | reverse complement strand
CTTTGCGACACCCTCTCCCGTAGGAGAGGGGAAAGAGGAAAAAGGAGAATTAAAAAATGAAGAACATTTTAAAAGCAGTATCGTTGTTTGCAGTAGTTGTATTTGTATCATTTGCAATTGTAGGTTGTAGCAAAGACAGCAAAGACCCAGTAACCGGACTCCCTTCATCTCCAAATATCCCTACTACTGATATTCCATCAGGCGGCAATCCAACATTAACAGCTACTATAAATGCCGCTACATCATTGAATCCTTCCGATTATGAGATATTTGAATTGCGTTTTGGTGATGCTGTTGTTGATTGTCGCGCTGATAGTGATACGGGTCTTCCTGATTCTGCCACCCAGATCGCTCTTACTAATAACAATGCAGAATATGATCTTGTCATAGGAATTGAAAATCAATCGGGCGATAGGGCATATTTTGCGCTTTCTGGCAGTCAATGGGAACTTTATAGTGTGACCGACCCAGAGGGATTCAAGAAAGTAGGTGAAAAACTGAAAACATACCCCGCTTTCTTTTGCGCTGAAGACATTGCCCAATTTGGTGCGACGGGCGTCAAAATAAAAGTAATGTATAAAGGGCTAATAAAGTTTTTTTACTTTCGTGCAACTACGCCGGCGCTTAGAGGATAGTAGTTTAAATCATTAAAGAGGCGCTGATTAACTCTAACTCATCAAATGTTTTTGAGCCATAATTGTAAAATCTCAAAAACTTGTCGGAAATTGTATAACAAGTCCGCGCAGTAAAAGAGTTTAGTTAATCAGCGTTTCTTTAATAGTTCCAAATAAAAAACACAGCCCTAATAGGCTGTGTTTTTTTATATATATTAATTTTAACTTTCTATATAGCATCTCCCCAATGTCGTCATTCTCGAATATGATACCAACATCGTCATTCCCGAATGTCTCTATCGGGAATCCACTTTCCCTGCAAAGCGCGCCGTTTTTTCCTCGCCCCTTGTGAGAGAAGGGAAAATCGCGGAGCGCAAAGCAAAGCGGCAATTAATCCTCTTTTTTTAGCAAACAATTATTGTCGTTCAATCGCTCTGCGGGTTAACTTGGATTCCCGACAAAGACGCTCGGGAATGACGGCAAAAGACAAACCTGCCATATCATTGCCAAATGTCTCCCCAACACCGTCATTCCCGAGCGTCCCGCCAATTTCGTCATTCCCGAATGTCCCTGTCGAGAATCCACTTTCATCGCAAAGCGGCAGTTGTTCCTTTTTTCTATCAGTTTTTACCACATTAGTTTTTATCTGTTTTTATAGTCAAACTCTTTGTCATTTCCAACCCGATTTGATATATACAAGCCGATTTATCAAGAAATTGGCTTTCAAATAAGCCATTTTTTTAATAAATCGGCTTATAGGAGGTTTTTATGATAATCCGAGGAATAGAAGATATTATTGACAAATATCTGTTCAAAAATAAAGTCATTTTGATTTATGGAGCAAGGCAGGTCGGCAAAACCACGCTTTGTAAAAGGATTCTTGATAAATATTCTCAAACGAAAAAGACTGCATTTTTTGATTGTGAAATTTTGGATATTCACAAAGGCTTTGAGACCGCCAATTTGGATTTGCTCAAAAGCGCTATCGGAGATAAGGAATTGATTGTCATTGACGAGGCTCAACTTGTAAAAGATATAGGCAAAACTTTAAAAATTATACATGACCATATTCCGCATGTTCAGGCGATTGCTACAAGTTCTTCAAGTTTTGATTTAGCAAGCCAAACGGCAGAGCCTATGACAGGCAGAGTTTTTTCTTTTGTTTTATATCCTTTTTCAGTTAAAGAAATTGCAAATAATAATAGCGGTTTTCTTTCCGTTCAATCAAAGATGGAAAAACTTTTGGTCTATGGCTCATATCCCGCCGTTTTTGATAAGTCCAATAAAGATGCGCAAGATGAATTGTATTCCATTGCGGACAATTATCTGTATAAAGATATTTTGACTTTTGAAAGACTCAGAGGGGCTGATCAGATTTTAAAACTTTTACAATTGTTGGCTTTGCAAGTCGGCAATGAAGTCTCATATAGCGAGATTGGACAAAAATTGGCTATGAATCATTCTACCGTTATGAAATATATTGATTTACTTGAAAAATGTTTTGTCATTTTCAAAATGAGGGCTATTTCAAGAAATCCGAGAAATGAAATTTCCAAATCTGTCAAAATCTATTTTTATGATTTGGGAATAAGAAATTCTATCATTCAATCCCTTACTCCGTTAGATTTAAGAAATGATACGGGCGGATTATGGGAAAATTTCTGCATAGTTGAAAGAAGAAAAGCCAATCAAACTTTTGGAAGGTCTGTAAATCAATATTTTTATAGAACTTATAATGGAGAAGAAGTTGATTTAGTTGAAGAGCATGACGGACAATATGACGGATATGAATTCAAATACGGCAGAGAGCATTCTAAAAAACAAAAAAATTTTTTAGAAAACTACCCGAACTCAGCCATTACAACAATCAGCAAAGAAAATTGGCAAAATTTTTTATTGCAGTAATATAAATGAAAATGAGAATGCCTACAAATGAATTATGCCTATATTTCAAAATGCGCCGACGGCGCTTTATATCTCGGGTGGACAAACGATATTGCCAAGAGATTGAAAGCGCGCAATAGCGGGAAGTTTTTGTTTAGGCGGGTTTTTTGATAAGATTAGCCGTTGCGGTAAAAAACCATAAGGATTAAACCAATGGACGAAGATTTGAACAGGATTTTAGAAGCCTCAAAACAAAATGAAGAAGAAAAAATTGAGAAATCTTTAAGACCTCAAACTCTTGACGATTTTGTGGGACAGAAAAAAATTAAAGATAATCTAAAAATCTATATAGAAGCGGCAAAAAGGCGCGGCGAAGCCCTTGACCATTGCCTTTTTTATGCTCCTCCGGGTCTGGGCAAAACCACTCTTTCTCATATCATAGCGCGGGAAATGGGCTCAAATATCAGAATGACATCGGGTCCCGTTTTAAGCCGCGTCGGCGATTTAGCCGCAATTCTCACTAATCTTTCCAAAGGCGACATATTTTTTATAGACGAAATCCACAGAATGAATCATCTTGTGGAAGAATCTCTATATCCCGTTATGGAAGATTTTGAACTTGACATTATTATAGGGCAGGGACCTTCGGCAAAAACCGTAAAACTTCAAATCCCGCCTTTTACTTTGGTTGGCGCCACTACAAATTCCGGGCTTTTGTCTAATCCTTTAAGGGACAGGTTCGGCATTATTGAGCATTTGGATTTTTACGATTTAAAAGATTTGATTTTTATAGCTAATCGCTCCGCTCATTTGATGAATATCGCCATAGAGCCAAACGCAAGCGAAGAAATAGCAAAACGCTCAAGAGGCACGCCCCGCATAGTCAACCGTCTTATAAGAAGGATTAGAGATTTCGCAGAAATCAGCGGCGGACAAATCACAAGAAATATCGCTCAAACCGCCTTAACAGCCTTGGCAGTCGACGAAGCGGGTCTTGATAAAATGGACAGGTTGATGCTCACAACAATAGTAGAAAAATTCAGCGGCGGACCCGTAGGCGTAGAAACTTTGGCGGTCGCCATCTCGGAAGAAGCCGACACAATAACGGATGTATATGAACCATATTTAATCCAATCGGGCTTTATAGCCCGCACCCCCCGCGGAAGAGTTGTGACTGAAGAAGGATATAAACATCTCGGAGTAAAAATGCCGAAAACTATTCAAAAGGATTTGTTTTAATGTGCGGCGAAGCCGCGATACACACGACTGGCTATAAGTTAAGCGCGACTGGAAGGTCGCTTTGCCTTTTGGCGTCTTTTGACACAATTTGTCTGTTTGGATAGCGCCGCTATACGCGCGCAGACAAATTCTGCCAAAATACGCTCAAAATGCTTCGCGGAGCGCGTCTCATACATAAAGGACAAAAACAACAAAAACAAAAAAACCAAAATCCTCGTATGGAGCGGTATTTGCCGTTTAAGTGAAAGCGCGGCGGGCTCTGCCTGAAGGGGTAGCGCCATTGTCGTTGCGCGCGCAACTAATAATAAGGAGAAAAATATGGACGCAATCTCAATAACAATCGGTTTTGCAATCGGCGCAATTTTAATCGCTTTATTCTTCGTTTTGCGTAAAAAGGACGGTATTTCCAATTCTCAATATAATGACATTTTAACTCAAAAGAAAATTTTAGAAGACCGCCTTGCAAGAAAAGAAGAGGACATTTTAAAAATCAATCAAAAATATGAAGAGAAAGAGGCGGAATTAGTCCGCATAAACGCTGAAAACGCTTCTTTAAAGACAGACGCCCAAAACAGCCGACAAAAGTCTGACGAAGCCTCATCCGCAGTTCAAGAAAAATCCGTCCAAAACGAATCCTTGCAAAATACAATCAACAATTTAAAACAAGAATTGTCCGCAAAAAACGAAAACAATAAATCCCTTCAAGAAAAACTATCTCTGCAAAAAGAGGAAATCATAAACATACAAAAAAATTCCGCTTTGGAATTTGAGAAAGTCGCCGCCAAAATTTTGCAAGAAAAGTCCGGCGAATTTGTTCAAACCAATAAAAGCAATATAGAAGCGATTTTAAAACCGCTCGGGGAAAACATAGACGCTTTTAAAAAGAAAGTGGAAGAAACTTATGATAAAGAGTCAAAAGAAAGGTTTTCTCTTGAAAATGTGGTAAAAGATTTAGTAAGTCAAACCGGCAAAATCAGCGCGGACGCTAACAATCTCACAGCCGCATTAAAAGGTCAGACCAAAACGCAAGGCAATTTCGGCGAAGTGATTTTAGAAAGCATTTTGCAGCAATCAGGCTTGCAAGAAGGCGTAGAATATTTTTCTCAAAAGACGATAAAAGACGAAGAAGGCAAAAATCTGCGCCCCGACATTCTTATCCAATTGCCTGACAATAGAACTGTCATAATAGATTCCAAAATGTCTTTAACCGCTTATGAAAAATTCTCATCAGCGCAAAATCCGCAAGACAAAGAAACTTTTTTGTCCGAGCATTTGAGTTCTGTAAAAAGGCACATAGACGAGTTAAGCGAAAAAAATTATGACAATTTAACAACATCTCTTGATTTTACGATGATGTTTGTCCCAATAGAACCCGCCTATTTGCTTGCCGTTGAACAAGACAGAAATTTATGGTCGTATAGTTATGACAAAAGGGTTTTGCTAATAAGCCCCACAAACTTAATAGTATGTTTAAAATTGATAAACGATTTATGGAAAAGAGAAAAACAGAGCAAAAGCGCCCAAGAAATAGTAAATCGCGGCGAAAAACTCTATGAAAAATTTGTATCTTTCACGAAAACATTAGAAGAAACGGGCATACATATCGGCAAAGCCCAAACTTCCTATGACAATGCCATATCGCAATTAAAGGAAGGGCGCGGAAATCTAATAACCCAAGCGCAAAAATTAAAATCGCTCGGCTTAAAATCTCAAAAATCCATCCCCCAATCAATGCTCCCAACAGATTACGATGATGAAGATCCAACGCCGCCGCTTCCCGAACAGCCGCAATCTGACGAAAAAATTTATTAAAATCAAAAACGCATTGAAAAAACAATATGAAAATTGAAATTAAAAAATATAAAAACCCTCAACACTTGTATGGGCTGTTTTTTGTCGTTTTGCGTTTCTTGCGTGGTCGTTGCCGTTAAACTCTCTTTGCGAAACTTGCGAGAAGTCGTTGTCGTTGCTTCTCTGATCGCTAACATGTCAAATCATTTAAAAATGACGCTGAAAGCGATGATATAAATATGGGCTAATTGCGCCGCAATATTTTAATATGATATAATCCGCCCGTAAAAAATTTTAAAGGAGGTTATATGAACAGATTGAACAAAAAGTTTGCAGTTTTAGCATTATTCTTAGCGGCGGCTTTTGCCTTTCAGACTCCCGTTGTTAGCGCTCGTTGCGGCTATAATACAGGAAATGTTGCGGGGCAGTATCCTCAGCAATGTTATACTTATGCGGCGGCTCAGGCACAGTATCAGTATCCTCAGCAATCTTCCGTTGTTGGCGCTCATTGCGGCTATAATATGGGAAATGTTGCGGGATACCAGTATTCTCAGTATCCTCAACAATCTGCCGTAGTCAGCGCCGCTCCTGCGGCTTGTCATTAATTAATACAATTTGTTGATAGCGCAAAAGCCCCTGTCCTTTAGGACAGGGGCTTTTTTATTTATAACGCATGTTGCAGATACGCAAGTAGAGGCAGTTCCTATATCACAAAGGTTTTCTCGCAAGTTTCAGAAACGCAAGTAACGCAAAACTAATGCTATTGCCTTTGTCTTTGTCGTCTGTTCTCTTTCCTCTCTTCTCTTTTTTTCTCTCTGCCTTTGCCGCGTCTTATCTAACTTATCATATTTTTTGCTATAATCCGCACTCATTTCTATAAATAAAGAGGGGTTTATATATGCAATTTTGGAGTATTCGTAAGCGAGTTCCTTTGTGGACAGGCAATTTTATATGTATTTGGGCTTCTAATTTCCTATTGTTTTTCTCTTTTTATCTTTTGATGCCTACCTTGCCGTTTTACTTGGCGAACAATTTTAAACTCGGCTGGACTGAAGCCGGGGCAATAATTTCTCTATATGTCGTTGCGTCTGTGCTTATTAAACCTTTCACGGCTTATGTGGCGGATACTTTTAATAGAAAGCATATCTATTTGTTGATGTATTTTCTCTTTATTGTCTCTTTTGCGGGCTATCTTGTAGCGGCGACTATCGCTTTTCTTATTCTTATAAGGATTATACACGGTTTGTCTTTTGGCTCTTTGATGACCACAAGCAATGCTCTTGTAATAGACATTTTGCCGCGTTTAAGGCAGGGCGAGGGGCTTGGCTATTTTGGACTTTCAGGCACTTTGGCTATGGCTACTGGTCCTTTGATAGGGCTTTTAATATATGATAATTTTGATTTCAATGTGATTTTTTATGCGGCGCTTGCCGCTGGAACTTTGGGCTGCATCTTTGCTTTCTTTATAAAAGCAAGACATTTGAGAAAACCAAAAAAAGAGCCTATTACCATAGACAGATTTATAATAGTTAAAGGCATTCCAATAGGTTTTAATTATCTGCTCTTGGCTATACCTTATTCCATGATTACCACTTATATAGCGGTATATAGCGAAGAATTTGGACAAAGCGCAAGCGCGGGTATTTTCTTTATTGTGACATCTATCGGACTGATAATTTCAAGAATTTTTGCCGGCAAAAATGTTGATAAAGGCAAAATTATTGAAACCATAAAGTTTGGCATAATTTTGGCGGCAGGATCTTATTTTTTACTTGCTTTTGCGTCCTATTTGCCCAATCCTATGTTGATGTATTATATAGCGGGTTTTCTTATAGGTATCGCTTATGGGTTAATTTTCCCATCTTTTAATGTGATGTTTATCAATTTAGCGCCAAGAAATAGAAGAGCGGCGGCAAGTTCCACCTATCTTGTGAGTTGGGATACGGGAATAGGAATAGGCATCATGTTAGGCGGAAAAATTATGGATGCATTCAATACGGCGTCAATATATACAATAGGCGGAGTGTCGGCGGGTTTGGCGGCGATTTGTTTTGTAGCGGTATCAAGCGGGTATTTTTTAAAAAACAAGTTGAGGTAGAGACGCGCTATATGCGCGTCTAAACTGCAAATCAATCGCCGCCTCTAAAATAATGAAAGGATTTAATGTTGTTAATAACCCTAATTGCCGCAATCTGCGCGGGGGGCAAGGAGCGTTCTTGCGTCCATTGCCCCCTAAAGTTCCTCTCACACAGGGTGGAAAAAAATGAAAAAGGAGAAAACATGAAAAAAATTTTATTGTGTTTGTTTTTAGTTTTTACGGCAACCGTTGGAGTTTTTGCGGTTCAGCCCATTACTTTGAGGCAGGCTTTGGGTTATGCTTTAAGGCATAATGGCAATGTTGAGAGCGCAAGAGAAGAGTATAGGAGTTCCGCCTATGATTCAAAAGCAACTATCGGAACATTTTTACCGCGCATAGATATTTCAGGCGGATATGTGAAATTAAACGACCCGATTACTATGGATTTAAACAATATCCGTTCGGCTATAATAGAAGCAAGCGGAGCGGCTTATTTTGGAGCAGGCGGAACTAATCCCGCTTTTACGCAAAGTCTTGGCGCGTCCATGCCGTCTTTTGAAAAAACTATGTTAGACGAAAATCTCACAAGGGTTTTTATAACCGTCGTTCAGCCTATATTCACGGGTTTTAAAATTTCGGCAAATTCTAAAGTTAAGGGTTTGCAAAAAGATGCAAGCAGACTTGCTTATCAAAATACAAGAAATAAAATGATTTCTTCGGTGATTGAAGATTATTATAGGGTAAAACTTGTAGAGCAATCCATACAAATAAAGAAAAATTATAAAGAAGACATAGACCAACATTTAGATAATGCAAAAAAAATGTATAACAGCGGTTTGGTGAGCAAAGTTCAGGTTTTAAAAGCAATGACTGCGGCGGCAAACGCCGAGTCTGATTATAAATCTTCATTGTCCGACAAAGAGACGGCTGTATCCATTTTGGGCGCAGATTTGGGAGCGGACGCAAGCAATTTGGAACTGACAGACCCCTTGACTATGCTTAGCGGTTTTCAGGATTTGGATTATTATCTTTTAAGAGCGCAAGACAATAATGATTTGGCTTTGTTAAATATAAAAAAAGCGGGATTAGAGCAAAAACACAAAGTCTCCGTAGGCAATACTTTCCCGACAATCAGCGCTATGGGGCAATATCAACTTTTGCAAGACGATTTGTCCGACCTTGAGCCGGAATGGTTTATAGGAATTACAGCCAGCCTCAATATCTTTGCAGGAGGGCAGGATTATTACAAGATACAATCTTCAAAAGCTCAACTTAATTCTATTGATGGTCAAATAGACGGCGCAAAAAGAATGCTTAATGCGGCTGTTGCAAAATACTTTTATGAATGTCAAAGCGCGCAAGACAGATACGAGGCTTTAAAAGTGAGCATAGCTTACGCAAAAGAAAGCGTCCGATTGGCGAGAGCGGCTTTTAGAGCAAGAACAGGGACTTCTCTTGAAGTGATAGACGCTCAAATGGTTTTAGAAAAAGCGCAAATAGACCAAGCAAAAGCAATTTTTGATTTTAACAGCGCCTTTGCAAATCTTTTACATCTTTGCAATTTGTCAGAAGTGAGTTTTAGACAACAATAACGGCAACAGATTCTCGCAAGCCGCAACCCGTTGCGCGATGAATAAAGAGGGGGCGCGAAATGGCGAGCGCCGTTGTCTTAAACAATGGCAACGACCCGCAAGAATTGCAAAATGACAAAGACAAGCGTCAAAAATTTTTGTATTAAAGAATTTGCGCCATTGCCTTTCTTGCGCCGTTTGCGTTGTAGTTATTGCAGTTTTAATTCAAAAAGGAGAATTTATGAAAAAACTTTTTATTTTGATTTTTGTTTTGGGGTTTTTTGGGGCTTGTTCTGATAATAAAAAAACTATTGTCGGACAAATTGACGGCGATTCTATTGACATCGGCTCTAAGGTTCCGGGTAGAGTTATTAGCATTTTTGTAAAAGAAGGCGACATGGTTAAAAAAGGTCAGGTTTTGGCAAAACTTGACGGTAAAGAAATCAGAGCAAAATTGAGAACCGCTTCCGCCGGACTTTCAGCCGCAAGGCAGCAATATGCTTTTGCAGAAAAAACATTTAATAGAATCGCCGAAATTTATGAACAAGGCGTTATAGCAAGACAAAATTATGACGAGGCTTATCACTCTCGCAATGCCGCAGGACAAAGAGTGGCGGCTTTAAGAGGACAGTATGCCGAAGTTGCGTCTTATGTCCGAGAATTGACTATTAAAGCGCCGATAGACGGCGAAATTACGCAAATAGCGGCAAAAGAGGGCGAACTCGCTTCTCAGGGTTTTCCGATTTTTACCATATTAAAAAACAATGAATTCTGGGTTGTCTTTAATATCAGGGAAGATGATTTAAAAGATATTAAACTGGGAAATTCATATCAATTATACTTGCCGTCTTTAGATAAGACTTTTGAGTTTGAAGTTTATTATATTGCGCCCATGGGCAATTTTGCTTCTTGGAAACCCACAGCGGACACAGGCAATTAT
This sequence comes from Candidatus Parendomicrobium reticulitermitis, assembly GCA_031287095.1. Lineage (GTDB taxonomy): Bacteria > Elusimicrobiota > Endomicrobiia > Endomicrobiales > Endomicrobiaceae > Parendomicrobium > Parendomicrobium reticulitermitis. Next base: position 13,060 of record JAITTG010000017.1, on the reverse strand, counting down.
GATTTAAAAACTTTTGAAACGCGTATGAGAAGTAAAGAAAAAATAGAAGGATTAAGACCCGCTATGACTGTTGTTTTAGAGTCTTCAAACGACGGCGGCTCAAAAAAAAAAAATCTATTCGACCTTTAAAACTTCTAAAAGTTTTACAAAAAAATGAAATCTATTTTGAATATCGCCGTAAGAGAATTTAGAATTATCCTAAAAAGTAAATTATTGCTTTTCCTTTTACTCGCCTTTCCCGCCGCCGACTTCTTATTGCTCGGCGGCATTTTTATGTCGGGCAGTCTTGAAGAATTACCCATAGCCGTAATAGACGAAGATAATAGCGCGCTTTCAAGAATGATAATACGGTCTTTTGATTCCTCCGCCGATATGCAGGTTAAATATAGATTATCTAATATAAATGAATTAAAAGATTATTTGATAAGACAAAAAGTAGTTTTGGGTTTGTATATACCAAGAGATTTTCAAAACAATATAAAAAGGCAAAAGCCGCAAAGTTTAATAGTTTTTACAAGCGCTTCAAATTATATAACGGCAAGCATAGCCGATGCGGGCGCAAATACAATAATTGCAACTCTTGAAGCGGGCATAAAATATCAAATTCTTTCCAAAAAAGGTTTTTCTCACGAAGAAGCATTAGCCCTCGTCCAACAAATACAAAATGACAATATGAAACTTTTTAATCCCGCGCTAAATTACCATTTCTATCTTACGCCGGGTCTTTGGCTTTCTATATTACATCAATTGCTAATACTTTTCGGCGCGCTCGCTATAGCCAAAGAATTTGATATGAAAACTGTCAGCCCCATGTATGAGACTGCAAATAAAAGCGTCTTAAAAGTTCTGTTGGGAAAAACCATTTTTTATACGGCTGTTTCTTTTGGACATTTTGAAATTCTGTATCGTCTCATATTCCCGCTGTTTGGAATCAAATTCCATCATTGGTCTATTGCTCCCATACTGTTTGGTTTATGTTTTTGCATAGCCTCAATATCGCTTGGACTTTTACTATCTTCCGTATTAAAAACGCAAGCAAACGCTTTCAAAGGCGTCTTGCTTATTTCTGCGCCGGCATTTTTATTGTCGGGCTATACATATCCTATTTCCATAATGCCGAAATTTTTAGCAGTTTTTGTTCAAATCATCCCGCTTACGCCTTTCCTTGCGGGATTTAAGAAAATATATCATCAAGATTTGGGGATAAACTATATATATCCTTATATTGTCCATTTGCTGATTTTAGCCATAGCGTTTTTTGCCGCCTCTTATATACTCTTGAGATTTCGCATCGAGAAAGGAGCGGAAAATGAAAATTAAAAATTTCACCAATGTTTTTAAAAGGGAAATAAAAAGAATTTTTACCCATCGCGATTTGCTTCTTATATGTTTTGCCGCGCCTATGGTCTATGGATTATTGTTTTCTTTTTTATATATCAACAAAAGAGCGGGAAACATAAATATAGGCGTAGTAGATTTTGACAATAGCGCAATTTCAAGAGAACTTATCCGCGCTGTAAACGCTTCGCCGGAATTAAATCCCTCGGGCGGATACGCTTCTCCAAACGAGGCTTATGCGGACATTCTTAAAGACAAGATTGACGCTCTCTATTTTATCCCTCAAGGGTTTAGCGAAGACATAAAAAAAGGAAAGCCCGCCGTAGCCGTCGGCGCGGTCAATGCGGGCAATTTTCTGGTTTCAAGCGCCGTGTTGAAAAAAGTTTCCGCTATTTCTATGGAATTTTCAAAACAAGAATTTATAAAAATCCTTATGCGCAGAGGGTTTGACTACAAAAGCGCGGACAATCTTTTTCATCCTTTAAGAGCTGACAATAGATATATTTTTAATCCTGAGATGAATTATTCCGCATTTTTTCTTCCTGCGCTTTTGATTGCTGTTTTACAACAGATTTTATTAATAGCGGTATGTTCTTCCGTATCAAAAGAAAAAATAGACGGCGGGCAAAAAGAATTATATGAAGCGGCGGGCGGCAGTTGGACTGCGGTTTTTCTTGGAAAGTCTTTACCTTATGTTTTTGTTGGGATTGCGTTAAATTTGGCGGGAATTTTTATTATGCTGCCGCATAACGGCATTTATGCAAGTTCTGTTTTAAATTTAACGCTTGTGTCAACTGCTTTTATTATGGCAATAACCGCTTTTGCAATTTTAATATCGGCTCTTTTTAATTCCCCGCAAGCATCTCTTGCCGCTTTGATGTTTTACGCTATGCCGACTCTTTTGCTTTCCGGTTTTGCATGGCCTAATTATGCGCTGCCTATATACTTACAAATAATTTCTCTGTTTTTCCCTTCCACTTACGCCGTCAATCATATAAGAATACTCATTTTAGGAGATGCGGCTTTAAAATACTCCATTTTACCCATTGCGGTTTTGTTATCTTTTGCCCTGCTTTGTTATTTTGCCGCCAGATTAGTAGAAAGAAAAACAAGAAGAATTTTTGCAATCCTACCCAAAAAATCAAATCTCAAATAACGGCGCGCAAATGACATTGCGGGTTGGAATTAAAGTTATTTTATCACAACAGCGGATAATTGCGTCTGCGCCGATTTTTTTCTTTGAATTTTGTAAGGGAGAACAATCATTCGCCTGCCTTTTGTTTATTTGTTGCATTCTCATAGACTATACGCAGCAGGCTTGTTTCTTAAAAATTAGCTTTGCTGTTTTTTAATAATGGGGCTGCGGCGTCTTTTTGGGAAATTATTATGTCTTTTACGCCCCAATCTATATTTAATTCGGGGTCATTATAGACTATGCCGCCCTCGGTGGACGGCTCGTAAAATTCATCAACTTTGTATTGGAATTCGCAATTGTCAGTCAAAGTGATATAGGCGTGACCAAAACCTTTTGGAATCAATAATTGGCGGCGGTTAGTTTCGCTTAATTCAATGGAAAGGTGTTTTTTATATGTCGGGGATTGTTTGCGTAAATCTACAATTACATCTAACAAACCGCCTCTTGTGCAACGAACTAATTTTGCTTGCGCTTTCGGATTTATTTGAAAATGTATGCCGCGAAGCGTCTTTTTTTTAAGAGATAAAGCATGATTGTCTTGGACGAAAACAATGTCAATCCCCTCTTTTGCGAGAGTTCTTTGCGAATAAGTTTCGCAATAATAGCCTCTGTCGTCTTCAAAATACTTTGGCTCTAAAAGCATTGCTCCGTCGAGATCTAATTTTGTGATTTTCATAACATCTCCTTGTTCCTAGCATTGCCTTGCTGGCAATACGAGGTTATTAACGACATTAAACCATTTCAGCGTTTAGATGGCAGCAATTGACATTAGCGATTGATTTTGGCGTTATGGGCAGACGCTTGAGGCTGCCCGCTGCTAATTGTTTTTCTGCCGCTTCTATTACCATTTGGGGGGTTATATCGCTTAAACATTTTGGTTTGCCGCCGTAAGGACAAGGAATTTTTAAAACTGTGCGGCTATAATGGCAAGGCGAGCAGGGCTGCTTGACATATAAAATTTGCGCTCTATGGCTCATCGGCAAAGAATTATAAAGAATCGGACCATAAAGTCCAATGATATTTACATTTGTAGCCGCCGCAATATGAATTATGCCCGTATCGACTGAAATTAGCAAATCCGTTTGTTCAAAAATCGGCTTTAAGTGCATAAGTTTTGTCCGTCCGCATAGATTTGTTATAGATAAATTACGGCAGGCAGATATTATTTCTTGCGCGCCTTTAAAAGAATTTTGTATTCCAAGCAAATAAAAATCTATATCAAAATTAGCGCTTAATTCTTGAATTATTTTAATTAGATATTTAACGGGATAAATCCTTTTATTGCCTTTTATATCGTCGCCGCGCCAAGATATAGTTATTGCAAATTTCTTTTTCCTTGAAAGAATTCGGCTTGTTTCATTTTTTAAATCATCGTCGGTTTGAGGCAAAATCGGCATCGCAAGATTTGAAGTTTTTAAATAAATTCTAATTATCGTTTGATATCTTTGGCTCATATGAAAATTATCCGAGTTAGGCGGCAAATCCGCTATATGCGTCAGCATTTTGATATTTGGATTTTTGATATTGTCGCCGCACCACCAAGTCGATGGTCCCACCAAACTTTTTATGCCGATAAGCGCAATCGCTTTTGCTAAAAACCGCGAATGGTCAAGAAAAATGCAAGTATCAAAGTTTGCGCTTTTTAATCTAAAATAGTTTTTAACAAACCATAATATTTGGTCTGCTCTTTGACGCAAAATGGTTCTTGCAAAAGAAAAGTCGGTATATAATACGGCGTCTGCAAAATTTAATTTTTCAATAAAAGGTTTGATTTTTATCGATGCAATCAAAGAAATTTCCGCCGAAGGCTCGCCCTGCCTCAAAAGACGCAGGGCGCTTGACGCCATAACAAAATCGCCTATATTACCGTTGGTTATTACTAAAATTTTTTTCATTTTCAATCCTTATTTTTATTGCGGGCTTGACTCGCAATCTCGTTGCAAAGCATTTTGAAGCAACGACGAAGATTGCGGGTAGAGCCCGCAATTGACTACAAACATAGGCTTTTAGAGAAACTTTTTCTCTAAAATTTCTGCCGCCGCGTCTGCGACTTCTTGCGGCTTTATCAAAACAAAACATTTTGGATTTGGATGGGTCGGGCAAGTGATTTTTTCTATCTCGGCTCTATACGCGCAAGGAAAACACTCCGGCTCCCGGTGAAAAGTTACAGCATTATGCGACATAGGTCCCGTCACCGCCTGAGAAGTATAGCCGTGTAAAGAAATTATATTTATATTAGATAAAGCCGCCATGTGTATAACGCCCGTATCGGACGATATAAGCAAATCGCAGAGTTTTAAAAATTCTTTTAATTCAAGCAATCCAGTCTGTCCGCAGATATTATAGATATTGTTTTTATTTGCTATCTGTCCGCTATATTCATAAGCGTCGGATGTTCCTATAAGATAAAAAACTATACTCTTAAATCTATCGTTTAATAATTCTATTGTTTTTTGAAAATTGTTTATATTCCATATATTTGTGGAAGTTCTATTGCCTCTGACGCATACCGCGACTCTTAAATCTTCTTTATCTTTTATAAGGTTTGCGGCTTTATTTGAATATTTTGAAGAGTCCGGTATGACGGGCATAGCGTTATTGTAAATGCCGAAAAAAGATTTGATTATCGTTTGATACCTTGTTGATAGATGAGAAAAATCTTGGTCTTTTGTTACGGGGATTTTATCCGTATAGTATTTTGCAGCCGGGTCGGGCTTGTCATATCCGCTAAAAAATAAATCCGCGCCGATTATCCTTGGAATGCGGGCTAATTTTACAGTCAAAATAGCCGCTCTGGAAGAATCAAAAATAAAAGCCGCGTCAAATCTTTTAAAAAAAACTTTGGGAGCGGCAGCCATAGCCCATAACAATTTTTTTATTCTTGATTTAGTATTGTTATCGGAATAAGGACAGTAAAGCGCCGAATCTATAACAGGATTATTTATGATTAATTCTTTGATGGTTTTTGGAACCATTACTGTAATTTTTATATTCGGTTCGGTTTTTTTTAAAACGGCAAAAGCGGAAGTAGCCCATATAAAGTCGCCCATATGAGCGGTCATGCTTATTAAAATTCTTTTTATTTTCTGTTTTTTGCCCACTTTGCGTATTCCTCTTCTATTATCCGTTTCCTTTTAGAGCATTCTTTGCTCAATAATCCTAAACTAAATAAACGCAGCAATCTGACAAAACGCAGTCTTTCTTTATAATGCTTTTTGACCGCTTCCTTTCCATAGACTTTTTCATAATATAAAAATGAACTATACGAATAAGCCCTCGCCTTTCTCTCATAGTCATGAGGAGTTTTAAACGAAGCGCCTTCTAAATGAACTATTTTTGCTTGGGGAATACAATAGGATAAAAACCCGCTCTTTTTAATTCTTGCCGTTAGTTCAGACTCTTCCAAATATAAAAAGAAATCTTCGTCAAACAATCCTGTTGCGTCCAATACGCTTTTTCTGATCATCATATCCGCGCCGATTATGCCGTCCACTTCCAATGCTTTATCTGAATAATTAAAAAAGTCCGTCATTTTGCCGCTCAATCTTTGCTTTATGCTTTTAAAAATTTTTATGAGCGCCGATTCATTTTCTCTTAATGTGTTTTTGCAGAAAGAATATGTCGGTTTGCCGTCTTTATTATAAAGATTTCCCCCGCAAACTCCGGCTTGAGGATTTTGTTTCATAAACTCATAGAGAATATAAATAGCGTTATTTATTAAAACAGTGTCGCTGTTTAAAAGAAAAACAAATTCGCCTTTTGAAGATTTTATGCCGAGATTATTTGCCCCTCCAAAACCAAGATTTACAGAGGACTCAATTAGCGTGATTTTTTCGCCGAATTCTTTTTTTAAAGCCTGTAAAGAGCCGTCTGTAGAAGCATTATCAACCGCTATGATTTCAAAAATAATATCTTTTGTTTTTTCAAACACGCAACGAACTGCGGCGGCAGTCAAATCTTTAGTATTATAATTTACAATGACGACGCTTACCTGTGTCTGGCTCATATTATACCCATTCGTCTATTTTTTTATCAGAGACTTTCCAAGGATGCATAAAAGATTTTTTATCCATATTGCAATATCGGCAAAAAGAAATAGGCTTTGACAAAAATTTTAATATTTCTTTAATGTCTTTCGCTTTATATATATCAATATAATCATCTTGCGCGACGGGCAGATTTTTGCCGAAATATCCGTTAAAATGCCTTATATTTGCAACAATAGCGCACGGGAAAAGCTTGCCCTCATATAAAAAAGTGCAAACACTCGGACTGCATTTTAAATAATTTAATAATTTATTGCCGTTCCCATCTAAATTGAGGCAATGTTGATACATAGTTTTAAATTCTGTGAACTCAATAAAACTACCGCCCCGCTCCCTCGTCCAATCATAATCTTGCGCTTTTTTGGCGATTGCCTCTTTGTCTAATTTTATGGGGTATGCGGAAATTATTATATTGATTTTTTCTTTCGCGCAAGTCTGCCAAAAATCGTCGTCCATTTTTAAAAGCAAAATGCCGTTAGTAACAACCGTTATTTTTGAATTTGGAAAATATCGGCGCGATACTGTCATAAAATCATTAACTTTCGGGTGTAAAAGCGGCTCTCCGCCTAGTAGATGAATGTCTTTAAGAATACCTTTGGTAAGGGTTTTTAGCCTTATCAAGTCTTTTTCGTATTTTTCTAAATCAAGATATTCGGGTTTAGCAAGAGGAGAGAAATGATTGCAATATACGCAATTCAAATTGCAATGTTCGGTGAGATGCGCTTCAAAATATTGCAATGAGGGTTGAGAAATCAATTTGCGGACATTCAAAATTGAATGAAGTTTTCTCAAAGATTTTCTTAAAGCCGTGTCTTTATCGTTTTTAAACAAGATTTTTTTTAAAAAGGTTATAATTTTATTCATTCTATATCCGCCCATTCCTCAATTTTTTTCTGCGACGCTCTCCACGGATAACCCGTTCTATTATTATCAACATCGCAATAAGCGCAAAAAGGCGCTGGAGAGGACAGATATTTCAATATATCTTCTATATTTTGCGCCTCATAAATGTCTATATAATCTTTACGGCTAACGGGAATGCTTTTGCTGAAATATGCATTAAAATGTCTGATATTTGCAATCGCAGGACACATATAAATTTTGCCCTTCATTAAGAAAGTGCATATATAGCGGGGACATTTAAGAAAATTTATTAAATATCTAAATCTGCCAAATATGCCGCTAGTTCCGCTTAATTTTAAAGGGGAACGCCACATAACTTTGTATTCGCTAAAAACCGCTTTTATGCCGTAGTCTTGCGCCTTTTTCTTTATTTCTTGGCGCGGAATTTTTATAGGATAAGAAGATATTATAAATTCAATATTGCATTCTTTACAAATTTGCCAGAAATCGTCGTTCATTTTCATTAAAAGAGTTCCGTTTGTAATAAATGTGATTGTAGAGCGCAAAAAATATTGTCTGCATATCTTTGCAAATTGAATTATATCTTTATGCAGTAAAGGCTCTCCGCCAAACAAATATATCGTCTTTATATAGCCGTTGGTAAGTTGAGCCATTCTTTTTAAATCGTTTTCAAAAGTTTCTATGTCTAAAAATTCCTCTTTGGCAAGCGGAGAAAAATGGTCGCAGTAAGCGCAATTCAAATTACAATGTTCCGTCAAATGTATATTAAGATAATACAATTGCGCCCTTGGGATAAATCTCAAAATTTTAAAAGGCAGCATTATTGTTCTTATAGCCGAACTTAACCAAGAAATAGAATTGGCGGGTTTTAAAAAATTTGACTCTATAGTGTCTATAATTCTTCTCAAATAATGAACGATTTGTCTGATTATTTTTTTCATACCGCCCTCTATTATATTTTTTCATAATAGGCGATGATTATCCGCCTATACGAATTCCGATTTTTTCTCTTCTCTATCCCCTTTCTCTATCATATTCCCTGTTTCTTTAATGAGACGCTGGTTAACTTATTGAATGCCAACCCGCCGCCTGCGGGCTTGACTTACAATTTCCATAGCCGCTTCAAAACGCTTTGCGGGAAGATTGCGGGTCTTGTTCATAGGCGGCGGCAAGAAGTTTAGTTAATCGGAGCATCTTTGAACACTTTTCTCACTTTCATTGGAATTACCCACAAGCCTGTCAAAGCGAGCGATAAAAGCAATCCTAAAACAATTCCATTGATGCCGTAAATTTTAGAAAAGTAATATTGAAAGCCGGCGTTTAAAATTATCATAAAAGGCATATATTTCCAAATGGAGCGCACGGCGTTTATGCTTTGTAAAAATATACTTAATCCATCGACAATCACTTTGAAAAACATATATATAGAAATAGCGGCAAATAATAATATGGATTTATCTATATGAATATTTGGAGTTAGAATACCTATTATAAAATCAAATAAAAAATAAAAGACACCCGCGCACAAAAGTATCAAGAGCAGACCGCAGAGTATATTATTTATGAGCATTCTTTTTATTTGCGCAAATTGCTTTTTTATAAACATCTCGCTCAAGTGGGGCCATACCGCGCTTATCAATGAAAAATAAATAAAAAAAGCGCTGGAAAAAATACGCATATATAGACTATATGCGACAATATCATTAGACGCGCTTATCGTTCTTGACATCATCAAATAATCTATCTGCCCGTAAGCCGCGCCCATAATAAGAATACCGTGAAATTTTAAGCCTCTGATAAAAACTTTCTTGATATCGTCTTTATTAATTTTAAAAAGCCGCCCGAAATACGGTTTAAATACCTTAATAAACAAAAATGTAAATAAAAACATTTGAGGTAATGTGAAAATCAGCAAAGCCGACATTATGCTGTTGCAAATATGATAATGATTAAAAACAACTATCAAAATCATAGATAGACTTGAAGAAATTGCAGGCATTATATTGGATATATACCCTTTAAGTATGGCGAAATAATAAGAAAGAGCAACATGTGTGAACGCAGAAACAATTGTAACTAACGCGAGAACGGCTATGATAGGCATATCTCTAATCTCGTCGATATAAGAGAATTCTGAAAATATAATTTTTTGAATGGGAGCGGCGGCAAAAAGAATTATAAAGACAGAAACAATCAATAAAACTGATACTATTTGCAAAACAGCGGACATATATTTATCATAGGATTCGTTTTTTGCTCTGTGTTCGGATATGATATTTTGTAAAGAAGCCCCTATGCAGCATTGCGCAAGCCCAAACCAAACAATCAAAGAATAAGCAATGAGATAGACGGCGTATCTGTCTTCTCCCAAATACGATAACAAAGACCTAATGCTGACGATTTGCACCAAAGATACTACAATTTTGCTCGTCCAAGCGCTTGCCGCCGTCACCCAATACCTTGGAAATTGTTTAAGAAATGTTTTTATTTTATTCATAATTTATCGCATTCCCACCAAGGAATAGACAGAGTGTCTTTATTTACGGCAAGACGGGTTTCTTGGAAAGATAAAATAAACTTTTTAGAATTAGGCAAATCTATTTTTTGTAGATTTTTGACGGCGTCTGCTGCAATAGTTTTGCCGGCTTTAATCTCAAATAGGCTGAAAGAATGCCCTTCGTCTATAATCAAATCAATTTCGGATTTATTATTATCCCTAAAAAAATATAATTGTCCGCCTTTTTGCCGATTAAAATCCTGCTTTAAAATTTCCATAATAATCATATTTTCAAATATATGTCCCGACATTGCGCTTGCTAATAAAGTGTCTGCGGTTTTATATTTCAACAAATGCGCTAAAAGACCGCAGTCTGTAAAATAAATTTTAGGAGATTTTACCGCCCTCTTTGCGATATTTCTAAAATATGGTCTAAGCAAATATACTATACGGCTTGTTTCTAAAATAGAAAGCCAATTTTTTGCAGTCTCATTGCTTATGGCGCATTCTTTGGCAAGTTCGGATATATTAAGAATACTGCCTGCGCGAGCCGCCAGCAACTGCATAAAAGTTTGGAATAAACCCAAGTCTTTAACATTTTGTATTTGTCTAATATCTCTTTCTATATAAGTGGTCAGATAAGAGCTATAAAAACGGTCTATATTTACTTCATTGGTATTTACAAAAGGATAAAATCCTTTGACTATTTGGCTATAACAATCCAAAGGGAGTTTCGGTTTTTCGCCTAATTCTTCAAAAGAAAAAGGCAGCAATTCAAATAGAGCAATCCTTCCCGCCAAAGTTTCCGATAATCCCGCTGTCAAAGCAAATATCTGCGAACCTGTAAGAATAAATTGTCCTTTTGTTTTATTATTATCAACGAAAATTTTGATATAAGATAAAATCTCAGGAACATATTGAACTTCATCTATAATTACAGGGGTTTTAAGGTTTGCAATAAACATTGACGGGTCTTTTTTGGCTGTATTTCTTATCTCTATATCGTCAAAAGAGATGTGATTATATTGCGCAAATAAATGTTGCAATAAAGTTGATTTGCCTGTCTGTCTTGGTCCGGTAAGCGCAATGACGGGAAATTGCTCGACTGCTTCTTTTATCAAAGGCTCTATAGTTCTTTTAATATATTGTGTTTCCATAAATCAATAATAGCATTTTTTATACATTTTATAAAGTTGACATTAGAATTTGTATAATTTTTTTGAAATTTTTATACATTTTATAAGATTGAGTTTGTAATTTGCATAAATCTGTATTAGAGATTTTGCCATTTGTCTTGCATCGTTTTAAAATCTGAAATAAATGAAAGGATTAAATGTTGCAGATGCTATAGACATTGTTGAAAGAATAAATAAAATAATCAAAGTAAAATTGACGCCCCCGCTTATAATAATTGATAATTTATTTTTAACTTGAAAATTCAATATGTTTTTTAAAATTGGAAAAGAAAGGATAATACCTATTGCAAACATAATAATTTCAAATCTGTCGAAATACCATCCTGATAAAAACAATATATTGTCTGTCTGTCCAAAACCAAACATCTTTTTTATATATTCCCACGCATAGTCCATATTGTCCGCTCTAAACATCACCCAACCAATCACAACAATAAGCATAGTATATATCCGTTTAATCAATGATAGAAATAAGCCGCCTTCTTTTTTGTGCCAATTTGTCATTTTTTCAAATACGAGAAATATTCCATACCATAAGCCCCAAAATATAAAATTCCATGCCGCGCCGTGCCAAAATCCAGTTATTAAAAAAACTATGAGCAAATTGATATTTGTTCTATTGTTAGATATTCTGTTCCCGCCAAGCGGTATATATAGATATTGTTTAAACCAAGTTGAAAGAGATATATGCCAGCGCCTCCAAAATTCTGTGATGGATTTTGAAATATATGGGTAATTAAAATTTTCAAGGAATCTAAAGCCAAACATCATTCCAAGCCCTATTGCCATATCGGAATATCCGCTAAAATCATAGTATATCTGCAATGTATAACAGATTGCCCCAAGCCAAACTGTCCAAATTTCCATGCCATTTATAGGCGTTGCAAAAACTTTGTCTGCAACCAAACCAACGCTGTTTGCGATAAGAACTTTTTTTGACAAGCCTATAATAAATCGTTTGACGCCATAGAAAAATTTGTCAAGAGATATATCGTGATTATCAATTTGGTCTTTGATGTCGCGGTATTTTATTATGGGACCTGCTATCAAGGCTGGAAAAATTGAAATATATAATGCAAGTTTATAAAAGTTTTTTTGTATTTCCACTTCTTTACGATAGACATCTATAATATAAGACATTGCTTGAAAAGTAAAAAAGGATATGCCCAGCGGCAAGGCTATTTTGCCTATCTTAAAATTTGAATTTGTTAAAAGCGCTATATTATCTATAAAAAAATTCGTGTATTTAAAATACGCAAAGAAGCTCAAATTGATAATCAAGCCGATTATTAAAATTGTTTTATCTTTTTGTCTATATTTATCAATTAGGACGGCAGTAAAATAATTTATAGCTATAATGGATATTAAAACCCACAACAAACGAGGCTCGCCCCACGCATAAAAAAATATGCTTGAAAACAATAAAAGCATATTTTTAAACTCTTTCCTGATTAGAAAATAAGATAATAATAAAATCGGCAAAAAAACATAGATGAATACCATTGATGAAAATAACATTAATTTTCCTCTGGAAATTTTTGTTTTGGCAGAAATTGAATGCCTCTTTCCGCCATTTCAAAAATAAAAATATCAGAATTTTTAATATATTCCAAATCTTCTGCCGTCAAATCTCCTCTTTGAAAATGTCTAACCTGTTTAAAAGTATTCCCTAAATAATATAAAAGATTGAAAGAAAACGAATCGCCTCTTATTGCTAATTTATATTTTCCATGACTGTTATAAAAATAGTTGTCTTTTATCTCGTATTTAAGCTGGTTGTTTGGTATGGGGATATCTACGATAAAGCGTGTCAAATCATTTAAAAATGACACCGAAAGTGATGATATAAATATGTGTGAAATATCATAAGAAATGACACCGAAAAGGAGGAATATAGTTTCAAATTCTTAGAGCAAATTGTTGT
>JAITTG010000104.1 GCA_031287095.1 Candidatus Parendomicrobium reticulitermitis | reverse complement strand
CCCCCCCCCCCCCCCCCCGCCCCCCCCCCCCCCCCCCCCCGCCCCCCCCCCCCCCCCCCCCCCCCCCCCCCCAGTCTAAGAAATTCTGTTACTAATTTATTAGAAAGAATTTTTTATATAAAAAATAGCGGAAAATACAAAACAGCGGCATTATTTGGATTTCAGTTATTTAAAGTAAATAGAAAAAGCCAAAAAGTTTTACATATTGACTATATTATAAGCCTCGGCAACGCTTGCAGACCAGCCTATTATTTAAGAGAAAATAATTTGCGCATAGCCTCAAATCCATTAGACTGGATGATGAGATATTCATTAGAAACTGTAATTCATTTATTTAAAACTCAATTTTCAGATTTTTTTAGCAATGTTTGGGAAGATATTTCAAAATATGAGAATAATAAGCGCAGATATGTTATTGATTTAGATACTAATATGATAGATATGCATCTATTTCCTAAAAATTTGTCTTTGGAGCAGGGTAAAATTAGGCATCATGATATTATGAAAAGGCGGTATGAAAGAATGCATAATGCCATGTTATGTTCCAATCGCATACTATTTATTTCTAACAGAAATGAGCCGATTGAACAATTTAAAAACTTCTTGCTTTCAATTTGCGGCATATATCATAAGGAAATTACATACATAAATATCAGAAATTCTGAAATTGAATCAAAATCACAAATAAAATTCACAAAAAAGTTAAAATTTATAGAGTATTCATTTAGAGACATTCACAAAAATGGAGCGCAAAAAAATGAAAATAAGGATTTTTGGCTTGGAAATGTTGATAAATGGAATAATATTATGCAAACAATAGAACTTAGCGGTAAAATTAAACCCTAATGGAGACAATATGCTCATAATTTTTGATATAGGAAACACCAATATCACTATCGGACTTTTTTGGGGAAGCGGCGGCAAAGCCGCTTTATCTAAAACTGCCAATGATAAACCTATAAAGGTTTGGCGGCTTTCAACTCTCAATGGCGGGACTGCCGATGAATATGGAATTTTTATCACAAATATCTTTAATCAAGCCTCAATCGATATACAAGATATAAAAGCCGTAGCCATAGCGAGCGTTGTGCCTTCGCTCAATTTGGTTTTTGAAACTTTATCTAAACAGCTTATCGGCAAAAAACCATTCTTTATCAATCAGAAAAACAGCGGCGGTTTAAAAATCAAACTTCAAAATCCAAAAGAGTTAGGGGCGGATAGAATAGCCAATGCCGCCGCCGCTTTTTCTTTGTTTGGCGGAGGGTGTATTGTGATAGATTTCGGCACAGCCACAACTTTTGACTGTATAGATTTAAAAGGCAGATATATAGGCGGGGCTATAGCGCTTGGACCCAATCTTGCGGCTCAAGCGCTTAATTTGCGAGCCGCTCAATTGCCTTTGGTTGAGATGAAAAATCCTCAAAAAGCGATAGGAACTTCAACTGTGGAATGTATTCAATCAGGCTTATATTACGGCTATATAGGTTTGATTAAAGAAATCCTTGCAAGAACTAAAAAAGAAATGAAGATCCGACACATTATAGCTACAGGCGGTCTTGCTCAAATAATGTCTGAGGCAATAGAAGAGATAGAATCCGTTGAGCCTGATTTGACATTGCAAGGGATAAAAATTATTTGGGAAAACAGTAATAGAAAAAGTAATTGATTTTTAAAGCCTTTTTTAATATACTCCCGCCCGTTGTTTTAGATATTTCTATTGTCTCCGTAGCTCAATTGGATAGAGCAACTGCCTTCTAAGCAGTAGGTTATGTGTTCAAATCACATCGGAGACGCCAAAATCATTTCATTTTCATTTCAAACGGTGGTTGTAGCTCAATTGGTTAGAGCATCGGTTTGTGGAACCGAAGGCTACGGGTTCAAGTCCCGCCAGCCACCCCATTTTGCAACATAAAAAAGCGCAAGCAATGCAAAACGGCAACAATAGTAATGTTGTTATTGTCGTGGTCGTTTTGCGCTCCTTGCGTAGTCGTTGCTTTTGTCGTTATCCCTATTTGCGAAACTTGCGAGAAGCCGTTGCCGTCTTTTCTCTCTGCCTTTGAAATGCGTTAGTTTGAAAATAGCCTTATTAAAATATACAATCCTGCCATTATGACTAAAAAATTATTGATTTCCGCGATGTTTTTATTTCTCATATCTCCTCTTGCTAATGCTCAGAGCAAATTTAGATATATAGTTTTTTTTGCTCAAACTTCAAATATCCCGCAGCCCGTCATAAATAAAATACTTGCTTCAAATTATTTCTGTTTGAGCGTTCCTATCGGCGTTTCAGACGCGCTCCCAAACAATATTGAAGAATTAATCGCTTCAGGTAAAGCCGAAGCCGCTTTGAGTTTTGAGCATGAGCCGCTTTTGCCTATAGCTAGTTCCGTATATGGTCCGGTAGGATATACTCCCGATAAACAAGATATTTTTGTGGATTATTTTAAGAGCGGTATAGAAGCGTTCAAAAATAAAATGAATCAAGATAGATTCGGCTTATATTTGAAGTCTGGAGACATTTCAAGCGATTTTTTGACTTTCTTTGCTCAAAATAAATTTGTTTGGGCAAATACTTCAAATATCGCTGAAAATATATACGGGACTTACAGAATCAGCGGGATGAACACTTTTTCTGTTTATAAGAATTTTCCAAGTAATAGCAATGATGTGATGAAATGGCTTGGAGCAAGAAATGAATTTGTGATTCCTGTTCTTTTAACAGAGCGGCAGTTAAACGATACCGCTTTTATGTCTTATATAATAGATTTATTTGATAAAAGTTTATACATTAAACCAATCGCGCCCTTATATTTGAGCAATGTTGAAAAAGAAAGTTTTGCAGTTAAAACCAATGTTTCATTTTCTCAACTTGAATTAAGCGGTAGCGCAATGGAAAAATTAAATTCTGCAGCTGATATGATAAAAAAATATAGAAATATGCCGGGATATTCTCAAGTCGCATATAAAAATGCGCAAAGCGAATTTCTCGCTCTTTTAGATTATCAACTTTTGCTTGGCGTAGAATCAAGAAATCCTGAATATACAAGGCTTTTTTCGGCAATTCACGAAAATGTTCTCAAATTTATGGGCATAAGCATTATGACGGATGCTGATAAAGAAAAGATGCAAAAAAATATAGCAGTCTATGAAAATACGGGCGAGGAAAGCCTAATAAGCGCAGATATTTGGTCTATAAGCGGCGGTATAAGCGTAGCAAGCGACGATTTGATAAAAGGTATAACCATAGTATCGTCCGCTCAGGAAGGCGTAAAAATCACCCTAAAGTTTGGAGCGGCGGATTGGAATAATACGATTGCTTTTATAGATTTGTATATTGACATCAATAATGTTGACGGGCTTGGTTCTACGGCTATGTTAAAAGGCGTGAAAGGATTTTTGGATTCTAATAATGGTTGGGAATTTGCCGTAAGAATCTACAAAAATAGGGCTTTGCTATATAGGGACACTCCAAATGGGCCGGCTCTTTTGGGCGAGTTTCTTGTAAAAAATAATGCTGTAATCATAAATAAGTTTTTAAAAGGAAATCCGAGAAATTGGGCTGTTCAAGCTGTGGCTATAAATACAAGCGGCGGCGACAATAAGGTAATTGATTTCTTGGGTAGCGGCAACACAAAGACTAAAAAAGAAATACTGTCGGCAACCCCAATAGAAATTCCCGCAGTAAAAGTCAAACAATAGATTTTTAATTGCAGGCTTGACCCATAATCTTCATTGTTGTTTTTTCTTGTCGTCATTCCCGAATGTCGCTATCGGGAATCCACTTTTCCCGCAAATCGCTCCGTCTCCACATTCCACTTCATCATTACAAACACCCCCTGCAATTCCCCGATCCTGTCATTGTTGGCAATAAAGCCGTCATGCAGGCTTGACCCATAATCTCCATTATTGTTTTTTCTTGTCGTCATTCCCGAATGTCGCTATCGGGAATCCACTTTCTCCGCAAATCGCTCTGTCTCCACATTCCACTTCATCATTACAAGCAATTTCTGAATTCCCCTCAACTTCCGTTAAAGCCGTCAATTGCGGGCTTGACCCGCAATCTCCCTGTATCAATAAAGACATATACGGCAAGAGGCTAATAAAAAAAGCGAACCTATATAGGTTCGCTTTTTACCTTTATCTTTCTTTTCTCTCTACTCTCTTCTATTTTTTTACATCCCTCTCAAAATCTCTTGCAATTCTCTTATAGAATCAAGAAATTTATTCCTTTCTTCGCCTCTTAAAGATATTTTGGGATATCTTTTTATCTTATAAAAATCTTCAATAGAATCATTGCTTTTGATTACCTTCAATTCCAAACTTTTACTTGTATATCCTATTATCTGTCCCTGCTTTATAGGGGCATTTCTCTTTATTTCGGTAGCGTATCTTGAAAGTTCGCCGTAATAAACGGTATTGCCGTCCGGCTGTTTTATTAGTATAGGATTTTGAATAACAGCGCCTTTGGCAGTTGGTTTCTTTACAGCGACTGTCATATTTACAAATCCTTCAGACACAGCCAAGACCGCAGTTTCAGAACTCACTGAAAAATCAATTATATTTTGAACGATTTCTTTTGATATTTGTCCTTTTCGCTTATCTAAAACCGTATATACCGATGGATAATAAAATGGAGACATCAAATAAGACTGGTCAACAGATTTAGCGTCAGAATTAAAATAAGGATTCTTGCTGTCTTTATATGCCCAATAAAAAGCGTTAAAAGTTTTATTATTAAGACCTCTGTATTCTGCCGCTAAAATTCTTTTAAATTCGCTAATGTTTTTTTTGGGCAAAATGTTTGCTTCATATACTATTTTGAAATAATCATTTTTTTGCGTCTGAGTAAAAAAGTCAAAATCCCATTTAAAAAGATTAATAAAAGATATAAAAGCCTCATAAGTCAACCCTAAATCAGTCATAGTTTCATTCAAACTATACTCTATTATGCCGCTTTTCTTTTCTATAATGGTTTTGACAGGCAGAGTTTCAGATGATGATACAAATTCATTCCCGTTTAATTTCCAGACAGCATAGAATTGAGTTCCTTGCGGATAATACCACAAAGCAGTCCAATTATTACCGGTATTGTCATACAAAATGTCAATAAAATCTCCATTCGCTACCTCATATATATTCATCACTTTTGAGAGTTCGCTAAAAAGCGCCTTTAAATCTGCAGAAGGTATTTTTGTTTTTGCAATGGCTTTTTCCAATGAAGAGTCTGCCGAAAGGAAAACCCTGTCTATTTTTAAGGTATATTGAGGAGGGATATAAACAAAAGTTCGTTTTGAAAATGTCATATCAAATAAGACGTATAATGCTGATGATATTGCAAGAGCAATAACAATATAGCGGTAAATTCTATTCATAATGCGCGGATTTTATAAGATTATGAGATTTTTGACAATGACACGGCACTTATGCTAAAATCCGCCTCTCAAAAACCCAAAAATGCATTATCTTTTTAATGAAAAATGAGTTTTTCTAATCTCAGCCGCTTGCGGGCTTGACCCGCAATCTCATCTCTGTAGCGCATACAAACAAATAGCGGATATTGCAGATCAAGCCAGCAAGCGGTTGCGCGGGATAAAAAATAAATGGAGGATTAATCATGGCTCA
This sequence comes from Candidatus Parendomicrobium reticulitermitis, assembly GCA_031287095.1. Taxonomy (GTDB): domain Bacteria; phylum Elusimicrobiota; class Endomicrobiia; order Endomicrobiales; family Endomicrobiaceae; genus Parendomicrobium; species Parendomicrobium reticulitermitis. The sequence goes on along the minus strand of JAITTG010000104.1, from coordinate 16,817 downwards.
AATTAGACCGTTTCAAGCAATAAGGTATTCAAAAAGCATAATTACGAACTTTATATGTCCGCCTTATGACATTATAGGGGAACAGGAAAAAGCGAGGCTTCAAAAACTATCTCCATATAATATAGTTCATATAGAACTTTCAGACGCCAAAGGCGCAAAAAACAAATATAAAAATGCCGCGGACATATTTAAAAATTATATAAGCGAAGGCATTTTGCAGCGCGACAATACCGCGTCCATATATTTTTATGAGCAGATTTTTGAAGACCGCGGTATAAAAATGACAAGGAGAGGCTTTTTTGCCGCTCTCAAATTGGAAAATCCTCATTCAGGAAAAGGCGCGATAAAACCGCATGAAAAAACCCTTGCAAAACCCAAAGCGGACAGATTAAAACTTTTAAAAGCGGTCAAGGCAAATATAAGCCCGATTTTCGGTTTATTTAACGATGACAAACTTGTAGCGCTCAATATAAGCAAAAGAATTGCTAAACGCCCTCCAATCTCTACCGCTACAGACAAAGATGGAGTATTTCATAAATTATGGGTTGTCTCAGATGAGGATATCGTGTCAGACATAGTAAAACATTTATCAAATAAAAAAATGTTTATAGCCGACGGTCATCACAGATATGAGACTGCTTGGAATTATCTGCAAGAAAAAATCCAAAAAGATAAAAGTTATTCGCAGGATAAAGACTATAATTTCGTTTTGGCTTATCTATGCCCTATGCAGGACCCGGGTATTTCAATCTGGCCTACTCACAGAGTGATAGAAGAGCCTAAAGATTTAGAAGAAAAAATATCAAAATACTTTGACATTAAACCTGCAAATGATTTCAATAAACTTTCCAAAAAAGAAATTCAGCCCATTTTGCTATATAAAGATGACAAATATAGAACTCTCGTTATTAAAAAAGAGGGTTTCTTAAAAAAAGCGATGCCTGATAAAAGTAAATATTATAGAAATCTTGCGGTAAGCATTCTGCATTATATTTTGCTCCCCAATATAGACGCCGCTCAATTTACTTATGTAAAAAGCGAAAAAGACGCTGTTATGCTTGCAAAAAAGAGTAAAAAAATCGCTATTATAGTCCCTCCTACTCCTGTGGAATATCTCAAAAACATCAGTTTAAACAATGAGATGATGCCTCAAAAGTCAACGTATTTTTATCCTAAACTTGCAAGCGGGGTAGCAATAAAAACAGCATAAAGACGGATATTGCAGATCAAGCCCGCAACATCCGTCGTTTCCTTTATTCCCAATTTCGTCATTCCCGAATGTCTTTGTCGGGAATCCAAGTTAAAAAAGGCAATGGCAAAAGTGGATTCCCGACAAAGACATTCGGGAATGACGCGCTGGGCGCGGCTTTACCATGGTTGTGAGATTGACGGTTAATTTGAATATGGCTTATATTTTCTATACCGCGCAGGTCAAACCCGCAACGAATAGCAAGTCCACAAACCTTATATTCTTACATTTTTTGTATATCAATTATGCAAGAGGTCTATTTTTGTTTTTTTGCCGCTTGTCCTTACCGTTTGTTTGCTTTTCGCATTTCATAATAGCAGGCGGGCTTGAAACCCGCCCTACAAGTTTTTTGTTTTTTAATTGTCTTGTCGTCTTTTCTCTTTCCCCTTGCCTATTTTCTATCTGTTTTTGCCGTTTTGCGCTCCTTGCGCGGTCGTTGCCTTTGTCGTTATCCCCTTTTGCGCAACTTGCGAGAAGCCTTTGCTTTTGCCGTTATAAAAAAATTGACAATCATAAGGCTGTGTAGTATAATCAACTCGCTTTGGGAATAAATTGTTGTTTAACCGACAACAATTTTTTTCTTTGTATGGGTTTTTTGACAGGTTCAAGAGTAGTTCAAAAAAGGGATTATGACTCAAGCCCATACGGATAAAATGTATGGATGTCGCTATGTGCGCTCCTCCAAATAGGGGAAAAAATGAAAAAAGCAAAAGTTTTAATTTTTAGGGCGGCAGGAACAAATTGTGATTATGAAACGCAAAGCGCATTCGAAGAATGCGGCGCTGTTGTTGATAAAATTCATATCAATGCTGTTATTGGAAATAAGAGCAAATTATCCGATTATGATATTTTTGTTTTTCCGGGCGGGTTTTCTTATGGAGACGATATAGCGTCTGGAAAAATTTTGGCAAATGAAGTCAAAAATAAACTTGGAGACATTTTGCGAAAATTTGCGTTAAGCGGAAAGCCCATCATAGGAATATGCAATGGTTTTCAAGTTCTTGTTAAAATGGGTATTTTACCAGACCCGGACATTTTTGAACAAAGCGCTACTTTATCAAATAATGATTCAAATAAATTCGAATGCCGTTGGATATATTTAAAAACAAAAAACTCCGTTCAAAAGGAAACCGTTTGTATTTGGACTAAGAATCTGCCCGATATTATAAATCTGCCCATAGCGCATGGCGAAGGGAAATTTATACCAAAATACAAAAAAGCGATAGATGATTTAAAGAAAAATAATCAAATAGCCTTGAGATATTGCGATAAAGACGGCAATATGCCGTCATATCCTTTTGACCCTAACGGTTCTGTTGAACAGATTGCCGGTATTTGCAATAAAAAAGGCAATGTTTTAGGTCTTATGCCTCATCCCGAAAGATTTGTTTTTGCCGTTCAACATCCGTTAAAAGAGAGTATGGACGGCGGAAAATATGGATGGGGAAAAGTGATATTTCAAAATGCAGTAGATTCCGTAGGCTAAAGCCTCAACAAAAAAAGAGCGCTTTTGCGTTCCTTGCCTGCCGCCTTGTAGCGTCCTATTCTCTCATATTGCTTATTCTCTTCAAAAAGAGGGCGATGTCTGCGAAAGCGGGGGATGGGTAATATTAAAAAAGGAGAAATAATCAAATGAAGAAAATGAAGATTGTGTCGTGCGCAGTAGTCTTTTTGGTTTTTGCAGTCGGCGTTTTTGCGGCAAGAATTGACAATTATTTTGAGTATGCGAAAAAAAACGAGGCTCTTTTGACGGCGTTTTTGCACAAAATGCCTAAGGGAGCGGATTTGAAAAACAATCTTTCTTACTCGGGATACGGCGAGTATATGATAGATTATGCCATTAATAATAATTTGGTTTTTGACAGACAAGCGCAAAAATTTGTTTCAAATGCAATTCCAGCGCCGTCCAATACCAAGAGACAGACTGCCGCTCAAAAAAACTCTACGGAAACAAAAGATCAGGTTTGGACGGCTTCAGATTTAGCGTTCAATCCAATCGCTTATGCAGAAGTATTGCGCGCTGTTTCTTTGAGAGATAATTCACAAATCGTAAACGAAAAATATCTTAATTCCTTTGATAAATTTTCAAAGGCGGTAGATTATTATGAAACTATCAGAGAAATTTTGACAAGGGCGGTCAGTCAAAATATTTTATATGTTGAGTTGACGGCAAGTCCTTATGAGGAAGATATAGAGGGATGGCTTAATAAAATAGAAATAGTCCGCAAAGAAACGGCGGCTAAAGCAAAGAAAGATTTGCAACTCGGTATTATTTTGTCTATAGACAGGAACTCTTCTTATAGTTCCAATCTTCCTTTTGATGCAAAGCAATATCTAACATATTTTAATGATAAAGTTTCTGCTGTTATGGCGGCTGCGGTAAAATTCCGCGATAAAGGCATAGTCGGCGTTTCATTGTTATCTACCGAGGAAGGCTGGATAGCCAGAACGCAGTTTAACGCTCAAATAAATGTTCTCAACAGATATTGGACTGCTTATCAAAAAAGAGGCGCAAATGTAAATATCTCCTTGCCTGCAGGCTCAATAACGACGCAATACGCTCCTTATGAAAGTCTTATAGACCATATAAGTAAAAGCATAAGATTTGGACATGCCAAAAGAATAAGCGGCGGGGCGGGAATCGTTTGGGAAAATGACGCTTATGCCCTTTTAGGATATATGCGTAATAATGATATCGCTGTTGAAATTGTTCCCAGCGCTGATGAGAATTTATTGAAAACCAAAGGCTCTTTCGTTCTATATAAAGACGCTGGAGTTCCGATTACTATAAACACCGATTCTGAAGGTTTTTTTCGCAGCAATCTCACTCTTGAATATGTGAAAGCGGCGTCTAATTTTAATTTGACTTATCAGGATGTAAAGAGATTGGCTTTTAATGCTTTGGAGTATTCTTTTATATCGGGAGAAAGTCTTTTTGAAAATGGAAACTACGCGAAGCCTAAAAAAGTTGCGCCGTCAAATTCCAAAAAAGCGGTTCTTCAACAGAAATTGCTTAACGATTTCATTGAATTTGAAAAGTCAATGGAAGATGTGATTAAAAATAATTTTCCTAATGCAAGATAGGCGCAATGTAAGAAAATGAAAGTTCTAATAATAGGTTCGGGCGGCAGAGAGCATAGTATTTGTTGGAAATTCGCTCAAAGCCGCAAAATTGACAAAGTATACTGCATAAGCGGCAATGGAGGCATATCTCAAATAGCGCAAGTTTCAGACATTGATATAAGCGATTTTGAGAGTCTTGCCGCTTTTGCAAAAGAAAAAGAAATAGATTTTACTTTTGTAGGTCCAGAAATTCCTTTATCGCAAGGCATTGTTGATTTTTTTAGACGGCGGAATTTAAAAATTATAGGACCTTCAAAAGCCGCCGCTCAACTTGAATCAAGCAAAATATATTCAAAACAATTTATGAAAAACTATGATATTGCCACCGCCGAGTATCATAGTTTTTTTAATGCCCAAGACGCTCTTGATTTTCTTGATAATTGGGGAAATAAAAAAGCGGTGGTTAAAGCCGACGGTCTTGCCGCAGGCAAAGGCGTCTATATTTGCGCTAATGCCGGCGAAGCTAAAAAGGCAGTATGCGAGATGATGACGGACAAAGTTTTCGGTTTGGCAGGCTCTAAAATCATCATAGAAGAATTTATAAGCGGGCGGGAACTTTCATATTTAATTTTTACAGACGGCAAAACTTATTCAATGATGCCCGCCGCGCAAGACCATAAAAGAATAAACGATAATGACGAAGGACAAAATACAGGCGGCATGGGCGCCTATGCTCCAGCCCCTCTTGCCGCAGTAGATTTAAACAAAAAGGTTGAAGAACAAATAATAAAAAAAATTATGCGCGGACTTGCGGCGGAAAAACTTGATTATAAAGGCGTTTTATATATCGGCGTGATAATGAATGACGGCGAGCCTTTTGTATTAGAATTCAATTGCCGTTTCGGAGACCCGGAAACTCAAGCGGTTTTGCCGCTTTTAGAAACAGATTTGACAGACATTTGTTTAGCGATTTTAGATGAAAAACTTTCAGAAATTAAAATAAATTGGAAAAAACAATTTGCCGTATCGGTAGTAGCCGCATCAGGCGGATATCCAAACAAATATCAAACGGGTTTTGAAATAAAAGGACTTGATAAAGTCAAAGATGCATTAGTTTTTCACGCAGGCGTAAAAGCGCAAAACGGCAAAATCCTAACAGCCGGCGGACGAGTTCTTACCGTAACTGCCTTAGCCGACGACATACAAGGCGCGATAGACAAAGCCTATAAAAACATATCTCAAATAACTTTTGACAAAATGCACTATAGAAAAGATATTGCGAAAAGACTGGTATAGGTATTTAGTTTGTCATTGCAGGCTTGACCCGTAATCTCCGCTGTTGTTTGTTTTGTATCGTTGTAGTGTGTGGATCAAGCCCGCAGGCGGTGATAACGATGTGATTTATAAGGAAAATAGGAGAATATTTTATGAATAAAGATTTAGAAGGAATTATAAAAACATATTCTACTTGTCCTCACAAGGATTTTAGTAATGTGTTATTGGGATATTCTAAAGATAATTTAGTGTCGCTTTTTAGCGATTTGTTGACATTGTATAACCAAGGCAGCGTGTAGGTGATAAAGTATGAATAACATAGGAAAAGACCATGAGTCAAATTATTCAAATTGATACAAAATCCACTCCAAGTAGAGTTGGCAGGGGTATTTTGTCGCTTCCTAAAAAATATTCTGCGCTATACCCGTCTCAAAAATGTGAAGTAAAAATAAAAGATATTTATGATAATGAATTGCTATGCAGTTTTAGTCCCCAATCTTCAAATCACGCTGAACCAAGAATTGGTAAGTTGCTTCCATTCTTTCGTAAAAACAATGTGTTTGGCGGAGAAGAAATAACTTTGCATATGATATCTAATTTAGAATGGCGATTAATTCCTAAATCTAAATATTCAGAAGAAATAAAAAATAGTGAAATAAGAATTGAAAAATTAATTGACGATACATTGATAGATAATGAATTGCAATTGGTTTCCGTATTAAGTGGGTATAAGAGAGAAAAAGATTATGTAATCAATAGACTTAGGACGAGCATTGATTCTGAAATTGATAATAGAAAAGAACATGCGATTGTAAGTGCAAAGAATCGGCAACCTTTACCGCCATACCTCAAACGAATGTATAAAACTATATCGCCTTTATGTATTTGTCAAGTTAGCGGTCGCAGAGGTTTTATCATGAAAAATGGAGAGCGCTACATTGAGTTTCATCATATAAATCCAACTATTGGACATCATCCAAAGAATATATTGATGCTTTGTGCAGATATACACAGAATGTTTCATTATGCAAGATTGAAATATGAATATGATAATCAAGGCTGGTTAAGAAATGTAACTTTTCCAGATATGGAGAAATCATATAACATTAGCCCAATATTGTAACTATTAAATATATCCTCAGGAGATTAAATTATGGCTTATGAATGCGATATATGTAATGTTTTAGGGCGCAATAATAATGATATTATAGAGTCTGATATGGTTGAGTGTGTTGATAGTCATGTAATGTGTCGTAAGCATGTGTCAAAATTTATTGAAAAGCCGTTCAATTATCAAAGAAAATACATGGCAAAAAATGAATGCTATTTAAAGAAATTATATTGTCCAATATGTAACTTAAAGGAAATTGCTTACTTTCATTATGTTAGATATATAGAACGGATTTTAAAAAAAACGCATTCTGAAATTTGTGACGAGATAAAATTAAAATTTAAGACATATAAAAAGTTTTACGGTTTTATATTTGATGTGAAACAAAAGAAAACAAAAAAATAATTTGCATTATGTATCTGAAACTTTTGACCGTATGAAAGGACGAGATATTTATACGAGAAAAGATTAAACATAAAATATTGGACTTGTTTGATGCTGCAATGGCTAAGTAAGATTAAAGTTATGGTCAATTCGGTTGAAGTTGCGCATAAACAATAAAGACGCTTGTCATTCTGCGCGAAGTCGCAGAATCTATAAAATGTAGTTTTCAAGTCTTTATTGTGATTAGAAAAGTAAAAGTTGAAATAGAATTTTATTATATGGATTCTGCGATGGAGTTTACCATATGCATAGTCGTCAGGCAGAATGACGGCAAGAATGTTGCAATTTCAATTTAATTGACTATAAATGGCAAAATAAAGGCATATATTAATGGAGGTTTCATGACCAAAAATTTGATTGATATCGCTATCATCGTCGGTTCAGATTCCGATTTGGAAATTATCAATGAGACTGTTAAAACTTTAACGGAGTTTGAAATTACATATAAAATCAATATCGCTTCAGCTCACAGAACAACTCATCATTTAAAAGAGTGTATAGAAAGCGCTCAAAAAAGCGGCGCAAAAGTTTTTATAGCGGGCGCGGGAATGTCTGCGGCTCTCCCGGGCGCGATTGCCGCTGAAACCGTTTTGCCTGTCATAGGCGTTCCTATCATGGGAACTTCTCTTTCAAGTTTAGACTCTTTGTTTTCTATTGTTCAAATGCCGCGCGGCGCGCCTGTGGCATGCGTAGCGGTTGGAAAATCCGGCGCGGTAAATGCGGCGCTTTTGGCTATTGAAATTATCGCTATTACAAATACGCATTTGAGAGATAAACTTATTAAATACAAAAAGTCCGCCGCCGATAAAGTTATAGAAAAAGATTCAAATCTCCAAAAAGTCGGCATAGAAACCTTCATCAAGGAAAGGAATAAATAATGGCAACAGTCATTTTAGAATCGGCGCCTTTTGCAGAGGCTATTGTTAAAGTTTCAAAAGAAATTTTTGACGATAATAAAAATTGTTTAAAAGAGTTGGCTGTAATCGGCATGCACACCCGCGGCGTGTTTTTGGCTAAAAGAATAATCGCTCAATTGCATAAACTCGGCGGCAAAGAATTGCAAATTCCTTTCGGTTCTCTTGACATAACTTTGTATAGAGACGATATAGACGATTTAGGCTCGGATATGCCGACGATAAAAGAAACTGAAATTCCTTTTGATATAAATAAAAAAAACATAATACTTGTCGACGATGTTTTATACACAGGCAGAACTATACGAGCCGCGCTTGATGTTTTGACAAGTTTTGGACGCCCGTCTTTTATTAAACTTGCAGTTTTGGTTGACAGAGGCTGCCGCGAACTTCCTATAGAAGCGAACTATATAGGTTTAAAATATCCCAGCAAAAAGAAAATAAAAGTTTGTTGCAAAGAACTTGATAATATAGACCAAATTGTAGTTATATAAATGGATTTTTTAAGAGATTGTTGTTGTTTGCGGGTCAAGCCCGTAAGCGACGAAAGGTTGTAGAAAGATGATAAGATTAATTTGCTCAAAATGAGGGATAAATGAGTTTAAATCACAAAGACTTGCTCGGTTTGCAATTTTTAGATAAAAAAGAATTACAAATAATTTTAGATTCAGTCCAACCTTTTAAAACTCTCTTTACCCGTTCTGTCAAAAAAGCGCCCACCCTGCTCGGCAAAACTGTCGTTACTTTATTTTACGAGCCGTCCACAAGGACGCGAACTTCTTTTGAAATAGCCGCAAAAAGGCTGTCTGCCGATATTGTAAATATCACCGTTCAAGCGTCAAGCGTAGTAAAAGGCGAAAGTCTTATAGATACAGGTAAAACTCTTGAAGCAATGAATGCCGATTACATTATAATAAGACATTCTATGGCCGGCGCTCCCGATATTTTGGCGAGAAATCTTGACGCTTCTGTAATAAATGCAGGCGACGGGTTTCACGAACACCCGACGCAAGGTTTGCTTGACCTTTATACTATGTATGAAAAAAAGAAAAGTTTTGAAGGTTTGAAAGTTTTGCTTGTGGGCGATATTTTGCATTCGCGCGTTGCAAAGTCAAATATATGGGCTTTAAACAAAATGGGAGCGAAAGTCGCCGTTGCGGGACCGCCTACTTTAATACCTCCAAGGATTGAAGAGTTGGGAGTGAAAGTTTTTTACAATTTAGACGAGGCTATAAAAGAGGCTGATGTAATCAATATATTAAGAATTCAACTTGAAAGACAAAAAGAAAATCTTTTCCCATCAGTCCACGAATATGTTGAACTTTATCAACTCACAAAAGACAGGCTTGCAAAAGCAAAAAAAGAAGTTTTGATAATGCATCCGGGACCTATGAATAGAGGCATTGAAATTTCTTCCGCCGTCGCAGACAGCCCAAATGCCGTAATCAATGAGCAGGTGACAAACGGAATTGCAGTCAGAATGGCAGTTTTATATCTTTTAAAACCAAAGGTGAAAAAAAATGTCTCTTCAAATTAAAAATATCCATATCGTTGACCCGTCGCAAAACAAAGATTCAAAAGGCGATATTTTTATTGAGAATGGGATTATTGTTTCAAAACCAAATAATCAGCCCAAAAAAATTATAGACGGACAAGGAAAAATCGCAGTTCCCGGTCTTATAGATATTCATTGCCATTTAAGAGAGCCGGGTCTTGAAAGTAAAGAGACTATAAAAACAGGAACTTACTCTGCGGCAAAAGGCGGCATTACGACTGTCTTTTGTATGCCTAATACCAAACCCGTTATAGACAATGCGCCGACTGTCGAGTTTATTCTTTTAAAAGCGCAAAAAGAAGGAATTGTAAATGTTTTTCCGATAGGCTGCGCGACAAAAGGCTCTTTGGGCGAGGAATTGTCGGAAATAGGCGTGCTAAAAAAAGCGGGCATCATCGCCATAAGCGACGACGGAAATCCAATTTCCAATTCTCAAATAATGCGCCGCGCTCTTGAATATACAAAGATGTTTAATATCCCCGTAATATCTCATTGCGAAGATAAAGAATTGAGCAAAAACGGCGCAATGAACGAGGGTTTAAATTCAACAATTTTAGGGTTAAGGGGCATACCATCTCAATCTGAAGAGGCTATGGTAAGCCGAGACATAATGCTTGCAGAACTCACAGGCGGACATTTGCATATTGCTCATATATCAACGGCAGGTTCTGTGGATATGGTCAGGCGGGCAAAAAAGAAAGGTTTAAATGTTACTGCTGAAACTTGTCCTCACTATTTTTCTTTGACCGACAATGATGTAAAAATTTACGACACAAATACAAAAATGAATCCGCCTTTAAGAAGCCGCAAAGATGTTGATGCGGTCAAAAAAGGTCTTGCCGATGGTTCAATAGACTGCATAGCCACAGACCACGCCCCCCACACACAAGAAGAAAAAGCAAGAGAATTTGACATGGCGCCTTTTGGCATAATAGGTTTTGAAACTATGATAAGCCTTGTTTTAAACGAACTTGTGGACGCAAAAGTTTTAACTCTCTCTCAAGCGATAGAAAAAATGACGACAAATCCCGCCAAAATTTTTAATTTAAAAAACAGAGGAACCCTTAAAGCGGGCGGCATAGCCGATATAACAATAATAGACCCAAACCATTCTTATGAATTTAAAAAAGAAGACATATCTTCCAAAAGCAAAAACTCCCCTTTTATAGGCAGAACTTTCAAAGGTTCCGCTGCAATAACAATAGTCGGAGGAAAAGTGGTTTATCAACGCTAAACGACAAACGGCGGCAGCGCGCAAGAAAGCTGTCTGCCGATGCTGAAAGCCGAATGATAATAGCGCGCAAGAAAGTTGTTTATCAATGCTGAAAGCATTGAATGTTGTTAATAACCGATGGTTGCCAAGTGCATTTGCTGGCTACCGTCGGCATCATGATACGCTCTACAAATATCAATGCTGAAAGCATTGAATGCTATTAATAACCGATGGTTGCCAAGCGTCTTTGCTTGGCTACCGTTGGCATCATGGCGCGCTCTCAAAATATCAATGCTGAAAGCATTGAACGCTGTTAATAACCGATGGTTGCCAAGCGTCTTTGCTTGGCTACCATCGGAATCATGACTCGCTTAATAAATCAACCCCGAAGGGGTTGAATAATAAAAGGAAATACAATGAGTTATAAACAAATCCTATATCACATAGTTTTTGGAACAAAATCACACCGCCGCGTTTTAACTGATATAAATATCAAAGAGTTATACCTTTATATAGGCGGAATTATCAAAAATAAGGGATGTAATCTATATAAAATAAATGGAATGCCCGACCACATTCATATTTTATCCGATTTAAATCCAATGCTTTCCTTATCGGATTTTATTAAAGAGATAAAAAGATGCTCGTCAATATGGATAAAAGAATCAAGAAAATTTATAAATTTTGACGGTTGGGCTGATGGATATTGCGCTTTAACTTATGCTTATAGCGATAAAGATATCGTAGAGCAATATATAGCAAATCAACAAGAACATCATAAAAAAACATCTTTTAGAGATGAATTTATTGCCCTTTTAAAAGAGAATCATATTGAGTTTGATGAGAAATATATAATTTGATTTTATTCAACCCCTTCGGGGTTGATATTGTATAAGACTCAAATCCGGCGGTAGGCGGCAAGAAGCCGCCGCCAACCGTCGGTTATTAACGGCATAAAACGCCTTCGGCGTTTTTGTACAAATTTAATGAATATAGCTCTATTAGATATTGGCGATATAAGCGTTTCAGCTTGAGTTTGACGAGAAATATATAGTTTGATTTTATTCAACCCCTTCTGGGTTGATATTATATAAGACTCAAATTCGGCGGTAGGCGGCAAGAAGCCGCCGCCAACCGTCGGTTATTAACGGCATAAAACGCCTTCGGCGTTTTTGGGAGATTGTTTGTGAGAATTGATAAGGCAGTTGAGATAATTTCTAATAAGAATATCGTCGGCGATTATTTTGAACTCAAAATAAAAGCGGGCGAAATAACCCAACATTGCAATCCGGGACAGTTTTTTATGATTACTGCGCCCGGCGTTTTTTTGCGCCGCCCTATCAGTATTCACAGCATTGAAGGTTCTAATATCTGTTTTCTATATAAAGTAATAGGACAAGGGACAAGATCGCTATCCGAAATGCAAAAAGGGCAATTGGAAATTTTAGGCGCTTTGGGAAATGGGTATTTAAGAGAGAATAGAGAGGAAAGAGCAGTTGCTTCCTCTCCCATAGTATCAAAATTTCCTTTTTTACCCTCTCCTACGAGAGAGGTTGAGGAGAGGGACGCAAAGCGGGGAGAGGGCAAGGCGGAGGTTTTATCGTTGAGCGCGCCGTTTTTTCCTGTCTTAATTGCCGGCGGTACAGGCATTGCATCCCTTTATTTTTTATCCCAAAGATTGTCTCAAAAAGGCATTTTATACTATGGCGCTAAAAATAAAAAAGATTTGCTTTGTTTGTCTAAATTTAAAAAGTTGGGATGGAAAGTTGTAATAGCCACAGAAGACGGCTCGGCTGGAAAGAAAGGTTTTATTACTCCTTTGCTTGAGAAAGATTTACAAAAAATGCCGCCTGTATATATATATGTATGCGGACCAATGCCTATGATTGATACAGTGATAAAAATCGCTAAACAATACAATTTAAAAGGCTGCGCAAGCCTTGAAGAAAAAATGGCATGCGCAGTGGGCAATTGTCAAGGTTGCGCCGTTAAAATCGACGGACAAAATAAAATGGTATGCAAAGACGGACCAGTTTTTGATTTTGACAGCAATGGTTTTTTCTCGCAAGTTGCGCAAAAAGATAAAACGGCAATGACCACGCAAGGAGCGCAAAAGCGGCAAAAACAAAAAAACCGAAACTTATAGGGAGCAGGTTTGAAACCCGCCCGCCAGAAATGCAAAAACAAACAAGAAACGGCGAATGAACGACGAAAAACAAAACGGCAAAGGCATGACTTATCGTAAGGAATAAAAATGAAATCAGATTTATCTATCAATTTCGCAGGCATAAAATTCAATAATCCCGTCTTGACGGCTTCTGGAACTTTTGGATATGGTTATGAACTTGCAGATTTAATCCCTTTAAAAAAACTCGGCGGCATTATCACTAAAACGATTACCCGCCAACCCAAAGAAGGCAATCCGCAGCCCCGTATTGCCGAAGTTTGCGGCGGTATGCTTAATACAATAGGTTTGCAAAATATAGGAGTTGAGGCTTTTGTCGGCGAGCCTCTTGAAAAGTTAAAAGAAATCGGTATTCCTATTATTGTCAGCATAGCGGGCTCTTGTGATAAAGATTATATTGATACTGCCAAAATTCTAAATTCCTATAAAGGCATTTCCGCTATTGAATTAAATCTCTCCTGCCCAAATCTCAAAAAACAAGTTGTGTGTTCCGATTTGCCGCTCACCCGAGATATTATCAAAGGCGTTAAAAAATCTGTCAAATTTCCAGTGATTGCCAAACTTTCGCCTTTGATTACAGATATAGCCGAACTTGCCTTGCAAGTTGAAAAAGCGGGCGCGGATGGTATTACTCTTACAAATACTTATCCCGCCATGGCAATAGATATAAAAACTTTTAAACCAAAACTTTCCACTGTCAAAGGCGGCATGTCGGGCGCTTGTATAAAACCTATGTCTATCAGATCAGTTTATGACGCATATCAGAAAGTGAAAATTCCAATCATAGGCTGCGGCGGAATAATGACAGGCGAAGATGCCGTAGAATTTATGCTCGCAGGGGCAAGCGCAGTAAGCGTCGGCACAGCAAGTCTGCTTTCAGCAAAAAATCTAATCAAAATTATTGACGACATTGAAAATATTTTGAAAGAGAAAAAAATTAAAAACATAAAAGAAATTATAGGCAGGGTTCTCTAAAAATCTCTGTCATTATAGTTTTGCGCTCCTTGCGTTGTCGTTGTCTTTGTAGTTTTCCAAATAGTGTTTTTTTAAAGTGTTTCGCGCAAGCGCAATAAATCAAGGCGGCGGTTAATTCCCCTTCACTTGTGAAGGGGCGGCAGGCTCCGCCTGACGGGGCAGCATCGTTGTTTAAGTAAAGGTCGCTCGCTATATAGCGTCCGCCGCCAGATTTACGCTCTTTATCCATACGCGTCGGCTGTTCCTTGCGAGGCTTTGTTGCCGTTTAAATAAGAGGAGATATTAGAAAATGAAAAAAATAATTTTAGCTTTAGACATTTATGATTTAGCAAAGGCGCAAAAGTTAATAGATGAGACTGCGGATTTTGTTGATATTTACAAAGTAGGACCAATTCTATTTTTGCAAGATGGCAAAGAGATAATAAAAACCATCAAAGAGCGCGGTAAAGAAGTTTTTTTAGATTTAAAATTTCACGATATCCCAGCGACTGTTAGCCGTTCTGTCGAGTCTGCAAGAGATTTGGGAGTCTACAGCCTTACAGTTCATTCAAGCGGCGGTGAAGAAATGTTAAAAGCGGCTGTGAGCGTCCAAAATCGTCCCAAAATCTGGGCGGTGACTGTTTTGACAAGTCAAATCGCAAGCCCAAACGAAGTAATCAAGCGCGCAAAACTATCCCAATCTTGCGGGACTGACGGCGTAATAGCCTCTCCTCTTGAAATTGAACTGATTAAAAAAGGATGCGGCAAAAATTTTGAAGCGATTACCCCCGGCATCAGACCCGCCAAAACTGACGATGACCAAAAAAGAACGGCAACTCCCCAAGCCGCAATAAAAGACGGCGCAGATTTCATAGTGATAGGCAGACCAATAATAGAAGCAGAAAGTCCAAGAAAAGCGGCTGAAATTATTTATAGAGATATATCGTTATCATACATAAATGACAAATATGGGCATATTTGATATTATTGCTTATTGATTTTTTATACAAATAGTTGCAAAAAAGGAGGCTGTTATGGCTAAGGATGACAAGATTAAGGCTTTGGATTTGGCTCTTTCTCAGATTGAGAAAAATTTTGGCAAAGAAGCGATTATGAGACTCGGCGCAAGAAGCGCAAGGGATAAAGTTGACGCTATTCCAACAGGCGCCTTGCCTCTTGATATAGCGATAGGCATCGGCGGTATTCCGCGCGGCAGAATTGTAGAAATTTATGGACCTGAATCTTCAGGCAAAAGCACTTTGGCTTTATGTATGGTCGCCGAAGCGCAAAAACTCGGCGGAACAGCGGCTTATATTGACGCCGAGCATGCTATGGATTCTGAATATGCGGGCAAAATCGGCGTGGACATAGATAATTTATTAATTTCTCAGCCTGATTCCGGCGAACAAGGTCTTGAAATTGCAGACCAACTTATTCGCTCGGGCGCGGTTGATATTATAGTAGTTGATTCTGTCGCCGCTCTTGTTCCCAAGGCGGAAATTGAAGGCGAGATGGGCGATTCTTTTATGGGTCTTCAAGCAAGGCTTATGAGCCAAGCGCTTAGAAAACTCACTTCAAATATATCTAAAACAAAAACCGCTCTGATTTTTATCAATCAATTGAGGCAAAAAATCGGCGTGATGTGGGGAAATCCTGAGACCACTCCCGGAGGTCTTGCTCTAAAATTCTATTCATCCGTCAGGCTTGACATTAGGAGAATTGAATCTGTCAAAAAAGGCGATGAGATTATCGGAAATAGAGTGAGAGTAAAAGTTGTGAAAAATAAAGTCGCCGCTCCTTTTAGACAGGCTGAATTTGAAATAATGTTCGGCGTAGGCGTTGACAAAATGGGTTATTTGATAGATATAGGCGTCAATGACGGCATAATTGAAAAAGCCGGCGCATTTTTTAGTTATAACGGCGAAAGGCTCGGACAAGGCAGAGACAATGTAAAAACATATTTAATAGAGCATCCTGAAATCACCGCAGACATAGAAACCAAAATAAGAGCAAAAGCCTTCGGCGGCGCAGAAACAGAAAGTGTGGAAAAACCAAAAACCGAAGATGCCGTTATGGCGGCGCAAGAGACTAATACCGATGCCGCCGCTCCAGAAAAACCGACAAAAAAATCCAAGAAAGCAAAAGAATAATATAAGCCGTCATCAATTCGTTTAAAAGAGCGGAAATAAGATATAAGTTAAGCGCAGGCGATGGATTGTTGTAAATAGAATCCTTTACAACGATTACGGGTTTTGGTTCTTGCGATTCAAGCCCGCAAGATAGATTCTGTTAGATTGGCGATGCATTACATCTCATTACATCGCCTCTTTTTAAGTGAAATGTCTGCCAAACTCCGTCATTCCCGATTAAGTGAGATGCCTCTCAAACTCTGTCATTCCCGAGCGTCTCTGTCGGGAATCCGCTTTTGCCGTTATTTTTTTAATTAGATTCCCGATAACAGATTTTGGCAATGACGGACAAGAGGCTTTTACACTCTCTTTAAGCGGATTGATGACGACAAGAGTGAGTTTTATATATGGGTGGTCAAAATGAAAAAATTTAAGAAATTTTGGATGGGTTTTAAAGGAATTGTGAAAGGAATTTTTGACGCTGACATTACAAGCAGGGTTTCAGGCTGCTGCGGGGGATATATTTCCGATTGCGGGCTTTTAGACAATAAAAAGAATGTTCAGAATTTAAAAAAAGACGAGGAAAAATAAAAGTGTTATGGAAATTAGAACAGAACAGAACAGAACAGAACAGAACAGAACAGAACAGAACAGAACAGAACAGAACAGAACAGAACAGAACAGAACAGAACAGAACAGAACAGAACAGAACAGAACAGAACAGA
>JAITTG010000077.1 GCA_031287095.1 Candidatus Parendomicrobium reticulitermitis | reverse complement strand
CCTGTTGTGTTGAAAAATCTCATTCTTTATACCTCCAAAATATATAATATCTTTATTTTAATATCTCTCTTACATAACCGACATATAAAAACAGATTGACAATTTCTGTATTTGTTTTTGTATTTCCGGCGAGCGGGTTTTTAGATTTTTTGGTTTTGTCAGATTTTCTATTTTCTAATTGCCGCTCGTTTGGTTTTATCATTCGTCATTTGTTTTTTACCATTTCCCGTTTGAGTCCGCCATTCGTCCTATTGGGCGCATCTCATCTTATTTATTTCTCAACAACAAAAATCACGCTGGAACCTAATGGAATTTTGATTTTGCAGCGCAGACATATTCTTTCTACTGCGTTTAAAATATTTAAAATGATAATCGTCAATTTGCCGGCAGACGACCTGCCTTTTATTTTTTTATGTTTTTCTTTGGGATTGATTTCATTACATTTTTTGACTAATCCGAGCTTTTCTAAAAAGCAAACCAACAAAATTGGAAAATATAAAAAACTTAAAAAATAACTTTTATATATGACTTTAAACCCCGCTTTTTTAAATTGAGCGTTTAATCCTTTTATGGAATATCTCCTAAAATGTCCGCCTTCCACATCAAGAGAACTCCACAAACTTTGAAATGCCGGAGCTGCAAGAATAAATCTTGCGCCTTTTTTCATCTTGTCATTGATACATTTAAGCGCATCAATATCGCTCTCTATATGCTCTATAACATCCAACATCAAACAAGAGTCAAGAATGTTAGAATTAAAATCTTCATCATTGATATGACCGCATATCACATTATCAACGCCGTATTTTTTCGCATTAAAGCAAGCGCGGACTGTCGGCTCTATCAATAACATCTGCCATCCATTGTCCATGAGTTTTTTTGAAATGTGTCCATTGGCTCCGCCAATATCGGCAATTAAAAGAGAGTCTGTCTGTCTGTCTGTCTGTCTGTCTGTCTGTCTGTCTGTCTGTCTGTCTGTCTAGCAAAATATTTTTTCATCAAAGAGTTGACAATTTTTATTCTATACGCGACCCACCAAGAAACCGCCTCAATATCATCAAACATATCCTGACAATCATTAGACCTAGCGGAGAGAATACCTTGATTATCTTTCTTGAAATAACAATAATCTTTTACATACCAATCATTTGGATTTTTAAATAAAAATTTTAAATTCATAATACAATTTCTCATTGTTCCTCCTTTTATTTTATACCGCAAGTTTGAGCGGCTATATATCTCAGTCTGTTTTTTACTTCATTAAAAAATGGATTCTACTGCGGAGTTGAGCATGAGTGAAATCGCAGGGCGCGCAATGACGGCGACTTGTCGTAGTCATTGCGCGCGGACTGAGCAGCCTATTTATTTCTCAACAACAAAAATCACGCTGGAACCTAATGGGATTTTGATTTTACAGCGCAGACATATTCTTTCTATCGCGTTTAAAATGTTTAAAACAACAACCGTTAATTTATTGGCAGACGACCTGCCTTTTATTTGTTTGTGCTTTTCTTTGGGATTGATTTCATTTTGTTTTTTGACTAACCCGAGCTTTTCAAAAAAACAAATCAATAAAATTGGAAAATATAAAAAACTTAAAAAATAACTTTTATATATAACTTTAAACCCCGCTTTTTTAAATTTAACGCTCAATTCTTTTATGGAATATCTCCTAAAATGCCCGCTTTCCACATCGTGAGAACTCCACAAACTTTGAAATGCTGAAGTCGTAAGAATAAATCTTGAGCCTTTTTTCATCTTATCATTAATACATTTGAGCGCCTCAATATCATTTTCTACATGCTCTATAACATCTAACATCAAACAAGAGTCAAGAATATTAGAATTAAAATCTTCATCATTGATATGACCGCATATCACATTATCAACGCCGTGTTTTTTCGCATTAAAGCAAGCGCGGACTGTCGGCTCTATCAATAACATCCGCCACCCATTGTCCATAAGTTTTTTTGAAATGTATCCATTGGCTCCGCCAATATCGGCAACTAAAAGAGAGTCTGTCTGTCTAGCAAAATATTTTTTCATCAAGGAATTAACAATTTTTATTCTATACGCGACCCACCAAGAAACAGCGTCAATATCATCATACATATCTTGATAATCATTAGACCAAGCGGAGAAAATACCTTGATTATCTTTCTTGAAATAACAATAATCTTTTATATACCAATCATTTGGATTTTTAAATAAAAATTTAAAATTCATAATATAATCTCCTATATTTTTGTTTTAGGAAACAACTCAAGCGCAACATTTGTTCTTGCAAAATCTTGCGTCATTTTCCTTTTGATAAATTTTAGAGATACTTTATGAGCGGCGCAGAGATTTTCTAATTCAGTTCTCTTCATAGTAAGCAAAGGCTGCTTTTTACGCAATGTTGGACATTTACCGTATCTCCCTGAAAACACCTCTTGAACTTGCGCCCAAAAAGTTTTTGCAAAAATAGAACCTATCACAGAATAAGCGAAATCTTTGATTACATTTATATCCGCCAACAAGTCTATTAAAATCATTATGCAATTCGGGCTTGCAATTTTTTTAGCATTTTCTATCAACTGACCAATTTCATCTAAAGACTTATAATACTGCAAAACGCTTATACATGTTATTATGGTGGGTTTTTCTTGTATCGGCAATTGAGCAATTTGCGTATAGGCATTGGGAGAAAGCGAAAAAAAAGATAGATTTCTTATATTTGAATATTTTCTTTTATTATTTTCTATGTTCAAATCGGAAGTATCCGCTCCATAAGCAGTTTTAACAAACGGCGATAATTGAGAGACTAGCCCCCCCCCCCGCCACCGGTGTCCCTCAATGCTGGTTTTTTGGGGAAGGGGTTTGGGGGTGGGATGGGGTTTGGGTGAGTGGTGTCGTGGG
>JAITTG010000052.1 GCA_031287095.1 Candidatus Parendomicrobium reticulitermitis | reverse complement strand
GCCCGCGCTTGGAGTGACAAAAAGCGAACTCACTTCGGGCATTTCGTAAACTCTTTTGACCGCTTTAACATTCATCATCACTCCGCCGCCTACCGTAATGTCGGATACGCCCGTTTTTTCTATCCAAAACCTTATCCACTGCATCATTATTTCTTCGGTGAATTTTTGTATTGCTCCGCTGATATTGTCAAAGCGTTCAAAGGAAAGTTTGTCTGTAATATAATTGAAATAATCTTCAGACGGCATAGGTGACTTAAACTCGCCTTTCTCATCAAGATAAATCATAGTTTCAAAAACCTTTTTTACTCTTTCTATCTGTTCTTCTTTGGCATACGGCGCCATGCCCATAACTTTAAATTCATGTTCTAACCCTTTCATCCCCAAAAAGCCTGTAACGCAATAATAGAGGCTTCCCACAGAAGCGTTTTGACTTGTAGCGGAAATTATATTGAGTTTGCCATCCCAAATAGCAACTTTAGCGGAAGCCCAGTCTCCAGCCCCGTCAAGAGAGAGGCAGAGCCTCTTTTTATTGGCGTCAACAAAATACATCGCGGCAAGAAGATGGGCGCTGTGATGGTCAAAAGGAAGTATTTTTTCAGCGGGAACGCCGATTTTATCGGCTATGATTTTGATGAGTTTTTCTCTTGTAACTATGAAAGGGAATGTTAATTTTTTATTTACCCTTTTTATAAATCTGCCTTGGAGGAAATGTTTGCGGACAAATTTTTTGAAAGCAATTTTTAAACCGCGCTTTGTTTTTGAAAATCCGTTTTTGTATTTGAGGTATTTGTTTAGAAAAGACTGTCTATTTTTATAATGTATTGGAAAAACCTCGTCTACGGTTTTAGGGTCATATCCCCAAAATTGAAGGTCATTTGCAAAAACCATATCATAATCGTTTAAAATCACTTTTGTGATAAGGCTTTTATCTGCGCCTAAATACTTATTGACGACATATTCTAAAGCCCGAGCGGGATATCCATAGGAATTTTTTATTCTATTTAAGCGCTCTTCGCTTATTAAGCATACAATTTCGCCGTCAATTGAAAGACCGACTGTTGCATTGTGCCCGTAATGTATTGATAAAACTATATTTTGCATTTTATTTACCTTTAAAGGATTCCCGACAAAGACGCTCGGGAATGACGCTATTAGGCTTATACTTTGGAATGGCGCCGTTAGGCTCACGCTCGGAAATGATGCTGCAGGCTTACATTCGAGAATGACGCGCAGGCTTTATTCGGAAATGACGCGCTTTGAGTCTATGCCCTTTTGATTTTGATTGTGTCTCTTCTCATTACTATATATTGCTCTATCATAGACACTACGCTATTTGTGAGCCAATACAAAACCAAACCTGCGGGAAAGCCCCAAAACATAAAAGTAAATACTATCGGCAAAATATACATCATCTTTTTTTGCATAGGGTCGGCGCTTGCGCCTGTCAATTTTTGCTGTAAAAACATTCCAGCGCCCATAATCAAAGGCAGCAAGTGTATTGTGAAACCGTTTATGACAAGAAAAGTGTCTGCGATGGACAAATCGTTTACCCACAAAATCCAATGCGCGCCCCGCAGCTCATAAGCGTTTCTAAGCATTGTAAAGAAAGCCCAAAAGATAGGCAATTGGCACAGCATTGGCAGACAGCCTCCCATAGGATTTACTTTTTGGGTTTTATATATGTTCATCATCTCTACATTTAAGCGCTGTTTATCGCCTTTATATCTTTCTTGTATGGACTTTATCATAGGTTGAATCCGTTTCATTGCCGCCATAGAACGATAACTTTTAAGAGTGAGCGGCAAAATCACAAGTTGAATACATATAGTGAGAATGATAATAGCCCAGCCGTAATTGTTTGTCGTATTGTGGAAGAAATTCAAAATTTGAAAAGCGCCTCTGCCCAAGAAACCGAAAAATCCGAAATCCACGCTTTTTTCAAGATTGAGATTAAATTGAGGATTATATGTCTGCAAATAAGTATATCCTTTTGGACCTACATACATATATGCGGAAATCTCCGCTGAATTTGCATTAGCGTAAGAAGGACTGCCTTCAAGAATCAAAGAATAGTAATGTTTTTTATCTTCCCTAAAAGATTTGATATTGGCAAAATCAGAAATGTTTGTGGGGATAAAAGCAACAAGGAAATATCTATTATCTATAGCGACCCATTTAAAATCTGAGGCAGGTTCCGATTCGTTTTTGATTATTTTGTATTTGAAAGGTTTTTGAGCGGGGTGCCCCCCAACTCTTGTGAGGGTTAGATTTTCTTTCATATTCTCATCATCGGTAGAAAGACCGGGTCCCCAAACGAAATCAATTCTGGGCAAAACAGCCGACTGATTTAATTTTTCCAACTTTACGGCGATATTGTGCATATATGAATCTTTGGCGAAAGAATAAGTTTTTGTGATTTTCCACCCTTCTGGCGAAACATATTCAAAAACAACTTTTTCATTGTTATTAGATACTATTTTATAATTGATATTAGGAAAATTGGCGAGAACAGGCGGATTATTTGGCAAAATTAAATCTATCCATTGCCCGTCGTTTTCTTTGATTAACCATTTAGAAACAGCCGCTCCGCTATTTGTCAAATATACTTTATATTTGTCCGCGGATATCTCTATTGTTTCTTGTTTTATATTGTTTGTAGCCGCATTTTTTACGGGAGACGCAGGCAAAACGGGCGCGCTTTGAGTTTGACTTTGGCTTTGGCTTTGCGTTTGAGCAACCGCCGAGGGCTGCGTCTCTTGCGCGGGCGGCTTTGCTTGTTGAATAGGTTGTGGGGATAATACGAAATTCCATAAAAGTATTACAATTGCCGACGCTGCTATAAACATTATTGTGTTTTTGTTCATTTGTTTTTTCCTTTTTTATTTTATTTTGTTTTTAGGCAATGGAACCGGATCTATGCCCCCTTCGCAAAAAGGGTGGCAGCGGATAATTCTTTTAAACGCTAAAAAACTTCCTTTAAAAAATCCATACATTTCTACCGCTTGATAAGCGTAAGCCGAACAACTCGGCGTAAATCTGCAACGAGGCGGCAAAATAGGCGAAATGCAAATCTGATAAACTCTTATCAAAAAAAGCGCTATATACTTCATAATTTTACCCGATAAATAAGCGTGCCGTCATTCTGCACTGAACAAGTTTGTCGTCAGCCTGCTTGAAAAAGTGATAAAAACATCCTATTCGTCATTACCGAAATCTGTTATCGGAAATCCAAGTTAAAAAAGGCAATGTCAAAAGCGGCTTTCAGATAGAGACGATTGGGAATGACGGACTCTGTTAGCCCAAGTCTGCGTGAAATTGTATTATTTTGCCTAAAGCTGCAAGGCGCGCAATAACAAGCAGGCATCTTTTAACTTAATGAACTATACAGTTTTGCCTTTGTAAGAATATCCAAAATTGCTTTCTGTAATTCATTATATTTGACGCTTGCAATTTTTGGTTTAAGAATAAAAACCAAGTCCAACCCTTGCGCCATATTATTTTTATTCGTCCTAAAAATTTCCCGCAACCGTCTTTTTGCTAAATTTCTTTGAACGGCATTGCCGACTTTTGCCGAAGCGACAAGCCCCAATCTTCTTATTTGCTTGCCTTCCCTTTTAAAAGCCAAAACTTTTACGGTTTTAGCGTCAAATTTTAAACCTTTTTTAAAAACAAGTTTGAAATCCCTTTGCAAGTGGAGTTTTTCAGAATAATTAAAAGAGAAATGTTTTCGGCGGGTTTGGACGGGTTGCATTGTATTGCTATGCGCTTAAAGTTTTACGCCCTTTTCTTCTGCGCGCGCTCAAAACTCTTCTACCCCCAGGCGTAGCCATTCTGGCTCTAAAACCTATTTTCTTTTTCCTTCTGTCTTTGTTTGGCTGAAATGTTCTTTTCATTTGTCGTTTCCCTATTCCTTATAAATGTATTTTGTAAAGCGGACGGGATTATATCTAAAAGGCTGTTTATAGTCAAAGACACGAGACAACGACAACGGCTTCTCGCAAGTTGCGTAAAGAAAATCTAACGGCAACGACCATGCAAGGAATGCAAAACGACAAAGACAACAGAAACAGCGTTAGTCTTGTCGTTTTGCGTTTTTTGCGTTTCTGAAACTTGCGCAACTTGCGAGAAAGCCGTTGCTGTTATTTTGTTTTCGGCGTCATTTTTAAATGATTTGACAGGATGCAGATTTATATTTGATTCTTTGCCTTATTTCTTATATCCAATTGCTTGTATTATCACAATTTCATATCCGCTTGGCAGAGATAAAATACCTTTTAGCGCATCCGAGCCGCTGGCTTTTACTACATTTGCTAATCCTTCCGATGCGCAGTATAGGGCGGCATTTTGATACATTGAACCCGCATGCATTTTGCCGAAACTGTCTTTTGCGGGAACTGCGTATAGTAAAGTTACGCCTGCGGGCGAGTATTTGGAGCGAACATCTTGATTTAATTTTTGAATGAGATGATTTTTTTGAGCGTCATACAACCAAACGCCTGTTTCAAGAACTACATATACGGCTGCTTCTTGTTTGTTCATCCCCGTTGGTATTGTGCGTCTGCCGTCCGAGCGGTTTATGCCCCATGCAGACCATAAAAGATTGCTCAATTGTTGCAAAGTCAAAGCCTTGTTTGTCATAGCCCTTTCGCCTTTTCTCAATGACAAAGCGTCCATAAGCGGTTTGCCGCCTGTCTTTTGCGCGGCGGGCAATTCCAAGATATTTGCCTGCGCAAAAGAACTTTGAGCAAATCCTGACAAAACAAATAAGAATGCAAACCCATAAATTAAAATAGATTTTTTCATAATATCTCCTTTTGTGTCTCCGCATAGCCTTGCAGACTATATGGAGTTATAACGACAATTAAACATTTTTTAGGATTTAGGCGCAACGATGGACTTTAGTGTTCTCTAAAAATCTTCTTTTGCCTCTGCCGTCATTGCGGGTCAAGCCCGCAAGTGACGACAAACGCCCTAACCCAATATTTGCTTCACTAATGCAGATATTCTTTTTCCATCTGCTTGCCCATTAGCGGCAGTTATTGCCGCTTTCATTACCGCGCCGAAACTTTTGTCTGCTGATTCGTCAGCCGCCTTTTTAACTATTTTTAATAAATCGTCGTCAGATATTTCAGCGGGCAAATAAGTCTCTATCAATTTCAATTCCCTGCTCTCTTTGTCTATCAAGTCTTGTCTTGCGGCTTTTGTGAAATTTTCTATAGCCTCTTTTCTCTTTTTTACTTCACTTCTCAACACTTTAAGAATCTCTTCATTGTTGATTTCAATATTTTTCATCTCTCTGATATTGATTTCATTTAAAATTCCTCTCACTACATTTAGGCTGTCTAAATCTTTTGCCTTCATATAGGTTTTTAAGTCCGTTCTTAGTTTGTTAATCATAAATTCTCCTTGTTCCCCGCGCGCTTTTGCGTCCCTCGCCCTCTTTTCAAAACAATGCCAAGCCCCTCTCCCGTAGGAGAGGGGAAAGAGGAAAAGAGGTAATCTGAGGCAATACGGGGTTATTGACGGCATTAAACCCTTTCAGGGTTTAGGTGTAGCGATTGACATGGCTTACTTCACACAGAATGATAATTTTGCTTATAGCGATCGCATTGCTGTAAATCAATGATCCTTTATTTGATTGAAAAATGCTTTTAATTCAGTTTTGCAGGAAGAATCCAATTTTTTTATCTCAATTCCCTGCAAGGCGGCTTCCAGATGATATAGGATAACCACGCAAGTTGACGGGTATTGCGCCTTTAGCCGAAATACAGCTTCTTTGCTGCCTATTTCCCGCAAAGTTTCCGCAGAGTGTATTCCGACAGACTTCAGTTTTTTTTCCATTGCCTTGCCGAGATTCAGCGATATTATTTCTGCCATACTAAATGCTCCTCATGTTGATATATGCAGTCCTTGCCGTTAAAGAGAAACCCGCCGCTATTTGTTATGGCATCTGGCTTACTTTGCGCAGAATTATTATTTCACGATATTAAATGTATCGCCTTTTTTGATGTTTAATTTTTTTATTGCTCCTGCTTTTATCTCAATAACTGCGTCTGTTTTCTCTGGGGAATAATATCTTTTGAGCGCAATCTCCGCCGTATTGGGTTCGGGTTGAGCATTTTCGATAAAGCCAAGAACTGTATTTGAGCCTATCCAAACTATGTCAATAGGAAAGAGCATATCTTTCATCCAAAAGACAAGAATTTGCGGCTCTTCAAATATAAAAATCATACCATCTTGAGGAATTTCCGCCATATCAGACAAACCTTTTGCCGCAGCCTCAGGCGATTTCGCAAGAACGAGATTTAATTGATTCTTGCCTACTTGAGTTTTGATTATTGTTCCGTCTTGCATTTCATCTTTGGCGGCTGTCGGTTTATCAATAGTCTCTTTATTTGTCTGCGTGTATAAGATAATAGCGGCGGCGCAAACAATCAGGGCTGATACAAGTACCACAATTTTTTTCATTTTTTCCACTCCTTTGAATTTTTCTAACTTACCGCGCCTGCGGGCAAGGACTGAAATTTCCACGCCGTTCGCCGCCTGCGGGCTTGATCGGCAATAACGGATAAAGACTTAACCTGCAATCTCCGTCATTAGCCTATATTCATTATTTGAATTTTCTTTTTTTGTCCGCTTCTCTTATGTGTTTTCTTTTGATTTTTCCGCTTATTGTTTTCGGGAGTTCGTCAACGAACTCTATTATTCTTGGATATTTATAAGGAGCCGTCGTCTTTTTTACATGGTCTTGCAATTCTTTTACAAGAGCGCCGCCCGCTCTATCTTTATATCCTTTGGCAAGAATGACTGTCGCTTTTACTATAAAGCCTCTTATCTCGTCCGGAACCGCCGTGATTGCGCATTCCAAAACCGCGGGATGTTCCATTAAAGCGCTTTCAACTTCAAAAGGTCCTATTCTATAGCCGGAACTTTTGATAACATCGTCGGCTCTGCCTATAAAATAAAAATATCCATCTTTGTCTTTATAGGCTTTGTCGCCGGTATTGTATATGCCTTTGTCCCAAATACTTAGAGTCAATTTCGGGTCTTTATAGTATCCGCTAAAAAGCCCTACGGGATTATGATGATGAGTTCTTATTATCAAACTCCCCTCTTGATGAGGCGGACAAGATTTATTGTCTGCATCCACCACATCCACATCCCAACCAGCCGAAGGTTTTCCAAGCGAGCCTGCTTTTGGTTTAAGCCAAGGAAATGTCGCTATCATACATACCGTCTCCGTTTGTCCAAACCCTTCTCTTATTTCAAGCCCGGTCATTTCTTTGAATTTATTAAACACTTCGGGATTTAAAGGCTCGCCTGCGGTTTGCGCATGCTTTAAATTAGAGAGATTGTATTTTGAAATGTCTTCTTTTATCATATATCTATACACAGTAGGCGGGGCGCAAAAGGAAGTGAGTTTATATTTTGCAATTCTTTCAAGCAACCCTTTATAATTGAATCTGTCAAAATCATATACGAAAATGCAAGACTCGCATATCCACTGCCCGTAAATTTTCCCCCAAGACGCTTTGCCCCAACCCGTTTCTGCGACAGTCAAGTGAAGGCTGTCGGGATTTAAGTTTTGCCAAAATTTTGCCGTCAAAATATGTCCGAGCGGATAAGAATAATCGTGAACAACCATCTTAGGCATTCCCGTTGTGCCTGATGTAAAATACAATAAGAAAGGGTCGCTTTTCTTTATGGCGGCTTTGCCTGCGGGTCTGTTAAAAATTGTGGAAAATTTCGGCAATTCCTTAGTGTAATCTATCCAGCCTCTGATTTTTTTATTTGCGCAAATTATATGGCGCAAATTCGGCAAGGCTTTTTTTGCCGTATTTACCATATCTATAATTCTCTGCTCAAAAGCGGCGGCAATCACTTTTATTTGCGCTTTTTTTACTCTATAAATTATATCTTTGGGCGTTAAAAGATGAGTTCCCGGCACGACTATTGCGCCCAATTTGTGCAAGCCTACGCAGCAAAACCAATACTCATACCTGCGCATCAACATCAATAATACTCTATCGCCTTTCTTTACTCCGAGCGATTTAAAAAAGTTTGCGCTTTGAGCGCTTTTTTCTTTGATATCTTTAAATGTAAAAACAGCCTCGTCATTGTTCTCATTACACCAAATCATAGCCTTTTTATCGGGCGTTTTGTTTGCTATCTCATCAACGATATCAAACCCAAAATTGAAATCGTCGGGAACCGATACTTTGTAATTCTTTTTAAAATCCTCATAAGATTTAAAATCCGTCCTTACATATTTTTCTATCAACTGCATGTTGCCTCCCTGCGTGGAAACGCCCGAATTGGTCGTCTCTACTGGATTTGTTTTTTTGCCGATTCAATAGCCGCTTTGGCGAGAGAATCGGCTAAGTTATTTTTTGTATTGCCGCTATGGCTTTTGATATGGCGCCATTGGATTTTTACTTTAGACATTAGAACTGTTTTTACATATTCTTTGACAATTTCATTTTTTGCCGTCCAAACGCCCGCCGCAAATTTCTCTATGCCGATATAATCGTAATTTATTCGTATTTCTCCAACATTATTTTCATCGCACCATTTAAGAGTTTCCATGACGGCTTTAAGTTCTCCGCCTATTTGGTGGGATTGAGTATTTTCAACAGTTCCCGACAATTTCGTCTTTACAATATCGCCGAGATATATCGCCGCGCCGTATCCTGTAATGCCGTTAAAATAAGAGCCGTCGACAAAAGCCTCGTATATTCCGCTTTCTGCGCTGTGGCTTTCAAAACCGTTGAGTTTGTCCCAAGCGGCTAAAACCGCTTTTTCAAATTCGTCGTCTTTAATTTTTTTTGCCAAAGAAAAAGATTTGCGGGAAGGTTTATAGTATATATTGAGATTTGCTTTTAAAATACCCTTGCCTTTATAATCGGATTTTATGATTGCAAGGTAATCTCTAAAACTATTTTCGTCAAAACTTGCTTTTATGTCAAAATCATTTAAGATTTTGACAAAAGCCCGCGCTTTTTCTTCAAGTTCTTTTCTGTAAAGCGTCATTTTTTGTCCGCCAAACACAATTCTCTATAATTGCAATACTTGCAAAAAACTTTATTGACGCCTTTTGAAAAATTTTCTTTATCTTTTGGGATATTTTTTTCTATATCCGTAAGATATTCATACATTTCATTTGTTTCTTTATTAACGCTTTCTGCAAAATCATTGATTGTATCCTCTGTGACATTGACGCTTCTTTCAAGATAGTCGGGGAAAAGATAAACAATCATAGGCATAATATCTTCGGCGCTTTTTTCAAAATGAAACGACGCCCACAAAGAATATCCGACAAGTTGGCGGCTATGCTTTTTCTCGTCTTGTTTTCCAGTTTTCCAATCCAAAATATAGACTTTGTCTTTGATAGGAAAAAGAAAATCCACTTTACAAAAGGCTTTCATTTCATTTATGCGGGTTTCGCCGTATCCGTCAGGCTCTATAACCCAATGCTGTCTTGTTTCAAGAGCGTTTTCTTCTATCCATTTGAATCTTGCGCTGTTTAAAAAGTTTTCAAGTATAGCCTTAACTTTAACAAAAATCTCTTGCGGCAATATAACTTCAGAGCCGTAATAACTCTCATAAAAAGTTTTTGCCCCGCAATATTTTTGGGTTAAATCATAAGCATATTTTATAAATTTTTCTTTATTGATAGGGGAAACGCTTTTTTGATAGCGATAGAGAATGTCGCGGACTATATCATGGACGATATTGCCCGTCTCTAAAGCGCGCGAGGTGAGTTTTTTTAAGAATTGGATTTTTTCAATAGGATTGTCTTTATCAAATTTCGGATAATATTCATAAAAATACTGTCTCTTACAAATTTTAAATTTATCATAACGCGATATAGACCAACCCAAAATATCGCTAAACGGAAATCTCTTAATTGACGGCATAAATACTCTCCTATTGCGGTTCTGTCAAAACCTGTTTTTATCATATTTGTCATTGCTGATTTGCTCCGCGTCCCGCGTTATCGCTTGCGGGCAAGACCTGCAATCTCCGCTATTATTAGTCGCCATTAACCAAAATCCTGCAATGGCAATGCGGAGCAAAATCTCTATTTCAAAAATGTCATATAATCTTCCAAGTTTCTCTTCAACAAATTTGGTATATCAAGTCCGTAAGGGCAGCGGCTTTTACAAGCGCCGCAATTTATACAATCTTTTATTTTGAGCATATCCTCTTGCCATTCTTTAGTAAGCCATTGGGCGGGCGGCATACGGCGCAAAAGCAAAGACATTCTTGCGCAATTAAATATCTTTATATCCTTAGGACAAGGCGCGCAATAATTGCAGCAGCGGCAAAACTCGCCTGTGAGTTCTTTTCTATCTTGGTCTATTCTTTTTTGTTGTTGGGCAGTTGGAGCATTTTCATTCTTTGCGGCATTTAACATTTTTTTTAATTCGTCCATAGTTTGTATGCCCCAAATAGGAACGACATTTTTGAGCGTATTCATATAAGCGGCGCCTGTATCTATATCGTTTAAAAGTCCGCCGCTGAGCGCTTTCATAGCGATAAAGCCGACATTTTTTTGAGCGCAAAGTTTTGTTAGCCCAATCTCTTTTTCGTCGGACAAATAATTAAAAGGAAATTGCATAGTATCAAAAAGTCCGCTGTTGACCGCTTCAAGCGCTACTGCGATACGGTGATTTGTAATCCCGATAAATTTTATTTTGCCCGTCTTTTTCGCTTCAAGCGCCGCCTCATAAAGCCCGGAGCCGTCATCCGGTCTTGGATATTTAGCAGGATTATGAAATTGATAAATATCTATATAGTCGGTTTTTAAAAGTTTCAAACTTGTATCAAGGTCTTTTTTTAATTCTTCGCCGTTTTTTGCCGCAGTTTTAGTCGCAAGAAAAAATTTAGTCCTAACGGCGGATAAAGCCCGTCCGATTTTTTCTTCGCTATCGGTATAAGCCCTTGCCGTGTCAAAAAAATTGATGCCTGCGTCAAAAGCCGCCTTCAATATAGGCTCAGCGTCTTCAATAGTCCTTCTCTGAATAGGCAAAGCCCCAAACCCATTTTTATTTACTTCAATTCCTGTCCGTCCTAAAACTGTTTTCATGCGTCCCCCCTTTGATTGTTTGCAAACCCATTTATGTTTTAGGGCAGACGCACGGGTCTGCCCCTACGGTTGCGTCGCATTACATTTAAAGTTCGCGGATTTTATCAGTTTTATATTTCCTTTCAAAACCGCTTAATAAGCAATAGTCTTTACCATTCCCGTTATTCCTATTATTATAAACATTGCCGCGCTGATGATTTTTATTGTTTTTAGGGGAAATTTTTTGCCCAGCGCCGCGCCTGCGGCTATGCCTATTAGATTTGCGGCAAACATCCCCGCGCTTGCGCCTATGAAAACAGGGAAAAAGGCGGCGCTGTCTATTGCCAAAAGCATTGCCGATATTTGAGTTTTGTCGCCGAGTTCCGAGATAATAAAAAAGACCGCTACTGTGATAAATGGATTAAACAATAATCTACTCTCTTTTGTCTTGCCGTCTTCATTTTTACTGCTAAATAATGTCCATAAACCAAACGCTATAAAGATAGCGTAGGAAATGATTCTTATAGTTTGGCTTGGCGCAAGTTTAAAAATCAAAGAGCCGACAGTCGTGGCAAAAAGATTATTGAGAATTGTAGCCGCCAAAATAGCAAAAATTACAGTTTTAAGTTTAAACCGCGCCGCAAAAGACAAAGCAATCAGTTGCGTCTTATCGCCCATTTCCGCCAAAAAAATAAGTAAAAATGAAGTCAGTATAGTTTGCAGCATAATTATTATTGTTAATTGTAATTTTGGGCATTTGTCGTTTATTCTTTACCATTTCCCATTTGGTTTTGCCATTCGTCCTAATCGGTCGGGTTTGAAACCCGCGCACTACAAGTTTTTTGTTTTTGTCGTTTTTCCTTTATTATGAGACGCGCTCCGCGAAGCATTTTGAGCGTATTTTGGCAGAATTTGTCTGCGCGCGTATAGCGGCGCTATCTAAGCAGACAAATTGTGTCAAAAGACGCCAAAAGGCAAAG
>JAITTG010000044.1 GCA_031287095.1 Candidatus Parendomicrobium reticulitermitis | reverse complement strand
TCAAATTTAAGTCGCTTTGATTTACTGAAAGAACTCTTGCTAATAACGATTTATCTGCTGTAAAAACATCCTCTATAATTCGTTCTGTTATATCGAAAGATTGCATTTTATTTATTCTTCTTTTTGTTTTTTTCATTTTCATCTAATAAAGAGCTTGCCGCATTTATCAAAACCGCCATTTCCCCTAATATTTCTTTTTTTGATTTTAATTGTTCTATCACGCTTTCTATATCGCCTCTTATAAATTCTTCAAATTTCTTGGTTAATTCTCTTGCTACGCACATTTGAGTTTTGCCGCCAAAAACTTCGCGGCAAAGTTCTGCGGTTTTTATAATTCTGCGCGGGGACTCGTAGAAAATTATTGTTTTGCCTAATGCGGCGGCTTGTGAAAGTTCTTTTTTCATTTTGCCTGACTTTTTCTTTAAGAAACCGCAAAAAATATATCCGTCTGTCGGAAGCCCCGAACCTATCAAAGCCGTGATAGCCGCGCTTGCGCCCGGCAAAACCTCTACAATTATTCCTTTATCAATAGCCGCTCTTACAAGCATATAGCCTGGGTCTGATATTGCGGGCATTCCAGCGTCGGATATTAGAGCCGCATCGCTTCCATTTAAAATTTTATCTATGATTTCCGGAACGCGTTTTTGCTGATTATAAGAATAAAAACTTATAAGCGGCTTTGAAATCTCAAAATGATTGAGAAGTTTTACGCTTACCCGCGTATCCTCGCATGCTATAAAAGAACATTCCTTGAGAACTCTCAAGGCTCTGAGCGTTATATCTTCTAAATTGCCTATCGGCGTTGGAACTATAAATAATTTTGAACTCATTTTTACTCATTAAAAAAAAGTCCGCTCGCTATAAGCGGACTATCAAGGTTCTCCGCATAGTCTGCGGCAATACAAGGTTATTAACAACATTAAATCCTTCAGGATTTTATACGAAGCAACAATTAGTTTTTTGCAGTCTGCCTTTATGTATATACTCTGTAATCTATATTTGGAAATATATTGTTCTTGCTTTCTAAATCA
This sequence comes from Candidatus Parendomicrobium reticulitermitis, assembly GCA_031287095.1. Lineage (GTDB taxonomy): Bacteria > Elusimicrobiota > Endomicrobiia > Endomicrobiales > Endomicrobiaceae > Parendomicrobium > Parendomicrobium reticulitermitis. Next base: position 4,608 of record JAITTG010000044.1, on the reverse strand, counting down.
GCCAAATATGGCTCGTCTATACAATTGGATTTTATTTGGTCATAGAGATTTGAAAGAGCGATTATGTGTCCTGCGGTTCTTTTTTTGGCGTATTCAACCATAGTTCCCGTTGACATTATAAAAGCCCAATCGGAACTTTGAGCGAGCAATAATTCTCTTGCCGTCTGATTTAACGCCCTTTGCAAAATTCCGTCAGACTCTGGAAATTTGCCTGCCAACTCTATCATCTTGTCAGCCGCTTTGTGCAAATGTCTGTAAATATAATCATTTGAAGCGTTTAGCCAAACTTCATAATATCCCTTATCGCCCCAAGAAGACGCCGCAGGTTTTGCCACTTGATTTGACGGATATTTTTCAAGATATTCAATGGGCGTAATAGACTTTACTATGTCTTGGTCAAAGTGCATTTTTCTAAAAATATATTCTAAAAATTTTGGACCTTCAAACCACCAATGCCCAAACAATTCCGCATCATACATAGAAGTCACAAGAGGCTGCCTATCAAAAACTTCCGCCAAATGCTCAATTTGCTTAGTTCTGTTAAATAAAAAATTCCCGGCGTGAGAAGCCGCTTTTTCATTGGCATTATAGGGATTATAAGGCTGTTTATCCCCAAGCGAGACTTTGCCTGTGATTTTATGATATTTTATGCCGATATTTCTGCGAACGCCGTCGGAATGGAGATAGGGACTGATATAGTTATAATCCAAATCATAACCCAAATCCCTATAAAATTCTCTATAATCAGAATCGCCCGGATAGCCTGAATCTGCGCTCCAAACTTGATGAGCGGTTTCCATATCTCTTGAAAATACAGCCACGCCGCTTGGACAATATATAGGAGCAAAAACTCCATATCTTGGCCTCGGCTCAGAAAAAAGTATGCCGTGAGTCTCTAAAAAGAAAAATCTTATGCCTTCTTCTTTTAAAATTCTGTCCACGCCCGGATAATAAGCGCATTCCGCAAGCCATATACCTTTGGGGCGTCTGCCGAAATGCCTTTCATAATCTTTGCAAGCGACTTGAATTTGCGCCCTTTGCGCTTTTTCATTATTCATCAAAGGCAAAAATCCATGCGTCGCGCAGCAAGTAATGATTTCCAATTTACCCAAATCCTGCAAATTTCTAAACCCATTTAATATATTGCCATTGTATTTTTCCCAAATTCTTTTGCACTCATAGAGATTATCATTATACATTTGGACTACGGGACGAAATTCGGGAGCGTTTTTGACTCTGCCAAATTCTTTGCTTATGAGCTCTATATTTTTGTTTAGCCTTTGATAATATCTTGATTGTAAAAGCGAGTCGGCAAGCATATTGGCAAGAGATGGGGAGATGGTCATAGACAATCTAAAATCAACGCCATCTCTTAAAAGCCTCTCAAAAGCTGACAAAAGAGGCAAATAAGTTTCGGAAATAGCCTCATAAAGCCAATCTTCTTCTAAAAAATCTTCAAACTCGGGATGTCTAACAAACGGGAGATGAGCGTGTAACTGCAAACACCAAAAACCTTTAGGCTCCATTTTCGCACCTCTTTTTTATTTTATTTTTGAAAATGACCCCGGCATCATGCTATATTCTTTCCACTTTTCACTCATAATTTTCATAAAATCAAGCGAAGTCGCACCGTGTCCTAGTTTAAACCATCTCAAAGATTCCTCAGTGATATTGATAGAACCCCAAACTTCGTCCGTTATATCCGACACTCCATATCTTGGCATCTCAATAACATTTGAACGGGCAACGGATATAAATCTCCCATCTTTTAAGAAAAATCCCAAATCAGCGCATACGGAGCGGTTATATTCTCCCAAATCAATATACCAACTTATATCGCGGCTGCCTACATGGATATCAAAAAACTTATTAGCGTTTGAGCCGTCAAAAGTTATGCCAGTGATATCATAAATTCTAATTGCAATATAATTAGGATTAAACGCGTCTCCGTAAATTTTTGAAATTCCGCCAACTATTCCTTTAGAAATCTCCCAATAGGAATATAACCAAGTATTGTCCCTTGGCAAAAGAACTATCTTTATATCATCATAAGTCTTGGGAAGGCTGTTTTTATAATCATTTTCAACAATGGATTGATTGTTTTTGGCTGGTATTTTGATACTTGAATGTGAAGAACTCATGTTTGAACTATACATAAATTTATCTCCTATTTCCTATTTTAAAGAGGCTGCTTTTTTGTGAGGGAGTAGATTTTACCTTATTGACGCTTTATAGTCAAACAACAACAAACGGCGTAGGTGCGGCAAGCCGCGATACACACGGCTGTCTCTAAGTTTAGCGCAGGGCTGAATGGTCGCTTTGCCTTTTGGCGTCTTTTGACACAATTTGTCTGTTTGGATAGCGCCGCTATACGCGCGCAGACAAATTCTGCCAAAATACGCTCAAAATGCTTCGCGGAGCGCGTTTCATACATAAAGGGAAAAGGCGACAAAAAACAAATCCCCAAAAACCCAAAACCCTCGTAGGTGCGGGTTTCAAACCTGCCCTCATCGCAAAGCGTGCCGTTGCCGTTCGGCGTGGGTTTCAAACCCACCCTCTGGACGAACAGTAAACCAAAACGGGAAAGAGTAGGAATAAACGACGAATGTCAAAACCGAACGAAAAAAAATATAAAAGTCGTACGGTGTGGGTTTCAAACCCACCCTCATCGCAAAGCGCGCCATTGCCTTTGTTGTTCGCCGCGGGTTTGAAACCCGCTCTCTGGACGAACAATAAACTAAAACGGGAAAGAGTAGGAATAAACGGCGAATGACAACGACGAACAAACGAAAGTCGTATGGCGCGGGTTTCAATCCCGCCCCATACAATGTTTGAGTTTTGAGGTTTTGATTTTAATTTTCATATTGATTTTTCAATGTGTTTTCAATTACAATGAATTTTTGGTTTTTGTATTTGTTTGTTTGTTTTTGTCTTTTTGCATTCCTTGCGTTTCCGAAACTCGCGAAATTTGCGAGAAACCGTTGTCGTTGTTTTGCTTTCAGTATCATTTTTAAATGATTTGACATGATAAATCAACAATAACAGCACCGCATTTTTCAATTTTTAATTGATTTTTAGATTTCAAATGTAAGAAAATCAAAATAATGTATAATCGCTTATCTTAAAATTTTTAAATAGGAGTTTTTATGGCTGAATTTGTGCATCTGCATAATCATACCGAATATTCTTTACTTGACGGGGCTTGCCGTCTTACTACCGATAAGGGAGACCCCGCTGAATTATTTGATATCATAAGCAAAGAGTTTAAAATGCCCGCGCTTGCTATTACCGACCATGGCAATATGTTCGGGGCTATGGAATTTTATTGGGCGGCAAAAAAAAGCGCAATAAAACCCATCATAGGCTGCGAAGTGTATGTCGCTCCGCAATCGCGCCATGATAAAAGCCAAAATGAGCCTGACGATGACAGCGGATATTATAGACATCTCACGCTTTTGGCGAAAGATTATGAAGGCTATCAAAATCTTATGCGCATTGTGTCGATAGGTTTTTTAGAAGGTTTTTACTATAAACCGCGCGTTGACAAAGAGGTTTTACGCCAATATAGCAAAGGTATTATCGCTATGTCGGGCTGTATTGTTGGAGAAGTTGCCAATTTTTTATTAAAAGACGACAAAAAAAGCGCTCTTGAATCCGCTATAACTTACCGCGACATATTCGGCGCGGACAATTTTTATTTGGAAATAATGGACCATGGTCTTGAAGACGAAAAAAAGGTTCTGCCCGATATTCTTGAATTATCCCAAAAAACGCAAATCCCGTTAGTAGCCACAAATGACTGCCATTTTTTGAGAAAAGAAGATTACAAAGCTCACGGCGTTTTGCTTTGCATAGGAACAAAGAAAAATTTGTCCGACACTAATAGATTCAAATTTGATTCAGACTTATTTTATTACCGCAGTCCTGAAGAAATGATAAATCTCTTTTCTTATAAACCCGACGCTCTCAAAAACACTCTCGCCATAGCGGAAAAAATCAATCTTGAAATAGATACGAACGCGTTATACTTGCCGAAATTTGCCATACCAAAAGAATTTAAAGACGATAATGATTATCTTGAAAAACTCTGCTGGGAAGGCTTAAAACAAAGATATCCTAATACTCAAAAAGAGCATGAAGATAGATTAAATCACGAACTTACAATCATAAAAAAGATGGGTTTTTCTTCATACTTTTTGATAGTGCAAGATTTCATCAAATATGCGAAAGACAATAAAATTCCCGTAGGTCCGGGCAGAGGCTCTGGCGCAGGTTCTATAGTCGCTTATACTTTGGGTATAACGGACATTTGCCCTTTGCAATATGGGCTTCTTTTTGAAAGATTTTTAAATCCGTCAAGGATTTCCATGCCTGATTTGGACATAGATTTTGCAGATACGGGCAGGGACGCGGTAAAAGAATATGTCCGCAACAAATACGGCGGCGACAAAGTCGCTCAAATCATCACTTTCGGCTCTTTGCAATCAAAAGCGGTAATCAAAGATGTGGCAAGAGTTATGGAAATTTCTATACCTGAGGCAAATCAAATCGCCGCTCTTGTGCCGTCGGGAGCGACTCTTAATGAAGCGATAACAAACTCTTCCGAAC
>JAITTG010000023.1 GCA_031287095.1 Candidatus Parendomicrobium reticulitermitis | reverse complement strand
AATCTTTTGGAAAATATAATTTCTTTCCATTGCGAAAAATATATTTGTACCCATCATTATCCTGCAATACTTTTATGTTTCTAAAACTATATTTATATATAAATGGATAAGGAATTATTGAAAGCGGATTATTGCGCAGGAAATTTAAAATTTGAGATTTTTCTAAATTGGGAGAGTTTTCTGTTTCTTTTTCCAAATAATCAATGAGAGTATTTCTGAGTTTATATCTGCGGGAGTCGGCGTATTTAATCAATTTGATATTTAAACTCCGCGGCATAAAATCTCTAAAAATGCTTTGAATATATTGAAACATTAATTTTTCCTCCAATGGAACGCTGATTAATTCTAATTTAAAATCTTTTGGTCTTTTTAGCAACAGACCTCTTGCGCAATCGACGCATAAAAATAGATGGACATTATCATTGCGCGCCGCAGAATCCACTTAAAAGTTCGTCATTTTCGAAAAACCAATTTCTTGCGGACTTGCCCCGCAACGGTATAGAAAATATAAGCCGTATTCAAATTAAAGGTCAATCTATCAATTGTGGTAAAGCCGCGCCTACTGCGTCATTCCCGAATGTAGCGCCCAATGCGTCATTCCCGAATGTCTCTGTCGGGAATCCACTTTTACCGTTGCCTTTTTTAACTCGGATTCCCGATAACGAATTTCGGGAATGACGAAAAAAAGAAAAGGGGTTTCCCCTATTTTCAAGTGAGTTGATGATGGCAAAAAATCTTGAATAACTGCATAAAATGGACTCTGTAGCAGAGTTTAGTCTGCGCGAAACAACAAAGCGAGCAAACTCGTTTTGCATTGAAAGTGGATTCCCGACAAAGACGCTCGGGAATGACGCGCGAGACGGGCTGATTTTCTGATTAGGGCGCTCGGGAATAGAGATTTTGCACAATCAACATATAAAAATGAACATACACTGTTGCAGGCAAGACCTGCAATCTCCCCGCAAAGCGTTCTTGAGGCAAAAGATGGAGATTATAGGTCTTGTCCGCAATGACGGCAACAAAGGCTTGAAGAACTATGTAAAATAGATTCTGTGATGGAATTTAGCCTGCGCAAAGCCGCAGGGCGCGCAACGACGATACGGATTTTCATTTTGAATTTTTTTGAGGGCGGACACATGGGTTCGCCCCTACAATATGCGCGCAATCTTTTGGAGAGGGGTTGAAACCCGCTCCTACAAGATTCATATATTTTTTATATTTTTGATTTCAATTTTCATATTATTTTTTCAATGTATTTTTGATTTTGGCAAATTTTTGTTTTTGCATTTCGCGAGGGCTTTAAAACTTCGGACTCTAATAAACCATGTTTTTGAGGATATTGAGGGCGATTTCTACAGCGTCTCTGCCTTGTTGTCCGCCCACTAACGGGGGTTTGCCTGTGATGATATTGTTTAGGAAATTGTCCAATTCATAAAATAGCGGCTCATTTGTCGGGATTTTGGGTTTTGTTATGTCTATGTTTAATGGGAAAGGTAAAATAGTTTTGCCTGTTTTCATTTTGTAAATTTTTAAACTTTTTCCCGCATAATCTATAGAAATATAAGAGTCGGGCTGGAATATGCGGATTTTTCTGTATTTGTCTATAGTCACTCTGCTTGCAGACACATCGGCAACGCAGCCGTTTGCAAATTTAAAACGAACTTTCGCTATGTCTTCCGTCGGAGAAAGAACTTTTGCGCCGTGGGCTTCTAAAGAAATAACTTTATCTTTTACCAAATATAAAAGCATATCAATATCATGTATCATCAAATCCAAAACCACGCCTATATGGGCGTTTCTCAAATCATAAGGACCTAATCTATTTACCTCAATAAATTTTGGTTTTAACACAAAAGGAGCGGCGGCTATAATTGCAGGATTGAATCTCTCAATATGCCCGACTTGTAAAATCAGATTTTGGGATTTTGCTATTTCTATGAGTTCTTGCGATTCTTCTACCGTCATCGTAAAAGGTTTTTCTACAAGACAATGAATGCCGCTTTCAAGAATAGGTTTTGCTACTTGATAATGAAATTGCGTAGGAACGGATATTACAACTGCGTCAACTTTGCCGATAACTTGTTTAAAATCAGTTAGATATTGAGTATCGCTTGCTTTGGCAATTTTTGCCGCTCTTTTTTCGTCAGCGTCAACGACAAATTCAAGTTTTGATTTCTCATGTTTAGCAAGAATTCGGGCATGGTGTTGACCAAGCGAGCCTACGCCTATTACGGCAGTTTTTACTATATTCATTTTTTATAACCTTTTATAACAGAAATAACAGAATCTGTATCTTGCGAAGATAAAGATGGATGAACGGCAATAGAGACAACTTCTTTTGCCGCTTTTTCAGCCTCCGGACAAAGTCCCGCTTTGTATCCGAGTTTTTGATAAAAAGGCTGTCTATGCATTGCCGTATCATAATATATGCCGCACCCCACTCCATTATCTTTTAGATATTGCATAAATTTTGCTCTTTGTCCGCCTTTGATACGCAAAGTGTATTGATGAAAAACATGTTTATACCCATTTGGAATTATGGGAATTTGTAAAAAATCCAAATCTTTAAAAGCGTCATTATATTTTGCGGCGTTTTCATTGCGTTTTTTTGTCCACTCGTCAAGTTGTTCCAATTGAGCTATGCCTATGGCGGCGGCTAAATTTGTCATTCTAAAATTATATCCCAAACAAGTAAATTGAGAATGTCCGGCGCGTCCGTGATTTACAATTTGTTTTGCGGCTTGAACTATTTTAACGCTATCGCTAACGACCATACCGCCTTCGCCGGTCATCATATTTTTTGTAGCGTAAAAAGAAAAAGCGCCGGCGTCTCCAAAAGAGCCTACTCTCTTATTGTTAAATTCCGCTCCATGCGCTTGAGCGCAATCTTCTATGAGGATAAATTTATATTTTTTCTTTAAACGCAAAATAGCGTCCATATCGCAGGGGCAGCCGTAAAGATGAACTATTATCACTGCTTTGATATTTTTTTCCTTCTTTAATTTCTTTTCAAGTTCTATTGGATTGATATTAAATGTGTCGGGATTTATATCTACAAAAATAGGTTTTGCGCCGCAAAACAAGATTGAATTAGCGGTGGCTATAAAAGAAAAAGAAGTAGTCGCAACTTTGTCTCCCGCTTTGATGCCGCAAGATAAAAGGGCGGTATGCAAAGCGGCTGTGCCGTTGACATTTGCTATTGCAAATTTTGTCCCGCAATATGCGGCAAATTTATTTTCAAATTCTTCCACAAATTTTCCGCTCGCAAGAATTCTTGAATCTAAAACTTCGTTGATGAGTTGTCTTTCTTTTGCTCCTATGACGGGAGCCGCTATGTTGATCATACAATCTCCTTTTATATAGCAATAAAGATAGGAAAGAGGAAAAACTACAACAACCGCTTTGCGATAAACCCCTCTCCCTGCCATCTCTCTCAATGAGAGAGGAAAAAATGACCGCTTTGCAAGGAATTCCGCTCGCTCAAGGGGAACAGCATTTGCCTTCTTTTCTATTTTTTATATGGCAATTATTGTTACGCCTGCGTCTTTTGCTTTTTTTATGACTTCGTCTATGTCTAAAATAAGAGTTGAGTCGGCTTCTATAGCCATTGCTCTTGCTTTATTTGTTTTTAAAGTTTCTATTGTCTTTGTCCCTATCACAGGAATATCAAATCTCAAGTCTTGATTGGGTTTTGCGACTTTGCAAACCATTGAACCTTTGCCGCCTAATTGATAAGCCCTTTTTATGCACTCGTCCGTTCCTTCTACAGATTCAACTGCGAGAACAGACCTGTCTTTTACAACTACTGTTTGTCCGATATCAAGACCCGCTATAGACTTTGCCATTTTAAAACCAAAATCAATATCTTGCCGCTCTGTTTCTGAAAGCGCTTCGCCCGCTATCAAACCTTTTTTTGCCATAAATTCTTTTAAGTAGAGATTGGATGGAACAAGATGCATGCCGTCTTTTTCAAGTTCATTTGCAAAGGTTTTAAGCATAGTGTCAGTTTTCTTGTTTAGCAATTTGCTCATAACTTTTATAGCGCGCAAATCCATAGAAATTGCAGAATATATTGTTATATGCTTAACCTGTCCCGCCATAATCACATCATGAACGCCTTCGTTTTTAAAACTGTCTAAAATTTTTTGAAATTTGCCTATGGATATAATAAAAAATTTGTCGCAAAATTTTTCAAGGTCAATGTCCGCCTCTTCTTTTAAAGCGACGCATATCGCTCTATTGCCTGAATTTCTTATTCCTTGCGCCGCTAAAAAAGGAAATCTGCCGTTTCCTGCGATTAAACCTATGTTTTTCATTATTGTTTTCCTATTGCTTTTTTTTAAAACTCATTTTTACCATCGCCCGCGGGCAAGACCTACAATGACGGAGAGACTATCTATACGGGTCTTGCTATGGAGCGTTTGGAGCCTTTGATAAAATCAACTATATCTTTGACAAAAGTAGAAGAGATTTTTTCAAGTTCAGTTAGAGCGTCTTTTAAAAGGAGCTTTGATAAAAAAAGGATTTTATAAGCCTCTTTGACTTCTTTAATCTGCTGAGCAGTCATGCCCCTTCTTCTCATACCGACGAGATTTAATCCTTCTATCACAGCCCTCTGACCGGACGCCGTCGCATAGGGAATAATGTCCATACCGACCATAGAATTTGCGCCCAACATCGCGCCCTTGCCTATTCTCGTAAATTGATGAACTCCCACTATGCCGCCGACAAAAGCATTATCGCCGACTTCCACATGCCCGCCCAAAGCCGAACCATTTACTAAAACAACATTATCGCCTACTCTTGCATCATGAGCCGCATGCGTGCAAGCCATAAAATAACAATTTTTGCCTATGACAGTTTTGTCAGTCTTGCTGCCCCTATTTATTGAAACGAATTCTCTCAATATAGTTCCAGCTCCGATATAAACTTTTGTAATTTGGTCTTTATAACTCAAATCTTGAGGGGGAGTTCCGACAGAAACTGAATTTGAAAATTTACAATTTGCGCCGATTTCAGAATGCTCTATATAACAATTAGACCCTATGACGGCGCCGGCTCTTATAATAACATCCTTGCCGATTACCGTATAGGGTCCTATAAAAACATCTTTTTCAATTTTCGCTTCGGAATCTATTACCGCGCTTTTATCTATCATGGTCTTGTTATTCCTCTTTGAGAATTTCTTATAAAAGATATTATTTCTTGAATTTGGACGCTGTCGTTATTTTTTAGTTTGTTTAAAGCGTCTTCCAAAGTCAGTTTAGACATAAATAAAGTTTTATAAGCGTCTTTTACAATTTCAATTTCAGAAAGTTTCATTTTGCTTCTTTTCATGCCGATGATATTAAGACCGACAAGAGAAGCTCTGTCGCCTTGCGCTGTGGCATAGGGAATAATGTCCATAACTATCGCGGAGTTTCCGCTAATCATTGAATGCTTGCCTATTTTGCAAAACTGATGAACTCCTACGCCGCCGCTCAAAATTGCATAATCGCCGAGTTCAACATGTCCCGCTATGCCGGATGAATAGCCTAAAATTACTCCGTCGCCGATAATACAATCATGGGCGGTGTGCGAGCAAGCCATCATAAGACAATTTTTGCCGATTATGGTTTTGCCTGCGGCAGCCGTGCCTCTATTTATAGTAGCGCATTCCCTAACCGTCGTGCCGTCTCCGATAATTACAAAAGTTTCTTCGCCTTTATATTTTAAGTCCTGCGGTCTTTTGCCGATAGATGAGAAATTGAAAATCTCGCAATTTGCGCCGATTTGCGCGTATTCAATTACGGATTGTCCGTGAATTTTCGTTCCGCTCTTAATTTTTGTTTTTGGACCTATGACTGTATAAGGTCCTATCTCAACATTATCGTCTATCTGAGCGTCTTTATCTATCACGGCGGTTTGATGTATTAAATTCATTTGAGCCTCTTATTCCGGTTTATCAACTATCATAAACATAAATTCAGCTTCTGCGGTAAGTTTTCCATCCACAAAAGCTTCGCCTCTGACTTTGCCGCGCCTGCCTACCCATTTAAGAGTTTCAACATGAAGTTCCAATAAATCTCCGGGTTTTACAGGCTGTCTAAATTTTACATTTTCTATAGTCATAAAATAAGCAAGACTGCCTTTCCATTCCGGCTTTACCAAAAACATTGCGCAAGAAGTCTGAGCCATAGATTCTACAATCAAAGCGCCCGGCATTATGGGCGCTCCGGGGAAATGTCCTTGAAAAAATCCTTCATTGCCGCTGATGCATTTATATCCTATCGCTTTTGAAGGCTCATTGTCGTTGATTTTAACTTTATCAATCATCAAAAAAGGATATCTGTGAGGAATGATTTTTAAAACTTCCTCATGCGTCAAAAGTTTTTCTCCGTTTTTTAATTCGTCCATATTATCCTCCAATTTTTGCTTTTTTTATCAACTCTTTTACAAGGTTTATATTGTTTTGGTGTCCGGGTTTATCGGCAATGATTTTTGCCTTTATGGGTTTTCCCGCCAAATACAGGTCGCCTATTAAATCTAAAATTTTATGGCGGACAAATTCATCTTGATACCTTAAAGGCTGCTTATTTAAAATTCCTTGCGCTCCTATCACTATGGCATTATCAAAAGAGCCGCCGAGCGACAAATTGTGTTTTTGAAGATATTCTATTTCAAAATCAAAACAAAAAGTTTTTGCAGGCGCAATTTCTTTTATGAAAATATCTTTGTCTAATCTATCAATAATCAAACGCTGATATTTTAAAAACGGATGCTCAAAACCGATTGCGCAATCTATTGCAAGTCCGTCGCTGGGCAAAACAGAATACTTTGTTTTTTCTATTTCAAAATCAAAAGATTTGTCTATAATAAAATATTCTCTTGCAATATCCAATTCTTGAATTCCCGCTTTTATAAGAGCGTTTGCAAATTCAACGGCGCTGCCGTCAAGAATTGGAGGTTCGGCGCTATTGATTTCTATTATGACATTGTCTATTGCAAATGAATATAAAGAAGCCATTATATGCTCTATGGTTGAAATCTCCGCTCCGTCTTTTGCAATTATGCTTCCGCGGACGGCGTGAACTCCTTGCGCATTTGTCCAATCCGCCTTGATTTCTGTTTTTTTAGGAAGGTCAACTCTGATAAATTTGACGCCGGTATTTGCAGGAGCGGGTTTGAAAACAACTTTGCTTTTTTTACCTGTATGCAGCCCTATTCCAGAAACAGCCGTTTCTTTTGCAATGGTAGTCTGATTTGCCATCTATTCTTCCTTGCTATTTATTTTGTTTTTTAAATTTTTGAAGTCTTGATAAATTTCAGGCAATTTTCTAATCAAAGCCCTTACTCTTATGCTATGGTTTAACTCAGACATAGGATTTCCGCCTATTTTTTGTCCGTCTTTAATATCGCCCGAAATGCCGGCTTGAGAAGCAATCATTACATTATCGCCGATTTTTAAATGACCGACTATCCCTGTTTGTCCGCCGATTATCACATTATTGCCGATTTTTGTAGAGCCTGAAATTCCCGCTTGCGCTACGATTATACAATTTTCGCCTATTTGAACATTGTGCGCTATCATCACTAAATTATCTATCTTTGTGCCTTTACCTATTCTTGTAGCATCGGTAGTCGCTCTATCTATAGTAGTATTTGCGCCTATTTCAACATCGTCGCCGATTTCAACTCTGCCTATTTGAGGAATTTTTTGATTTTTTCCTCCGACAGTTGCAAAACCAAAACCGTCTCCGCCGATTACAACGCCGGGTTGAATGATGACTCTATCTCCTATTAAAACATTTTCTCTTATGACGACATTGGGATAAATAATACAATTTTTGCCTATTTTGACATTGCGTCCTATATAAACATTGGCAAAAATTCTTGAACTATCGCCTATACAAGCGCCGTCTTCAATTGCAACGCCGCTTCCTACATAAACCGCTTGCCCTATTTGAGCCTTATCGGATATATATGAGCCGTCAAAAATTTGAGGTTTATAAGATTCTATCTTTTCCTTATCAATGACGCTGAGAATAATGCCGTAAGCATATTGAGGATTTTTTACCTTTATAATAGCTCTATTTTGAAATACAGAAATATCGCAATCTTCGGATACAAACAAAATGCCCGCTCTTGTATTGATTGCATCAGAAAGATATTTCATATTACTCAAAAAAGAAATATCTTCTTTGGACGCTTCATTTAGACCATTAGCGCCCGTTATAATTTCAGAACCGCCGCCTATGATTTTTCCATCCGTTATTTTTGCTATTTCAGACGCAGTCAATTTCATAAAACCTCTTTAAGAGTTTTATTAAGGAAACGCCGACTAATTAAATTCTTTGCCGCCGCCTGCGGACTTGACCTGCAATCTCCGAATTGTCTGTCCGAGTTGAAAGTGAAATTGCAGGTCAAGACCGCAGGCGGCAGATTAAAGGCATTTGACGAGTTAATCAGCGTCTTCTTAAAACATATTTCCGATTGTAAAATAAAATTCGCTCTTACTATCTCCATCATGTCCGTCAAGAGGGTGATTTAACCCATATCCCCAATCAAGCCTTAACGGAAACATTGGCGTTGCAAATCTTATGCCGAAACCAACGCCGGACTTTAAACTTCTACGCGTAGAGCCGACATTAAAATCAATGTCTTCCAAATATCTCCACGAGCCGCCTATATCGTAAAAGAAGGCTCCTTGTAGTATAGTTCTATTTTTTTCGGCATATATTGGGAATTTATATTCAACATTTAACACGCCCATATATCTTGCGCCCGCTTCTTCTCCTATATGATTATATTTATATCCTCTGACAGTATCTACTCCGCCTATATAAAAATATTCATTGATAGGAACGCTTTGTCCGCTATATCCTTCCACTTCGGCAAAATTTAGATTAAATGACAACACAAATTTCCAAAAAGTCGGTATATACCAAGACGAACGGAAACGAGTTTTTACAAAATTGACATCGCCTCCGAGATATTGAGACGCAATTTGAAAACTTATAGATTGCCTATGCCCGCTTGAAGCGTCAAATATAAAATCCCTCGTATCATAGGCTGCCGACAACAATAAACTTGACACATTATCTCTTGATATGTCCGTAGCGCTATTGAATTGAGCCGCCGCCACTGCATTGGCATCATCTCTTAAATTGAGTTTAACATTTTCAAAAGAATAACCTACTGATAAAGAAATCGTATCGCTTATTCTCGGACCGACTCTAACGCTGCCGCCTAATCTATGCTCGTCATACACGGAGCTATATCCGTAATAATCTCTTATTCTATCAATATTATAAGCGCTGAGAGTTAAACTTGCGTTTTTATCAAAAATCCAAGGCTCAGTCCAATCAAGTTGATAATTTTGCCTCGTCTGCCCCAGCTCGACCAAAGCGTTTATGCGCTGCCCTAAACCAAAAAGATTGAGATATTGAAATTGTAAAGAAGCGATAAAACTATCAACAGAAGAATATCCCGCGCCGGCTGAAATCATACCCGGTCTTCCCTCCGTGATATTAAACCCTATATCGGTTATATTTTGAGCGTTTGTAGGCAGGAGTTTAGGCTCTACTCCGTCTATAAAACCTAAATTGTAAATTCTTTGCATACTTCTACGGACTTTGCCGGCAGAAAGCGGGTCTCCATTTTTAATCAAAATTTCGCGTCTTATAACTTTGTCTTTTGTTGACACAAGACCGTCTATATATATATTGCCTGCATAAACTCTCGCATTTTCTTTTATATTAAAAACAACATTTACTATTCCATTTTCAGGGTCTTTATCAAACTCAGGATTGATTACAGATTGGAGATATCCTATATCAGAATAACTTTCATAAATGCCTTGCAAAGTTTCGCCGATTTTCTCTTGAGAATAAATATTGCCTTTCTTGAATTTGAAATTTTTAACAATATCTTTTTCTTTTAGCGCTTCATATCCAACCGCGCTTATATTTCCGATTTTATATTTAGCGCTTTCATTAAAATCAAGAGTTATTGTCATCTTTGTTCTATCGTCATTATATGTTATGGAAGAATCTACAATAGCAAAATCCATAAAACCTTCATTATGATAAAACAATTCTACTGCTTTTTGGTCTGCGCGAAATCCTTCTGCTTTAAAAGGTTTATTTAAGCGGGTCCCTTTCATCATCTTTAAAATTTTTCTCGGCTTATAAGCGGTAAGCCCGTTAAATTTGATATCGCCTATAGTTATTTTTTTATTTTCCGTGATTAGAAAATTGATTGTCATTTTATTATTTTGTTCATTTACGGTTGGATACACTTCAATATCTGCGTCGGCATAACCTTGGTCGGCATAGAGTTCTGCAACTTTGATTTTTGTTTCTTCAAGTTTTGCGGGGTCATAAAACTCTTTTTCTTTTAACGCGCTTTCTTTTCTTAATTTTCCGCGCGACAATTGCTTATTGCCTTTAAACTCAATTTTTTCAATATAAGGCTTTTCAACTACAACAAATGATAAAACTCCGTTATTGGCGTTAAAATTAAATTCCAAATCTTCAAAATATCCAAGTTCTAATACAGCCCTCGCGTCGTCTCTGGCATTTTCCTCAGAATAAATATATTGTTTTTTAGACACTATAGCCGATAGAACTTCTTTTTGTTTTACATTTTTTAGTCCTATAATCTCAACTCCGCTGATTACATCGGTATCGGCATACACAATTGATGAACTCAGCAATAACGCGCACGCAATAAGTAATTTTCGCATTTTATAATACTCCTATAATAGATTTTATTGTTTATTGGAGCGGGCGATGGGAATCGAACCCACTTCTAAAGCTTGGGAAGCTTTCATTCTGCCAGTGAACTACGCCCGCAAAAGGTCTACTATATGCTTTAAAATTCAAGTTTTAATTGAAAAATCAATAAAATTTGCATATTTAGAACAATTAAGGCGTGATTTTATACTTTTTTTTGATTTGCGTCAATTTTGATGAAATTAGCGCCAAAGCGGATTTTTCATCATTGATTTTTCCAAGTCTCTGTTTTTGAGCAACAATGGACAATAAGCCGCCTATCCATGGACCCGGCTTTAAATCAAATTCTTTCATTATTTTATGTCCATCAATGATTTTTATGATAGGTTTTTGATTTTTGAGGAAGAAATAATCTTCTATCAATTTTGCTGCGGAGTCTTGTTGTCTTTTTAATTCTTTTGAAGAATGGATTTTGAGGCGTTTATAGGAATGCCAATCTGCTATAGAAAGTAAAACTTGCTCAATCACAAGCGGGTCAATATCTCTAAAAAATCTATTAGCCGCTCTTTTAGTAATTATTATATTTTTCGTAAGCGTTGACGGACGCATGTGATTAAAAATCAATTTGAAAACAAAATATTTTTCAGATTTATTTAAAGCGAGCGGTTTTAAAATTTCTTTTGATTTTCTCGCCCCTCTTTGCTCATGCCCTATAAACCTTATTTTGCCATTGATTTTTTTTGCCGTCTCAGGCTTTGCATTATCATGAAAAAGAGCCGCCAATTTTAGAAGAACTATCTTTGAGATATTTGAAGAAACATCAATTTTTTCTTCCAAATGCTTTCGCATATCTTTAAAGTTTTTGGGAAAATATTTATCCAATCGTTTTAAAATTTTTTCCAAAGATTCAAAAGTTTCAAAAGAGTGTTGAAATAAACCATAGGGATGATAATAAAATTTATTGTCGGCTTTTTTCATCAAGATTATCTCTGGAAAAATTTGAGATAAAAGCCCGTTATTATCCATTTTTTTAATAGATGCGGCGCTATCAGGAGAAGACAAAATCTTGAGTAACTCATCCTTTATATTGAATTTATTTTCGACGGCTGACTCTTGAGGATTGGGAGTTAGATTTGGCATTGTTTGTTTTATTTGCATTTTGAGCCTTCGCTTTGGTATTAGTGTTTTTGTCAGTCGTGTGAGCAGTCAAGGTTTGAAACCCGCCCATACAAGTTTCGGACTTTTTTATATTCTATATTTTATATTTTATATTTCATATTGATTTTTCGACACATTCTTAATTTTAACAAATTTTCAGGGTTGCATTTCGTTGGGAAAAATTATTATTTGCATGCTGTTTGTGTTCGTTATCGCTTGCATACTGTTTGTGTTTGTGTTTTGTCTGGCGGGCGGGCGGGTTGAAATCCCATCAATACGAGGTTTTGGGGTTTGTTTTTGTTTTTTGTCGTTTTCCCTTTATGTATGAGAGACGCGCTCCACTAAGCATTTTGAGCGTCCTTTGACAGAATTTGTATGCGCGCGTATAGCAGCGCTATCTAAGCAAACAAATTCTGTCAAAGGACGCTAAAAAGCAATGCGTCCTTTCAGTCATGCTTAACTTATAGACAGCCGTGTGTATCGCAACGGCTTCGCCGCGCTTATTGATGTCCATTCGTTGTTTTGTTTTTTTATCTTAGGTATTCTACTATTACTTCTACTTGGTTGGGTTTGAAGGTTGCGGGGGGTAATCCTAATGATTTTGACGCTTCTTCTAATCCTATGTCAATGTATTCCATT
>JAITTG010000019.1 GCA_031287095.1 Candidatus Parendomicrobium reticulitermitis | reverse complement strand
ACGAGGAAACAACGACATATTGCGCGTCAACCTCCTCCATTAGTTTTTGACGCTCACATCCGTATCAAATCATTTAAAAATGCCGCCGAAAACAAGACAACGGCAACGGCTTTCTCGCAAGTTTCGCAAGTTTCAGAAACGCAAGTAACGCAAAACGACAAGACTAATACTATTGCTATTGTCGTTGTTCTTGTCGTTTTGTATTTTAATTTCAAATATTCTTTTTAATATTGGATAAGGCTCTTCCATCTAAAATAATGACAATATCATTTTCTTTTATCATCACAGATTGTTTTGCAGGAAATACTTTAGCCTTTTTTAATTCATCTTTAAATTTATCAATAGTTTTATCATCAAGTTCGCTAAACCTTTTGTCTATTTTTATATTTGAATAAAATTGTATTATTCTTCCGGGAAGCCAATTGGCATCGTAAGGCGAGTTTAGAAGATACAAATCTTCACCGTGTTTGTTTTTGTAATATTTAGATCTCATGCTCGGAAATAGTCCTACTTGAAATATATTATATTTTTTATCTTTGACATAGTTCGGATTGCTTTCAATTGTATATATGGCTCTGTTCCACATCATTTTTTCCGATTCAAAACCCAATTTCCAAACCTTTTGCGCTTCAAAATCTTGCAGAACAGAAATATAAATCAGCGCAAAACACAACAAAATAGTTATATTTTTTACAAATACGGCATTGTTGAACTTAAAAATTAAAATAAGCATCAATACCTGCATGTAAGGGAAACTATAATACAAGACCCTCGTAGTCCACATATAATCTCTTGTGATGATGTTTGAAAATTGCGATAAAAATAAAAGAAAAAATAGAGACGCCGTCCATATAAATATTTTTACGATTTTTCCTTTCGCGCTTTCAGTCTTACTTATCATATAAATCAATGAAACCATCAAAGCGGTTATTATTACAATCAGAAATATCCAAGTATAATATTTTGGTATGAATACGAAATGGGCGGATGATAGAGAACTGAAAATATCCCTCATAAGCGCGAATATTCTTGGGAGTATATCGTTCAACGGTAATAATGCCGTAGTATGCTGCATAGGTTTAATTATTTGCTTGTATTTTAAAATTAAAATTACTGATAAAAACAATAAACCCGATATAAAGAAATTTAATATCTGATATTTAAACTGATTAAAAATTTTGATTGCATTTTCTTTGTTGATATCAATGGAGTGCAAATCAATAATAAATCTGCCGATAACTACAGCGCAAAATATATTGATAACGACTGGGTATGAACTCAAAGCGATAAAAAACAAAATTATGGATGCGGAATTTAAAGTAATTGTTTTAATTTTATTTGCGGTTTTTGCGGCATTCTCAGACAAAATCAATCCCAATAAAACACATACAGGCAGCCACGACACACAAGTCTCCCCCATAACAAAGAAAAACCATACGATTCTATAAGGATTTAATACAAACAATAAACCTATCATTATAAAAATCAATATTGATTTCGGCGCTCTCCAATAAATCAACAACATTATTACCGTTAACGCAACGCCTATATGGAGCCAAAAATAAGAGATAAAGGGGAGATAGTTGCTAAAAGTAAATATCATCGGGAAAAGAAATGCCATAAATCTTCCATGTCCCACGCGATTATAATTTCCTTGCCCTATTAGAAACTCCCAATCATGATTTCCCCATTGAAAATTAATCATAAAAAATCCGAATACGACAATTTGAGATATGAAAAGTATAAAAAATGTTTTCTTGTATAAAGAAGGGATTTGTTTCCATTTCTCCGCTATTATTACGGATAAATCCGCGCAAAAAATTTTCTTCATTAAGTTTTTAATACTCATAAAATTCTCCTGCCTCCATTAATTTTTATTTATTATTTTCCTTATTACATATTGCGGAGCATTGTTTATGCTTATATAAATTCGTCCTATATATTCGCCTATAATACCAAGCATCAACATCAACATACCGCCTATAAAAAGTAAAACTGCCATTGTTGAAGAATATCCTAAAAGCATGTCTGATTTTAATATTTTGCTGATAACAGTATATGCAGTCATAATAAAACCTAATATAGAAAAACAAAATCCGGCAAAAGTCGCAATACGCAAAGGCTTAACTGAGAAAGCGGTAAAACCGTTTAGCCAAAGGCTGAGCAATTTTTTAATTGTATATCCGGAATCTCCCGATATTCTTTCTTTATGAGAGATTTCAATATTTTTTATTTTCTTTGTAGATCGAAACACCAACCCGCCCAAATATGGATAAGCGTTGTGATAATGCAATATTTCGTCCGCAAGAAATCTCTTACAGACAAAATATGAAGTAAGTCTAATACCTTTAGGCTTATCAATTAAAATTTGAGCCATAATATCGTTGATTTTAGATCCGAAAATTCTAAATAATGATTGTTTTATATGCGGATATTTTGCATAAACCGCATCTGTATCATCGTCAAGAGCGGCGAGCAATTTGTCAACTTCATCTATTGGAGTTTGTCCATCATCGTCAAGAAAAATGCAAAGGGCGCCTGAAACAATGCTGAGCCCGGCCATTATAGCCGCATGCTGACCAAAATTTTTTGCAAGGTCTATACCTTTAATATTGGGATATTGAGCGCATAAATCTTGCATAACCTTCAAAACGCCGTCGGGCGAACAATCGTTAACCAAAATAATTTCATAATCTCTGCCGGCTATTTTATCCATTTTAGATATACAATCCCGAACGACAATAGGCAATGTATCTTGGGAACGATAACAGGGAATTATAATTGATAATTTTTTCATGTTTTACTCCTTCTTTCTTTCAAGTCCAATACAATCTTTATTCAAAATATTTACACCCTTTAAATTCTTCTATTTTCAGTTTAAAAATCTTACCTTTAAACCTAAAAAAAGCAGGGTACAATTCATTGTCTATTATTCTAAACAGATTGAATTGCTGCGCTATACTTTTATTTACATTTAATTCGCAATCTATAGGAGTTCTCTTTTTATAGAAAGTTGATTTGCCTTTCTGCTTAATGCCTTTTATAGTATTGTTTTGATTTTTTTTCGTAAAACACAAGCACATATCTATAATTTTATTTGCAATTTTTACCCGCCACTCGTCGGCAAGTTCAGAACCGTTTAATACAATGCTGTCTTTCAAATATATATCGCCTGCATCGACGCTTTCAACAGCCTCAAAGAGAGATAATGGAATTTTGTTTTTACCTTCAAGTATTTGCCAACTTGTAGGAGACCAACCTTTACCTTTAGGCAAGTCGCTTGGATGCACAACTATATTATGTTTATTCAATTTCAACTTGTCTTCTTTAATCAATTCAAAACAACTCAAAAAGAAGGCGATATCGCCTCTTGAAAGAGCATTTTTAGAGTGAATTATTTTGACGCTATGCCCTAATTTCAACAATTTATTTTTCAATTCAACATCATATTTATTCATCCAACTTGTTTTATCAGTCAAAATCGTTATTTTCATTTTTTAATTCTCCTTGTCCTTTTTAATCCAATTTATATAGTAGTCCGCCGCTTGTTTGTATGTAAAGAAAAAATCAAGCGCAATTTTACTCGTTTCAAACATTCCATCTTTGGTATTAGAAAATATTATCCAATCAATCTTTATTGTTAATAGTCCCAATCCCCGCCATTCAATAAAAGCATGAAATACCTCAATCCTGATAAAAGATGCATACATAACACAAAATAGATTATTATCAAAAATATGCCTTTTACCCTACCAACTATACCCCCCCCCCCCGCGGACTGCCCTACAAATTCTGCTGTATTAAAATGAAGTTTCACCATGGAAAAAATAAATATGAGATATGTCCAAACCATCGCTCCCCATGCTAAATTTCCATGATTTCTCCGTGGTCCATTTTCAAATAGAAACAATGCGATAAGCGTAGAAATTATCCAAGATAGCAAAACAAAGATATATTTTTTATCATTTTTTACATTTCTAATATTGTATATGAAAACAAGAAAAATAAACAAAAATGATTGTATTAACATCAAATTATAATGATTGGGATTAGCCATTTTATAAAAAACGCTATAGCCGATTGATACAATATTTTTAGAATCGCCAAATAAAATATTCTGTTGACAAATTAAAATACTTGCGCTTATTAAAACTGCTAAACCAAATATTAAAATATTTATGATTTTTTTCTTGCTCTGTTTGTCATAAAATAATTTTTTTCCGTTTTTTACAACAATAGCAAAAAAATCTTTTGTAAAAAATAATAACGAAACTGCCGCAAACGACATAAAAAAACTCGGCTTTGCAAAATTTGTCATAAACAATAATACTGTAAAAGTAAGCCAATCCTTAAAACTTATTTTTACAAGATAGTTTTCAAATATCTTAAAAAACCACATCAATGTTAGAGGAGCAAGAAATTTCATCAATATATATGTTCCATTATGAAGAGCTAATGGCGCAATTAGTCCCAGATAAAAATTGGATTTTACCCCGGGTATTTGAACAGGCATCATAAAAAAACCTGACAAAGATATTATGAACGCGCTATGCGGATTGATATTATATAAACGCTTTATTAAGAATTTGGCGCTATATATTGTTCCTATGCTTACAAGCGTGAGAATTATAGCGACGCCGATATGCTTTACAAATAAAGGGTCAACAAATCTATATACTATGAGCAATAAAGAGTAGGGCATCTGCTCCGCCATCTTAATGTGATAAAGAACATCGCTTCCCACCATACCAAATACTTGCATAGTAAACACTATGGCGAGAGACACAGACAGTAAAATATATATAAATGCTTGATAACAATTAACTATTGCGCCTTTTACATATTTTAATTTTTGCATTTTACCCTCTGATTATTTTTATACTTTTTAACAATTACAATAGTCAAAAACTCTGATTATTTAATTTAACGATTTTTGAGCCTAATTTTTATCAAATCTGTCAAACTTACATTGCAATAAATCTTTACCATCAAAAGCAACCGCTTGTTTTTAAATAAAAAATTCATTTATGCTTCCGCATATATAATCTACTTGTTCTTTTGACAAACTATAATATAACGGCAATCTTAATAATCTTTCGCTCTCTTTTGTTGTATAAATATCTTGTCCGTTAAATCTGCCCAATTGTATTCCGGCAGGCGATGAATGGAGCGGAATATAATGAAATACTGCGAGAATATCAGAATTTTTTAAATGAGCAATTAACTTTGCGCGGACTTCTAAATTTTTAACTTTGATATAAAACATATGCCCATTTTGTTTGCATTCAGATGGGATGATAGGCAGTTCTAATAAACATTTCTTGGCAAGCGGCGATAAAAGTTCATGGTATCTATTCCATAATGACAATCTTTTATTGTTTATGTCATCGGCTTTTTCAAGTTGAGCCAAAAGATATGCGGCGCCTATTTCGCTTGGCAAAAAAGACGAGCCGATATCAACCCAAGTGTATTTGTCAACTTGTCCTCTAAAAAAGCGGCTTCTGTTTGTGCCTTTTTCTCTAATAATTTCAGCTCTTTCAATCAATTGGGAATCATTTATAACTATACCCCCCCCCTCTCCCATACTATAATTTTTAGTTTCATGGAAACTATAACAGCCTATATCGCCGATAGTCCCCAGCGCTTGTTCTTTATAAGACGACATCACGCCTTGGGCGGCATCCTCAACTACTTTTAAATTATGTTTTTTAGCAATACCCATAATAACATCCATATTGCAAGAAACCCCGGCATAGTGGACTACCGCTATTGCTTTCGTTTTAATGGTAATTGCCGTTTCTATGAGATTCTCGTCAATATTCATAGTATCAGGGCGAATGTCTATAAAAACGACTTTAGCGCCGCGCAAAACAAAAGCGTTAGCCGTTGAGACAAAAGTATAAGACGGCATTATGACCTCGTCGCCTTCTTTTATACCAAGCAAAATAGCCGCCATCTCAAGAGCGGCTGTGCCGGAAGTCGTAAGTAAAACTTTTTTAGCGTTAAATTTCTTTTCAAACCACGCATTGCACTTTTTAGTAAAATTTCCATCGCCCGAGATTTTACCGCTGTCTATCGCTTGTTTAATATAATCTAACTCAATGCCGATATACGGCGCTATATTAAATAGAATCATATTTATTTTCCTTTTAGAGATTTACAATAAAATTATTTTTTCTGTCAGCCTCATTGCTTACAGATATTACATTCGTTTTATAATTTTCCATTCTTTTTTACTGAATAATTCTTGCGGGAGATTGTTTTTATCTCTTAATTTTTTAAATTCGCTTGAAAATCTCTTTAAGAATTCTGATTTGTATTTGTTGGGAGATTTTTTGTAATGGGATTGATAATCTTTAAATCTTGCATAATTTCTTGTCAGCCAAAATCTTTTTTTGTCTTTGTGAGAATTTATGAAGTTGTCAATTCTTCTGTATTCGTTAAATATAGAAAAAACTTTATTATGCGCGTCTAATACGAAAGTTTCAGACCCGCTTGCGCAATGCAAAAGAGGAGCGCTGATAAAATAGGCTGATTTGGCGCAAGCCCATACAAAAAAGTCAAAAGAAGAATCTTGATAAGGTTCGCTATAAAGTTCGCTAAAACGAATATCGTTTTCAATCAACAAACTTCTTTTATATATTGCGCCTCTGATAAAAGGCTTAAAATGCGTCAATAGATAATTATAATCGTCGATTTTAAGAACTATATCGGATAGCGCTTCCTGAAATCCCAAATGGGTTTTGTCCTCATCTTTTTTTAAATAATGCTTGATATGATTTGCGCAGACAATATCAATATCGTTTTGATGAGCGGCGTCGTAGAGCGCTTCAAACATATTTAATTCTGCAAAATCATCGGACAACATTATGCTTATATATTCTCCAAGGGCATTATCCATACCGATATTTAGAGTGTTGCCGTAACCAAAATTGGGTTTTGATATTATTTTGATTCTATTATCTTTTGCGCCGTATTCTTGCAAAATAGCAAGACTGCCGTCCGTAGATCCGTCATTGACGCAAATGACTTCAATATCGCGCAACGATTGATTGATAACGCTGTCTAAGCAGCGGCTGAGTTCTTTTTCGCTATTATAAATAGGTATGATTACGGAAATTTTGGGCATTTATTTTCCTATACGCTTGTATTCAAATCCGAGTTGAACGGCTTTTTGTTCGTCTAATATATTTCTTAAATCCAAAATCCTGCGATTTCTCATTGAGATTTTTGCCTTTTCTAAATCAATTTTTTTGAAATCTTCCCACTCCGTAGCAATCACCATTATATCGGCGCCTTTTAACGCTTCTTCTATATTATCAGCGTATAAAACGACATTGCCTAATAAGGTTTTGGCATTCTCAACAGCCTTAGGGTCAAAAGCTGTTATTTTGATATTAGCGTTTTTATCCAAAAGTTCTTTGAGAATCACTATAGATGGAGATTCGCGGCAATCATCTGTTCCGCTTTTAAAAGCAAGACCTAAAAAAGCAATTTTAGGGTCTTTAATGTCAACGACGCTTTTTAAAATTCTTTTTGCCATTGATTTTTTTCTCGCGATATTTCCTTTTATCGCAGATTCTATTAAAGACAAATTAATATCGTTCATTTTGCCCATATATGCCATAGCCTGAGTATCTTTTGGAAAACAACTTCCGCCATAGCCGGGTCCTGAATTTAAAAATTTAGCGCCGATACGGGTATCTAAACTCATCCCTTTTGCAACTTCGGAAATGTCCGCGCCTATCTTTTCGCAAAAATCAGCCATCTCGTTGATATAATGAATTTTAACCGCTAAAAATGAATTGCTCGCATATTTTATTGTTTCGCTTGAACGGCGCTTAACAAAAAGTATTTCCGTTTTATCTTGAAAGTATGAATACATCTCTTTTACTTTGTCTTTTGCTCTTTGAGTATTTGCGCCTATGATAATTCTATCGGGATGAAAAAAATCATAAACTGCCAAACCCTCTCTTAAAAACTCCGGCAAGGACACGACGGCAAAATCCGCTTTTGGATTTCTATTGTTAATGATTGTCTCTATGTCGTCGCCTGTCCCGACAGGAACCGTTGATTTGATAGCGATGATTGTATATTTATTCAAATAATCGGCTACTTCTGTAACTGCCGCATAAATATATTTTAAGTCCGCTTCTTTTGTCACAGGATGAGGCGGAGTTCCTACTGCGACAATAATTATATCGGCGTCTTCTACGCCTTCTTTCATAGAATTAGAAAATTTGATTTTGCCGTCATTGAGATTTTTGCGAAACAATTCCTCAAGACCATTTTCAAAAATAGTAATCTCGCCTTTGCGCAAAGCGTCAATCTTGCATTTGTCCATATCAATACAAACGACGCTATGCCCTATTTCAGCCAAACCGACGCCTGTGGGAAGACCGACATATCCAGTTCCTATAACAGCGACTTTCATTTTTGAATCTCCTTTATTTTTATCAAAAATATCAGCCTATTTTTGAACTTCAAATTAAAACGATAAGGAAAGGCTGATTAATTAAACTCTTTTGCCGCCGCCTGCGGGCTTGGCGTGAATTATAAATTCTAACGACAAGGTTTTTCTCACAAGGAACACAAAGGGATATAGCGGCAAAGACAACAATTATGCAAAGAATGCAAAACGGCAAGGACAAAGACGCATCTACATATAGTCTTATTGGGTTTGCCGTCCGCCGGCTTGCTCCGCAATCAACGGATTAAGAATATTGACATTTCCTCAATGACTCTGTTGATTAAATGGAATTGTAGAAAATCTTTTTTGCTCTCTTAAAACAAGATGTTTTAATTTAACCCTTATTTTTATCCCCAAAACCATAATAACTTTATAAACGCCTTCGTTTCTTATTGACAAAACTCTTTCTACTAAACCGCCGCGCTTATTTCGCTTTAGAAACTTTTTAAAATATTTTTTAGGCAGAACTTTTTTGCACTCGCTTACAAACTGATTCTTATCTTTTTTGCCGTCAATCAATGCAAAAGCATCGCATAAACTATCCAGCATTCTTTTATAAAAAGAATGCTCTATCGCGGCAAATGACATTTTTTTTGTCAAATAATCTTTCATATCCTCGTAAACCGTAAAAACGCATTCATGATAATTATTTATCTTTGATGAGATTGAAGAATTTGTTTCAGTTCTATAATGAACAAAAGGCTGTTTCAAATACGAGATTCTATTTGCAAGTATTAAAAGAACATAAGAAAAATAAACATCATTGCAAATTGCCGAATTTTGAAATTTTATATTGCTGCCTATTACAAATTTTCTATCGTATAGTTTTAACCAAGCGTTTGCATGAGTAATCATGAAAATATCATTCGGAATATCAGTATATGAAAAAGTATCTAACCCGCTCAACAAATTAAATCTTAGATAATGGTCGGCTTTCTCAAAAAGTTTTGATTCATTATGATAAATGTCGGCAGCGCACAAAACCATATCTGAATCAGTCTGCTTTGCTCTCTCATACATTTTATACAGCATATCAACTTCAAACCAATCATCGCTGTCAAGTATAGATAAGTATTCGCCTTTTGCAATATCCAATCCCCTATTTCTTGCCGCTCCCGCTCCCATATTTTCTTGATTTATAATAATTACTCTATTATCATTTTTTGCAAACTCGCCTAAAATACCTAATGAGCCGTCTGTGGAGCCGTCGTTAATGCAAATGATTTCAATATCTTTAAGCGTCTGATTAACAATACTGTCAAGACATTGCCTTAGATATTTTTGAGCGTTATAAACTGGTATTATTACGGAGACTTTGGGCATTTGTTTCCTTACGAACTATTTGTTTTTGCGTTTTATATATAGCATTTTGAGTAAATTTCTTATCACTCTTATTGATTTTGGAATATAATAAAAATTGTTATTTACCGCAAACATAAAAATTTTATACTTGATTTTGAAAATTTTACTCTTATTTATTTCAGACAATTTGTCAAATTGAAATAATGAAACTGCATTTTTTTTGATAAAAGGCAGCAGTTTTTTGATAGACGATATAGGAAGACGCGAAAAAAGACCGGTATTCCACGCATTATAATATCCGAGTAAAATGTCCGCCGCAGTGATATTTACCGCGCTTATTATCAAATTTTGTTTAATGCTTCTTGCGGACAACAAATCTTTTAATTTTTTTAATCCTTTGAGAGTGTTTTCAACCATCAACTCTAAATTGCTTGATAATGATTCTTTCCTTTCCGATACATGATGATAATATATATCATTGACATAGGCGATATTTTTGGCATAGATAAAAGATAATAGCGAGAATGATAAATCCTCGCCTCCGTATAAATCATTAAAAAAGAGAATGTCATTTTTTTCAATGAATTCTCTTTTTATAATACGACCCCAAACCACTAATTTATTTCTATATACGCCTCTTAAAACTGACTCTCTATTACCGTCGTCTATGCTCAATTTATCCTGCTCAAATTCCCAGACTTGGTATAAATTAACTTGCGATGAAGCAATATCAACTCTGGAAGAAAATACAATATCAAACCCGCTCGATTTGGCTTTTGTATATAGTTTTTTAAGATAATCGGAATCAACAAAATCATCGGCGTCTATAAAGGCTATATACTCCCCTTTGGCAATTTGCAAACCTTGATTTCTGATGGAAGAAATGGATTTTAAACCATCATTATAAATACACTTTATTTTTGGATAATTTTTTGAAAATTCTCGGACAGTTTTTTCCGTATTATCGTTTGACGGCGTATATATCACTATGATTTCTATTTCTTTGAGAGTTTGGTTTAAAACGCTTGTTAGATTTTTTTCTATATATCCTTGAGCATCATAAGCAGGGCATATCACGCTAACCTTAACATTATCCACTTAGTTTCTCCTTAAAATGCGGCATAAGCCGCTTAATTTCATAAAAAGAGTATTTTCTTAAAATTTTTTGATTTTTCAACTGATTTCTGATTTGTATTTTATAAAAATTGCGCTATATAAGCAATTAACCGCAAACAGACAGAAACAAGATAGAAAAGACGGCGAAGGCTTCTCGCAAGTTGCAACCGCCGCGCGGTGAATAAAGAGCGCAAGTCTGGCGGCGGGCGCGAGATGTGAGCGCCCTTTCCTTAAACAACGACAACGACAACGGCAATAGCGACAGCGTTAGTCTTATCGTTTTGCGGCGCTCGCGTTTCTGAAACTCGCGGTACTTGCGTGAAGCATTTGTTGTTGTATAATATCTGATTTATGAATATAAGATTTTTTTGTAAAATCAAAAAATCATATAAAATCCTGCTTTTTGTTCCGACATAATGTTATCGCTTGACCTTATTATAATAAGACATTAAAAAGACGGTAAAATAACAAAAATGGAAGATTAAACAAATGAATAGATTGAAAAAAGCGATGAGTAAGCGGATTCAGATACTCAATATGCTTTAAAGAAAATGACTGAGAATATATTTGTATTTTCTGTTATGGCTAAAAAATAAAAAAGGAGAAATCATGAAACTCAATAAAATTCTTGACCGAATTGATGAAGAAAATAATTTTAATGATGAGTCAAATAATGACTTTGCTAATTTTAGGGAAATCTGTATGGGGAGTATTGCTCATGGAAAACTTTATCGTTCAAGCCATCCTGCGCCAAACGGCGTAGAGGATATTGTTATTTCTTCAAAATCAAAGAGAGCAGGAATCAAAACCATTATAAACTTTACTGATGATAAGGATGGTTTAAAATACTCAAAAGACTCTCCTTGGTATTGGGAACTTGTTAAAAGTAAAAGCGTAATAGCCCTTCATACCGATTTTGATTTTATGGGTAGATATTTCTGTGGAAAATTCCGCAAAGCGATAGAATTTATGCTTTCTCACAAGCCGCCATACCTTATACATTGTTATGCCGGTGTGGACAGGACGGGTTTTGCTTCAATGATAATTGAATCTCTAATGGACGCAAATATGCAGGAAATCATCGACGATTATCTTTTATCCTATGATTTTGGCATAGGATCAGCAATCAATACAAAAGACGAAAAAGTAGTGAAAGAACAATTGAAAGAAATCAACAAAGGCAAAGAAGCAACGGAAGAAAATCTAAAATCCATAGCCGATAGATACTTCTCAGAAAAAGTCGGCTTAACAAGAGGGCAAATAGAGGCTTTAAAAAAGATACTTGCGTCAAAAATATAATAACAATATAGCGTTAATAATGCTTAATTACTGATTTTGTTATTACAATGTTATACATTTTGCATCAGATTGATTGAGCGCAAGAGATTGATATGAATAAAACAGCAAATTTAAACATTAGAATTGAGCCGTCAACAAAAGCTATGGCAGAAAACGAAGTTGAAGGATACTTATATACAAGAGAAAAATTATGAACAAAAAAACAAAGAAAAAAAGTGGGTCAGTGTTCAAGTTTATTTTAGAAACTATGATATCGCAGAAATACAAAGAAAAGCAACAAACGACAAGCGCAAAGTGAGTATATAAGAATTGCCGCGCTTGAAAGCGAAAGGGGCAAATGATAAAGCCAAACTAAAAATAAAAAGCGAATGAGTATAAAACTCATTCGCTTTTTTTATTGTTTTTATTTTGTTATTACTTACTTTTTGATTTTGCATTCTTTTACAATCATTTGCACTTTTAAATCTTGCTTTTTGTCGTCGTAAAACTTTCAAAAACCGATTTTCACTCACAATTTTATATCTCTGCATATTAGCGGGCGATGGGACTTGAACCCACGACCTTCTCGTTGGCAACGAGACGTTCTACCACTGAACTACACCCGCAAAAAATTTCAAAATGCTGAGGGCGGGAGTTGAACCCGCATCCAGTTAAGGACACGCACCTCAAGCGTGCGCGTATGCCAATTCCGCCACCCCAGCGTTTTCAAGATTACTTCTTTTCTTGCGCGGCAACCGGTTGTGATACTGGAGATTGAGGCGATTGATTGAGGTTGACAACAGATGAGAGAGAAATCCTGCTTGACACTTTTGTAAGAAATAACGATGTGACTAAAAACAAACAAGCCATAACAATAGTTACTTTCTTAATAAAGGCTTTGCCCGATGGAGCGCTGAAAATTTGGTCTGCTCCGCCTCCGCCAAAAATACCAGCCATTCCTCCGCTCTTTCCAGCCTGCAAAAGAACAATGACAATCAAACCTGCGCAAACGATGTAATGAATTACTTTAAAAAGTCCATATAATGTTTCCATGATGAATGGATTATAGCAAAAAGTATCTTAAAAACAAACACACAGAGAAGCAACGGCAAACGACTTCTCGCGAGTTTCGCAAAGAAAGTTTAACGGCACGACCACGCAATTGGGCTAAAAGCCCGCCGCGACGGAAGGCTTGTGTTTGAGATATTATAACTATCCAAAAAACTTCTTAAAAAAACCGTCGCTTTGATATTGAGCGTCTTTTGGGATTTCGCCCATTGTTTTGGCGTATTCAAATAGCGCTTTCTTTTGAGCGTCATTCATTGATTTTGGGATTTTGACATCTATATTTACATATAAGTCGCCCTTGTCTCTCCGTCCAAGCCTCGGGAAACCTTGCTCTCTTACTCTTAAAGTTGTGCCTGCCGATGTGCCTGCCGCTATTTTTACTTTCACTGAGCCATTGATTATGGGAACATCGTATTCCGTTCCCATAGAGGCTTGAGCAAAAGTTATTGAGATTTTTGTGTGTAAATTGTCGCCTTCTCTTTGAAAATTTGCCATCGGTTTTAAATGAACGACAACAAATAAATCGCCGGCGGGAGCGCCGTTTGAGCCTGCGTCGCCGGAGCCTGAAACCCTTAAAGTAGTGCCTTCATTTACGCCTGCGGGAATTCTCACTTTGATTGAATTTCTTTTTTTGATTGCGCCTGCGCCGCGGCATTGAGGGCAGGGATTATCTATAATCTGTCCGCTGCCGCCGCATCTTGAACAAGTTTGAGCGAAAGAGAAAAATCCAGAAGAGCGGCGGATTTGTCCGCTGCCATGGCATTGAGGGCATTGTTTTGGCTTTGAGCCGTCTTTGCCGCCTGTGCCGCGGCAAGAGCCGCAAGTTTCTTTTTTGGGAATTTCTACTGTAAACTCTGCGCCGTTCATAGCGTCATTATAAGAGACTTCCACATCCGCTCTTAAATCCGCGCCGCGATTTGTTTCTTGTCTGCCGCTTCTTCTACGCGAACCTCCGCTAAACATATCTCCAAGATTTTCAAAAATATCATTTATATCAACTCCGCCGCTATATTGAAATCCGCCTCCGCCAAAAGGATTGCCTCCGCTAAACGGATTTCCGCCTGCGCCGTTGACAGCGTCATGTCCGAAAGTATCGTATTGCTGTTTTTTTTGTTTGTCGGACAATATGTCATAAGCCTCGTTGATTTCTTTAAATTTCTCTTCGGCTTCTTTATTGCCGGGATTTTTATCAGGATGATATTTTAAAGCAAGCTTGCGATAAGCCGATTTAATCTCGCTATCCGCCGCAGATTTTGTAATGCCTAAAACTTCATAATAATCTCTTTTCATTTCTTTTCCTTGTGTGTTTAATATATTTTACCTGCTTGTTTATGCGAAAGGGGCTTGTCATTGCGCGCAAAGCCGCAAGTCGCGCAATAACAACCTCGACGCTTTAACTTAATTGACTTAATATAACTGTTCTGGTTTAAATTTCTCAATAAAAATGTCTTTCAAAGTCTCTATATCAACGGCAAATTCCGCATCGGTTTGGGTTTCGCCTTTTTTCAATTCTTCTAAAACTTCAAAAGAAAAAGCCTCAGCGCCGTAAAGTTCCCAATCCTTGCGAATATTTAAAGGGACGGCAGAGCCTGTATTTTTAACAAACTCAAATCGATTGCGTCTGCCGACAATATCCTTAACGCCCTCAATCCAAACTTTGCCGTTGATATTATTCTTTATAGCGCAAACGCCGCCAAGCATTTCTCGGTTTTTGTAATCTGTTGTCAACTTTTTCCTGTCTTGTTTTTGCATAGATTTTTCAAGCGCTCCCTTTTTCCATCTTGCGTCTTTCCATAAGTTCTAAAAAAGCATTAGAACCTTTTTTAATAAATACTTTTCATATTCATTAAAAGTAATATCTTTTGTCTGCTCGTAATTTCATTTTCTAATCCTGTGAATGTCATCAATTGTAAAATTTGGATTGATTTTCGTTTTTTTGATTTTATTTCACTTAATCTCAGCCATTTTATTTAGCGCTTCCTGCGCCCCTTTGTGAATATCCGCTAATCTCTCTTGAACTGTCGAATCTTTAAGACGCTCATAATTCCATTCACGGATTTTGTGAATATCGTCAATTGTAAAGTCAGGACTGATTTTGGGTTTTGGAATGTTGTGTATCATTTTCTAGTTCCCGCAAGTCTTAAATACATTGTTTTTATCAATTTGCAACTAAATAAACCTTTTTTATTGAGCAATGTTTGTAAATAAAACAATAATTCTCTTTTTATGCAATTTTTACAGATTGGTTTTTCATTATGGAGTTCATCTATGACAAAATCCCATTCTTTGAATCGTCAATCATAAAATACGAATTAATTGTCATTTTTGGTTTCATTATTCATCTCACTTTTATCCATTTTTTTGCGTTTATCTAACATTACTCAGTTTACGAAACAACTTGTTTCTATTTTTCCATTTTAAGTCGCATTCCCAAACTCTAATTACTTCCCATCTTAATGCCGTAAGATAATTAGTGCTTTTTCTATCTCGGGCTTTGTTTCTTTTGATTTTATTGCGCCAATAACATTCATTATCTTTAGGTTTTGTGTTTTTAACTGTCTTTGTTCACCAACGCAATTTGTTCGGAAATAACATCATCTAAATCAACATTTGATGGTTCTATTTTTTCAAATATCTCTTTCAAATCGCCATATATTATTTCAAGTAGAAACAATATCTCCTACACACTCATGATATGTTAAGCGAGAATGTTGTGTATGATTTTCGTCATATAAAACATAATCTGCACATTTAGCGCACAATGGATGATAATTTCCTAAATATTCAGCAGGAAGAACTTTAAAATCGTCTTCTTTGCAACATAAAAAACATTCCCATTTATCATTAATATATTCATTTATCTTTTTCATAATAAAGTGGAGTAATTTATTTGTATTATTTTTCGTTCTGTTTTTTTAAAGGTCAAATCACTATTGAGCGGGTCAAAGAAAAATTTGTGATTTGGCGTTTCTGCAAAATTCATTACCACAAATAAACAATATTGCCGTTTTAATTTGTTTGCCACAAAAAATTCCTTCTCTGTCATAGCAATATTTCCCGAATTTAGATTTAATCCTTTAACTTCAACACAATAGAAGTTTGTATTTTGAGAAAGTTTAAAATCAAAACCGCAAGCAAGATTAGTTGCATCTTTCAACTCATAATTTTTGAATTGATTGACTGTGGAATAATAAATTTTAAAATATTCTTCTGCTGATTTTCCCGTTATTAGTCGTTTGGCAACACTTTCGGATTTATCTTTTTTCTCAATTTTCCCAGTAAGTTTTTCAATATCATAATTTTGTATCAGAAAACTCTTTATCAATTCTGTGAAATCTCTAAAATTTAAAGAAGCAAAATCGTCAAGAATTTTTTTACAATACTCTCTTAATGTCCTTTTATGCCAACCTTTTCGTAGATTGGGAAAATAAGGATCAAATTCATCGCGATAATTTTTAATTGAGGAGGGCTTGACTCCTACAGAGTAGCCCAAGATATTAAATGCTTGATTAATTCCATCAAACCCCAATTCTTTTAATCCTTCATCATCAAATTTTGATAGATAAAGTCCGATTAGGATTGCTTTGTCACGATTTGAAAAAATATTTTCCAACTAGTGCCTCTCCTTTTTAATAAATTAATATAGAAACTCTGCAAATAATATATTGATAACCTATATCAATCAAATATTATCGGCAACTCTTTCCAAAAATTTGTCGCATAAATATCTTGACAGCATTCATCACTATATCGCTTGAAAACACGCAAGTAGCCTCATCTTCATTATGCTTTAACGCACCAAATGCAGCAACAAAAACAATCTATGAATTTGTATTGTTTGGTGTTATCATTAGTTGCTTTCCATTTATTATTCAATCATTTTTTGTAAATTATCGAAAAAATCATAAAAGTTCTTTATATTGTTGTTAGAAAAATTCTATTCCGCTTAACAGCAATTAATAAAAAATCCAATGATAATTTGTCTGATATAGTATTTCTAAACCAGATGAAAAATATGTCCACATATTATTTCCATTAGAAACTTTAACAGTATCATTCATGTTATTGTATACAAATGACGAAATTATAATGTTGTTTGGATTTTGCCCAATTTCAGAATATTTAGCAGCATGATTAGAAGCCCTGCCTAACCATACGATGTCATTATAACCTTTAATTCCACTTCTAACAGCAAAGATATCGCTTGTGTCTATTCCTATACCAAAATCTATCTTATAATCTGTTTTATAATATTGGGGTATTTCAGAATTAACTTTATATATTAAATATTTTATCAACATATCTGTTTTTACAGCATTAGTATTCTTTAAATTATCTGTAAAAATAGCCATTACTCTATCCCCATCAAAAGCAGTTATTGTTCCTCCCATATCACGAATAACCATAGAAGTTGATAAAAGAAAACTTTTATATATCTTTGCAGCAAATTCTTTGTTTTTCGTATCAACTAAAAGAGTTGAATGTCTCATGTCGGCATACAAAACCGCAGCACTTAAACTAACTCCATCATTGTCAGATAATGTGATGTCTTCCACATCTGGAACCGCTGTCCTTTACACTCTGACCATTCATTTTTTAAAGCCACTCTAACATATTTTAAAATATATTCTAAATCAGGCATTTTAATTTTCTTCTCATATTTAAAATGTTATAAAATTGATAACAAAAAAAACAATATACGATATAATGGATATTGAAGATAACCGAAAAACCCAGATTTGTTTTTTCAGTTTACTGTCTCGTATATAAATCAATTTAGAAAAATCAAACAATAATTCTTTTAATAAATCATCGTCTGACATTCCGCAAACATCCATTAACAATTTATCGAAATCGACGGTTTGGTCAGTATTGTTTATATAAGAGTTTCCAAAAAACGCACTACAAATATTATTGTGTGTTATTCTATCAATCTTTACATGTTTGATTGGATTGTTTTTAGATAATAATGTTAGTAAAATTGCTCCTATTGTTAAGAATGAAACCATTATTGTAAGAATGAGAAAAAAATTGTTAGAACAAGTTTCAATATTAGAAAACATCCCACCAATTATTAAAACAATAATACCCAAGATAATTTCCATTTTAATATCTATAGACCTAATCGTGTCTTGAGCATCGGCTATAGATGCTTTTAGAAACTCAATTCTATTGTTGATATTTATATTTTCATTTTTATTTGACATGAGTTTAATCATCCCTACTGACAATGAATCCTATAAGATTATCATCAAATTGTTGCTCTTCAAATCGCAATTTTCCACCTTCACTTGAAGGCCACGCAAGTTGAAGGGTTTTATCAACTGCTATTTTATTTCTTTCTTTAGATAATTTGGAGACATCATAAATGCATCTGCCGATAACTTTAATCTGTGTGTTTGGTTTAACTCCAAAATGGGTTATTATTGATTGGCTATAAGACATTCCTATTCCAATTTCTAATGGTGGTAATCCATACTTGCAATTCAATATAGGATTAACTATCTCTTGTAGAGCATACAAACAATCATTGGCTACGGTTATTACATTTCTACAAACATTATCTTTTTTATGTTTGTCATCAGCTGGAAATTGAAATAATGCCAATAATCCATCTCCCAAATACTCGGTAACTCCACCATCTGCGTCTTCAATAATTTTTGCCATAGCAGGTAAAAGAGCAGATACTTCATAAAAAACTCTTTGCATTTGGGAAATTTTAGCACTAATGGCTTGTATTAAATGTTGCGTAGAATCACGCATATCTATCATAAAAGCGAGGAAACAATCTGACTTATATTCATCCTCCCCTAAATATTTATTTCCGGGAATATTTGTCTTGCTTGCTTTTTTTGAAAAGTTTAATTCTTTGTCTTTTTCTAATGTATTATCCCAAAGTTCTTCTGCTCTTTTCAATGATTGAATAACTATACTTTCTATTTCTTGTTTTTTGATTGTATTCATACTTTGTTTCTCACAATTCTATTGATTTTAAGTCTATCAAATCAAAAATTATTGCCTATTTATTTTTTATCTCATGCCTCTTTACAATACTATTTGATTGCTATCGAGCATAGAGTTTACAGCCTTGCTGTTGTATGCAATAAGAGCGCATATCTATGAATGGTTAATTTTTCCCCTGCTGCCGCAAGCTTTGAATTTTTCTTAAAATTAGCCCCAAATATGCTCATACCAGATAACAAGGCGGCAAACTCTGTCCCAATGAACTCTTATTGTTTCAATGAATCTTGAAAGACTCATTTGATTTAAAGACCGCGTTGCGATGAACCTCTCACCCCGCCCTCTCCCTCAATGGGAGAGGGAACTGCAACGACAGCTGCCGCTTTGCGTTGCGCCATCACCTGTCTACGCCTTGCGCAGCCTGCCTATCCAAGTGAGAGGTCTCACTATTTACGCTTATTCGTCTTTTTTCTCATCCACCACTTCCGCATCCACCACCTTTTCACCGCCCGCCGCTCCGCCATTCCCCGCATTTGGTTCGCCTTGCGGTTGTCCTTGCTCTGCATTTCCTGCGGGTTGTCCTTGTTGTTGCGCGGATTTATATACCGCTTCCGCTAATTTGTGGCTGGCTGTTGTTAGGGTTTCTTTGGCGGATTTTATTTTTTCTACATCTTGTCCTTTTAGCGCGTCTTTGGCATCGGTTAAGGCTCTTTCTAATGATAGTTTTTCGTCGCCGCTGATTTTGTCGCCGTGTTCTTTTAAACTCTTTTCTACGGAATAGACTAAATTGTCCGCCTCGTTTCTCACTTCAATTTCTTCTTTCTTTTTGAGGTCTTCGCCGGCGTATTGTTCCGCCTCTTTGACATATTTGTCTATGTCGTCTTTTGAAAGTTTTGTTGAGGACGAGATTTTTATTGACTGCTCTTTGCCCGTGCCTTTGTCTTTAGCTGATACATTTAAAATGCCGTTGGCGTCTATGTCAAAAGTTACTTCTATTTGAGGCACGCCTCTGGGGGCGGGCGGAATGCCGTCAAGCATAAATCTGCCAAGGGATAAATTGTCTTTTGCCATTGGGCGCTCGCCTTGCAAAACATTTACCTCAACGCCGGGTTGATTGTCCGAGTATGTTGAGAAAATCTGAGACCGTTTTGCAGGAACTGTTGTGTTGCGGTCTATCAAAGGAGTTCTTATACCGCCTGCCGTCTCTATGCCCAAAGTGAGCGGAGTGACATCAAGAAGTAAAATGTCTTTGACATCGCCGGTCAAAACCGCCGCTTGAACCGCCGCGCCGAAACATACGCATTCCATTGGGTCTATGCCGTGCTCAACTTTTTTACCTACATAATCCTCTACAAATTTTTGAACTATGGGCATTCTTGTAGGTCCGCCTACCAAAATTATTTTGGAGATTGCGTCTTTGCTGAGTTTGGCGTCGCTTACGGCTTGATCAACTGAGGCTCTGCATTTTTCTACTATGGAGCGGACTAAATTTTCTAATGTCGCTCTTGTGAATTTTATAGTTAAATGTTTTGGACCGCCTGCGTCTGCTGTGATAAATGGAAGATTTATATCCGTTTCCATAGCGCTTGAAAGTTCTATTTTGGCTTTCTCAGCCGCTTCTTTTAACCTTTGGACTGCCATCTTGTCATTTCTCAAGTCTATGCCATTGCTCTTTTTGAAATCGTCGGCTATATAATTGATAAGAGCATTGTCCATATCCGTGCCGCCAAGTTGAGTGTCGCCGGAAGTTGAGAGAACTTCAAAAGTCCCTTCCGCGCCCATCTCCATAATGGTGACATCAAGAGTGCCGCCGCCGAGGTCAAAAACCAAAATCTTTTGCTCTTTGCCGACTTTGTCTATGCCGTAAGCAAGAGACGCCGCGGTAGGCTCGTTGACAAGACGGACAACTTCTAATCCTGCAATTGCGCCCGCGTCTTTTGTAGCCTGTCTTTGATTGTCATTGAAATACGCAGGAACTGTGATAACGGCTTTCGTAATCGTTTCGCCAAGATAACTTTCCGCATCTTTTTTGATTTTCTGTAAGATAAAACCTGAAAGTTGCTGAGGCGTAAAATCTTTGCCGTTGACTTTATACTTGAAGTCAGTCCCCATCTTCCTTTTGAAAGCGCTTATTGTGCCTTCTGGATTTGTTACCGCTTGCCTTCTGGCAGGCTCGCCGACCAAGAGTTGACCATCTTTTGTGAACGCTACATAAGACGGGAAAGCCTTACCGCCAAGCGTTGTGCCTTCTGCCGATGGAATAAGCGTCGTTTTGCCGCCCTCCATAATTGCCGCGGCGGAATTTGAAGTCCCTAAATCAATACCGATAATTTTTGCCATGTTAATACCCTCCGTTTATTTATTTTTCTGTTTCTTCTCTACTTTCTTGTTCTGCTTCTTTTTTCTTTGACACTTGAACTTTCGCCGTTCTTATTAAGCGTCCGTTCATTTTGTAGCCTTTTTGGTAAATTTGCAAAACTGAGCCGTCTTCTTTGCCGCTTTCTACATAATCTAATGCTTCGCAGATATTGGGGTCAAATTTCTCTATTTTTATCTCTTCTACTCCTTCTTCTGTCAACATCTTTGAGATTTCCTTGCTTACCATATCAAGACCTATGATGATATCTTCCGTTTTTGCTCCGCTTTTGGCGCTGTTTAAAGCCTGCTCTAATACGTCAAACATAGAGATTTGTTTTATAAGAATTTTTTCTTTGCCCCATTCTAAAAAGTCTCTTTTTTCTTTTTCAGAGCGGCGGCGGTAATTCTCAAAATCCGCTTTTAGCCGTAAAAGTTGGTCATAATAATCTTGCGCTTCTTTTTTTTTGTCTTCCACAGACTGTTTTAAAATCTCAAGTTCTGATATTTTTTCATCTCTTGCGCTTTTCTCTATGGAGATTTCTTGTTCATTTTCTTTTTCCCGCTTCACTTTGCTCCCCCTATCTATTTTTTAGAAATTCATTTAATGCTTTTGAAATGGAACTTACCAAAGACAGCATTTTGTCGTATTCCATTCTTTTGGGACCGATAATGCCCAAAACGCCTATGGCTCTATCTCCGTCATTATAAGCGTTCGTCACTATGCTTAAATCTTTTAACTCATCAAGAGAACTTTCAGACCCGATTTGAACGCTGATGCCTCCGCTGTCAAAATCTCTATTTATTATTTCAATCAATTTGTTTTTATCCTCATTAAACCTTATAAGAGATTTTATAGCGTCAAAATCATTTTCATCCGAAATTGCCATAGCATTGGATGCGCCGTCTATATATATGTCGTCGCGTATATCGTAAAAAATATCGCAGATTTCTTCCGCGGCGGATAATAACTCCTCTTCATTTTGTTTGAAAGATTTGATTTCCTGCGCAATCCTTGCGCTTGCATCGGCAAGAGAGACTTCCCGTAAATTATCATTTAAAAAATTTCTTAAACGGGTTAATTGCTGCTGGTTTAGGGATATGCCGACCCTTTTATGCTTTACCATACCCGCATTTGTTATGAGAATTATTAGAACTTCATCTTGAGATACGGGCAATAATTCTATGGTTTTTATAGCATTGTATTTGATTTTAGGAGCCATAACAAAACCCGTATATTGAGAAAAACCCGATAAAATTTTAGATGTTTTTGAAAGAACTGACTCTATTTCTCTACTTTTTTGAGCGTATTCCTGCTTGATTCTCTCTTCTTCTTCTATAGCCATATCTTGAATTTCCATTATGGAATCCACATAAGCCCTATATCCCTTATCAGTTGGAATTCTGCCCGCCGAAGTGTGCGGATGGGTCAAAAAGCCTTCTTCTTCAAGTTCAGCCATAAGATTTCTGACAGTTGCTGGGGAAAGTTTTATATTGTAGGAATCAATCACAACATCAGAACCGACAGGTTTGGCGGTTTTGGCATATTGATTGATTACTGCGCTCAATATCTTGTTTTTCCTTTCTTTGATAACCGACACTGCAACTTGCCTCATTTTATGCCCCCTTACTTAACTTACTACAATAGGAACGCTGCAATTTTATTAGCGCTTCATATCAATCAGCGCTTATTACGGCTTATTTAGCGCTCCAAATCTATTAGCACTCAAATATAACGAGCGCTATTTTACTATTTTTAATTTTTTTGTCAAGCCGTACATATATATAGTAATTAGTTGAAACGACGCCGAAAACAAGATAACAGCAACAGCTTTCTCGCAAGTTCCAGAAGCGCAAAGAACGCAAAACGACAAAAAACAAAAAAATCAGAACATTGTAGGGGCGTGTTTGAAACCCATCCGTTATTAGTAAATACAAAACAAATGTAGAGATAATCTATATGCGCATCTCAATCGGGGGACAAAAACGGATAAAAAAGAGAAATAACTGCTACTTTGCGTTGCGCTTCGCGATAAACGGCGTTACTACCCCGTCCGCTACGCGTCCACCCCTTCACAAGCGAAGGGGAATTAACTGCCGCTCTTTTCTCTCTGCCGTTTGCGCCGTTTTATTTTGTTTCCAGCAATAAAATTGATATAATTTCGCCATTCCCAAACAAGAAAGCAGTAAACGATAAAAATATAGAGACGCGCTACGCGCGCGTCTCAAATCAATAAAGGAATTTGGCAAATTATGACAAACAATCAAACCCAAATCATCTTCGGAGGGGCAGACCCATGTGTCTGCCCATCTTTTATAAACGGCGCGCACCCGTCCGCCCTTTTTGATGTCTTTGACTACCCCCCCCCCCCCCCCGCGGAATCTAATAATGCGGGGACAATAAAAATGTCCCCTATAAAATCAACCATAAAACAAATCCTCAAAACAATTTCAAAACACGC
>JAITTG010000001.1 GCA_031287095.1 Candidatus Parendomicrobium reticulitermitis | reverse complement strand
TTTTGATTGTCGTTTAACGACGCTTTGTAAGATAGTGTTGTTGTTAGCTGTGCTGTGCTGTGCTGTGCTGTGCTGTGCTGTGCTGTGCTGTGCTGTGCTGTGCTGTGCTGTGCTGTGCTGTGCTGTGCCTGTGCGCTTTCACTTCGTTATGGCGCGACGATGCATTGTGGTGGGAAGGGAGCGTCCCTACAAAATTTACGACTATTTGATTTTGATCGTTTGATTGCGTCATTTTGATTGAATTTCCTTATCTATTTATCGTAATAATGTTTGTCGCATTTTAATATGAATAATACTTTGTCTTTTATACCGTATATCAATCTGTCTTTTTTACTTATTTCTCTGCTCCAAAAATCTCTTAGGTCAAATTTTAAATGCTCTGGTCTGCCTAATCCTTTATCTATTCCATTGATTGCAATATCTTTAATTAGTTTATTGATTTTATTCAATCTCTTGGCATCTTGTTTTTGACAAAACTTATATTCTTTCCAAGATGAATTAGTAAATTCTACATATTCAAAGAAATCGCTCCTAAAACCAAATTCTTCAATAGATACTCTCATTTTTCCATAGCCATTAACTCTGCAAGAGTTTTTGTCACAACCTTACCTTCTTCAAGTTCTTTTATGGACGCTCTTAATTCTTTTAGATACTGAGGACTTGCGACTTTCTCCAAATCTATTATTTTTTCTTTTTTCACATTGGGTTTAACGCTTTTTCTTGGGATTTTTATAAGAAAATCAAGCGCTTCATCAAAATCCATCCCATATCTGTTAAATACAGCCGAAACATCTTTTTGAAAATTATTGGCGCTAATGCTATTTAATTGAGGCATAATATCTCCTTTTCTTTGGAATGACGAGATAATACTAAAAATTTAGTAACAATACAAAATAAAAGTTTGCTTTTTTGCTTTTGACCCTGCAATAAAGTAAAATTCGTCCTCTTTTGTGTCGTCAATTACGGGATAAACCCGCAAGACAGAAGTGAAACTAAAGGGGGCAAAATGACTGAAAAATACAATATCATTGTGATTGGCGCGGGGCATGCGGGGTGCGAAGCGGCTTTGGCGGCGTCAAGATTAGGGTTAAAAACTTTGCTTATTACTATAAATGCCGATTCTATAGCGAGAATGCCTTGCAATCCTGCTGTCGGAGGCATAGCGAA
Organism: Candidatus Parendomicrobium reticulitermitis; assembly: GCA_031287095.1. Classification (GTDB taxonomy): domain Bacteria; phylum Elusimicrobiota; class Endomicrobiia; order Endomicrobiales; family Endomicrobiaceae; genus Parendomicrobium; species Parendomicrobium reticulitermitis. The sequence continues at coordinate 25,486 of JAITTG010000001.1, read as the reverse complement.
AGGGCAAATGGTAAGAGAAATGGACGCTTTAGGCGGCGAAATGGGCTGGATTACAGACCATGCCGGCGTGCAGTTTAAAATGCTCAATAGATCAAGAGGTCCAGCCGTGTGGTCGCCGCGCGCTCAATGCGATAAGGAAATGTATAGCGTTTTGATGACAAAATCTATACAAAGCCAAGCAAATCTTTCCCTTTTGCAATCGGAAGTTTCATCTATAATAGTAAAACACAATAAAGTCTGCGGCGTAAAAATAGCGACAGGCGAGATTATAGATACGGATGCGGCAATAGTTACAACAGGCACTTTTCTTATGGGAAGAATATATTTGGGCAAAGATTATTTTGTCGGCGGCAGATTTAATGAAAGAGCGGCAACTTATCTTTCAAAATCCCTTATTGATGATTGCGGATTAAAACTCGGCAGATTTAAAACCACAACCCCCCCGCGCGTAAATACAAATTCCATAGATTATAACAAGATGACTATACAGCCCGGAGATGAAAAGCCTTTGCCTTTTTCTCATTTTACAGAGGTTGAGAAATGGCGGACTAATCTAAATCAATTACCCTGCTGGCTTACTTATACCAATCCTCAAACTCATAAAATAGTTTTAGACAAAGCGGACTTATCTTCTATCGGCATAGGCGAAACAAATAGCAAAAGCCCCCGCTATTGTCCCGCCATAGAAGAAAAAATTGAAAGATACCCGCAAAAAGAAAGGCATCAGATTTTTGTAGAGCCTGAAGGACGGATGACAAATGAAATGTATCTCAATGGATTATTTACGGGCATTCCTTTTAACGCTCAAGAGCGGATGATACATTCTATAGCGGGTCTGGAAAGCGCAAAAATCATAAGATTCGGCTATGCCATAGAATACGACTATGTCAAACCTTTGCAAATCAAAAAGACTATGGAGACAAAGACTGTGGAAAATCTCTTTTTGGGCGGACAAATCAACGGCACTACGGGATATGAAGAAGCCGGCGTTCAAGGTTTTATGGCAGGCGTCAACGCCGTCCTTAAATTACTTGGAAAAGAGCCTTTTATTCTTGGAAGGGACGAGGCTTATATAGGAATACTCATTGATGATATTACAACAAAAGGGATGGACGAGCCTTATAGAATGTTCACTTCGCGGGCTGAATACAGATTGTCAATAAGAAGCGATAATGCTGATTTAAGACTTATGGACAAAGGACATAGTTTGGGCTTGATTTCTGATAAGGCTTATGCGAAATTTGAATTGTATCGCAAAACTTTAAATCAAATGCTTGAAAAAGAAACTGAAATTCTGCCGACTGACGAAGAACTCAATCCTTGGTCTGCTGAAAAAATCAAAGATGAAATAGATATATGCAATAAATACAAAGGTTATATAGAAATAGAAAACAAAATGTTTCAAAAAATGAAGAAAAGCGAGGCTCGGGTTATACCTGAAGATTTTGATTATAATCTTTTGCACTCAATATCTGTTGAAACAAAGCAAAGGCTTTCACAAACGCGCCCAAGCACAATAGGGCAAGCGTCAAGAATTCCTTCAATAAAACCATCGGACATTGCTATTTTGACAATCTATTTAGAAAAAATGAGAAAAGAAAAAAAGCCAAAAGCGCAAATACAAAATGATTAAACAAGAAAATAAAAACCCCAATTTCCATTGTCTTTACGGACAAGACCTGCAGTCTACTCAAAACAACAGCGGAGATTGCGGGTCAAAGCCCGCAATGACGGATAGTGAATATAGCCATTCTCACAGGTCAAAGTCCGCAATGGCGACCAATGGCATGAAAGCGGCTATTACAATGCTGGCGAAATCGTCATATAGCGCCAAAATGCTATATGATAAATTACTAAAAAAAGATTATGACGAACAAACTACCCAAGAAACAATAGATAAATTGAAGGAGCGAGGCTTTATAAACGATGAGAAATACGCTCAAAATCGCATTGAAAATTCAATCAAAAAAGGTAAAAGCCTAAATCTAATAGCATTAGACCTGTCAGAGCGCGGCATAGACAGCGAGATAATCAATAGACTCATCAACAAAAACAAATCTCAAATAACTACCCAAGAACAAATACAAAATATTATAGATAAAAAGTTTAAAAACTTGGATTTGAGCATAATAAAAAACTTCAATAGGGCGGTATCATACCTTTTAAGGCAAGGTTTTGAGCAAGAGGATATAGAGAAATTTATCAAATGATTAAGGTGCGGCGAAGCCGCGATTACACACGACTGGCTGTAAGTTAAGTGCGACTGAAAGGTCGCTTTGCCTTTTGGCGTCTTTTGACACAATTTGTCTGCTTGGATAGCGCTGCTATACGCGCGCAGACAAATTCTGCCAAAATACGCTCAAAATGCTTCGCGGAGCGCGTCTCGTAATAAAGGGAAAACGACAAAAATGAACGAACGGCAATAGGTGTGGACGCGAAGCGGATGGGGTAGTAATGCCGTTAACGCAAAAAGGAGATAGGTCAATCGCGAAACGCGTCTATACCTATCGTTGCCTTTGCCTTTCTTGCGTTCCTTGCGTGGTTGTGGTTGTTGCCTTTTATTTCTTTTGCGAAACTTGCGAGAAGCCCGTTGCCGTTCAAAAAAGGAGTTTGAAAATGATTAACAGAATAGTTTTGATTGTTTTAGATAGCGCGGGTATTGGGGATTTGCCGGATGCGGACAAATATGGAGATATAGGAACTAATACTATAAAACATTGTCTTGATTTTATGGGTAGTGATTTTGTTTTACCAAATATGGCAAAACTCGGGCTTTATAAACTTTTGGAGGAAAACAAAATCGCAGACAAAGATATAATAGGTTCCTATGGAAAAATGATGACAAAAGCCCCCGCCAAAGACACAATAGCGGGACATTGGGAAATGATGGGATATATAATTGATAAGGCTATGCCTGTTTATCCAAATGGGTTTCCAAAAGAAATTATAGAGACTTATGAAAAATCTATAGGAACAAAAATAATCGGCAATTGTCCCGCTTCCGGAACAGAAATAATAAATAAACTCGGAGACGAACATTTAAGGACAGGTTATCCAATAGTCTATACTTCCGCCGATTCGGTTTTTCAAGTTGCTTGCCATGAAGAAAGATTCGGACTTCAAAAACTATACGATATATGTAAGATAGCAAGGCAAATAATGAGCGGCGATAATGCCATAGGCAGAATAATAGCGAGACCTTTCATAGGCTCAAACGGCAAATATGCCAGAACAGAAAATAGAAAAGACTATTCTTTATCTCCCAAAAATACAGTTCTTGACGATTTAAAAGCCGCAGGCGGCGAGACGATAGCAATAGGCAAAATTGAGGATATTTTTAATTTTTGCGGCATAACAAAATCTTTTCATACAAGAACTAATGCAGATGGGATGAAAGAGACGCTTGAACAAATTAAGAATAAAGCCGACAAAAAAACTTTGATTTTTACCAATTTGGTTGACTTTGATATGCTTTGGGGGCATCGCAGAGACGCCGCCGCTTATGCCAAAGGGTTAAAAGATTTTGACGATTTACTGCCTCAACTTATCAACTCGCTTGATAATCAAGATATGTTAATTATCACAGCAGACCATGGCTGCGACCCCGCTTACAAAAAACACACAGACCATACAAGAGAGTTTGTCCCGCTTTTAGTCTATGGAAAATTTTTAAAACAAAATGTTGATTTGGGTATAAGAGGGAGTTTATCCGATATAGGACAAACTATAGCGGATATTTTTGATTTGAAAGCAAAAGAGAATGGGGAGTCGTTTAAGAGAGAGATATAGATAATGGATGTCTTGCGCAACAGACATAGTAAGAATAGACGGATTGCGTCATTTTGCGCAATTATTCCTTAAAAAAGAAATATACTTAAGCGTATGACAATGCCTATATATAATTGACTTTACAGCGGCTTTTTTTCAGGTATGCCCGATTTTCTTGGGAATTGTTGAGCGGATTCTTTGCGTTTTTTAAATATTAAAAGACAATAATTTAGCGATTGATTGGGTAAATTGTATGGGATGGTTTTTTCTAATTTTGCGCCGAGATGATTTAAGGCGTTTGCAATAGAAGGAATGCCTTCAAGCGGGCTTTGAGCCGATTCTTGCGTTTTGTGGACTATAAAGAAACCGCCGACTTTTAATAATGGTATGGCGATTTCAAGATTTGGCGATAATTTGCTTACCGCTCTTGATAGGACGAAATCGTATTTTTGTCTATATTGTTTGTTTTGACCTATATTTTCCGCTCTGTCGTTTAAAATCTCAAGATTTAATTTCAATTCATCATTGACAACTTCTAAAAATTTACATTTCTTAGTTACAGATTCCACAAGAGTCATTTTTGTTTGAGGACAGGCTATTTTAACGGGAATGCCCGGCATACCCGAGCCTGTCCCCAAATCTGCAATTTTCAATTCTGTATTTTGAGATAATTCCTTTATAGTTTTAGCGGCATAGAGGCTATCGCAAAAGTGGCGATAGACTATGCCGCTTTCAGATTTAAAAGATATGAGATTGAATTTTTGATTCCATTCTACGAGCAAGTCAAAATATCTGACAAATTTATTGACTTGCCCGCAGGAGAAATCCGAGATAAGATTTGATGAAACAAAATTTTGAAATTCAAGCAATAAAGCGTTTTGCATTTTTATATCCTGATAATTATTGAAAATAGTTTTATTTTTTCTACATTACGCGACTGTCATTGCGCGCTGACAAAGCCCATTCATCAATCCGCTTAAAAACAAAGGCAAAAATGGATTCCCGACAAAGACATTCGGGAATGACGCAACTAGCGCAACATTCGGAAATAACATAGTAGGCGCGGCATTCGGGCGCGATATTAAGGATGCGAATTCAAGTTTATCGTAAGGGAGTCATTGTCTTTTGCCGTCATTCCCGAGCGTCTCTGTCGGGAATCCAAGTTATAATGCAAAGCGGTTGTTAAAGAAAATAGGAAGCGGCGGCTTTTTAATAATTAATCAATTCATAATCTCTGCTTCCAAGTCCTATTTCTTCGGCATATTTCAATTGTATTGTCGGGTCTATGTCGGGATATAATTGTTTGAAAAAATCTTTGCCATAAGCCTTATTGACTAAATCATAACTTGCCGCATCGACTGCCACCGGGTCTATGCCCGCTACGATGCCCACATCGTCCATTAGAGGCTCGTTTTTGTTGAAAGCAAAACAATCGCAGAACTTGCTTATGTGATTTAAGAAATTTACGCTTGAACTTTTTTTGCCTTTTAAAACGCCCGCGGCATATTCAACGATTTTTTCTTGAACGCTTTCCGAGCCGGAACTCCACGCGAGTTCAAAAACCTCATTAGGACAATTTACTATACATTGTCCGCATCCTGCGCATTTGCCTATATCCATTGCGATTTTGCCGTCTTTAACTTCCAACGCTTTTTGATTGCACCATTTGGCGCATATACCGCAGCCTATACATTTTTCAATATTTATTTCCGGCTTGGAATCATTGTGCATTTCGTATTTGCCCGCTTTTGAGCCGCAGCCCATACCGATATTTTTTAGCGCTCCGCCAAAACCTGATATTTCATGACCTTTGAAATGATTTAAGAAAATATAATTGTCAGCCAAAGCAATATCTTTTCCGAGCAAAACGGCTTTACAATTCTTTAAATTGACTTCTACGGCGCTTTCGCTTATCCCTCTCAATCCGTCGGCAATCATCACAGGACAGCCGCAATTATCAATATTAAAACCATGCTTATTTGCAATAAGCAGATGATGATAAGCATCCGAGCGTTGACCGCCGTAAAGAGTGCTGCAATCAACTAAAAAAGGAAAAGCGGTTTTTTCCCGCGCGATTTTGACAACTTGTTTGACATATTCCGGCTTGATATAACCTTCATTTCCTTCCTCGCCGAAATGGATTTTTACAGCGGTAAAATTTTTTGCTTTGATGTGCTCAAAAATCCCCGCCTTTTTTAAGAAAGGCGTTAATTCCCCTCTCCTGTCCCATGGTAAAAAATACGCTTTGCTCTTCATTTTACTGCCTCCTTTATAGCGATTATACAAACCGCCTTTATTTGCAATATTTCCTTAATTGCTTTAAGGTTATTTCTATATCTTTTGGTAATTTTGATACAAAAGTTTTTTCCGTATTATCCAACGGCATTTTTATTGTTATTTGAGATAAATGTAACGGTAATCTTGACAATAAAGGTTTTTCAATTTCCTTATCTTTCAATTTATAATTGCGTTTAAAAGATGATAAAAAAATCGGCTCATTTACAGAATATCTATTGTCTATCGCTAAAGGATGTCCTATGCAATGAAAGTGCAATCGGATCTGAGAACAGATTTGCGTTTGAGGCTCAGCTAAAACAAAAGTATAGCCGTTAAATTTTTCTAATACTTTATATTTTGTGAGCGCCCTTTTGCCGCGCTCGTCAAGTCTTATTTCTTTTTTAGAAATAAAAATGGATTTTTCTATCATACCCTCTTCATCTTGGAGAACTCCGCCAAGCAATGCGCTAAACTGCCTTTTGACGAGTTCGTCTTTAAATTGAACGCTCAAAAAAGAACGAGCCGTCTTATTTTTGGCAAAAATTATAATGCCGCTTGCGTCTTGATCAATACTATGTATAGGAAATAAATTGTTTTTTATTTGATTTTTGACAATTCCGAAAAGACTGTCTTTTTCATCCATTGGAACTTTTGGAAATACCGGCATTAAAGCGGGCTTGTTAACGATTGTAATATCATTGTCTTGATATAGAATTTCTATTTGAATAGTCATAATTATCCTTTGAAAAAACAGATTCCCGATAGAAACGCTCGGCAATGACGGCGAAAGACAAAGCCGAGCTCGCTGCGTAATTGCCTAAAAAAGCGTCATTGCCAAATATTTCTGTTGGAAATGGGAATTTATTAGCGCGTCTCTACAAACAGGCTTTTATAATGTTATTTTTGCCCGTCTGCTTGAATGGCATTGAAAACTTATCGCAACCGGTAAAGACGCTATGTGAGTTGCTTTTGTGTTTATGAAAACCGCCAAAGCGGTGGTTTTTCCGCCAAGCCCCATAGCGCCTATGCCGAGCGCATTTATTTTATTTAGCAAATCATCTTCTTTTTGAGCGTAAAAATTATTTGGATTTTTAGAGCCTATTTCGCGAAGAAGAGACTTTTTAGCAAGAAGTCCGATACTTTCAAAATCTCCGCCTATGCCTATGCCCAAAATCAAAGGGGGACAAGCATTGCGTCCTTTTTCTTTGACGGCGTTTAAAACAAAATTTTCAACGCCCGTCCAACTTTCAGCGGGAGACAACATTTTTAAAATGCTCGCATTTGAGCTGCCGCCGCCTTTCGGCATAAAAACAATTTCTATTTGCGAGCCTTCCACAATATCTATGTATATGTTAGCGGGAGTATTGTCGCCTGTATTTTTTCTAATTATAGGGTCTGATACTATGGATTTTCTCAGGTAGTTATTTTTATAACTTTCAGCGGCGCCTTGATTGATTGCAGAATAAATATCGCCGTCTTCTATAAAAACCTCTTTTCCGATTTTGACAAAGAAATTAGCCATCCCTGTGTCTTGGCATAATGGAATGTCTTCTTTTTTTGCTATTTCGGCATTTTTGATTATGTCTTCAAGTATGCTTTTTGCCGCCCCGCTCTCATTTTTTGCCGCTTTTTGCAAGGCAAAAAAAATATCATCAGGCAAAGATATATTAGCCTGATGACATAATTTTGATACAGCCGACGATATTTGTTCTGATTTTATTTGACGCATATTGTTAAAAACCTATTTTCGCATCTTTTCGTCATTATGGGTAAAACATTCTGTCATTATTGATAATTTACTCCATTATCGCAGCAACTTATTCTTTTGCCATTGCGCAACAAGTCCGCAATAAAACCAAAATCCAAACCCCAATGGCAAAATACAACTATCAGACTATCCTTGCCCCGTCCGACATATTAAATATCAAAATATTCGAAGCATCTATCATAATATCTATTTCGTCAGCCGCTTTTACTTCCTGCTCATTTTTTATGATTACAACTCTCTTTTTCCCAATTTTGCAATGCAGATGAACTTCCCGTCCGAAAGATTCTATAAGTTCAACGGAGGCTTTAAAAGAATTTGCCGTATCAAGAATAGAATCGGTTTTTATATGTAAATGCTGAGGTCTTATTCCTACTATTGCTTTCTGTCCCAAATTCGTTATGAGTTTTTCTTTGTATTTATCCGCTGAAGCAAGAATTTCAAAAGAGCCTTCATTTAAGCAAATATCGCCGTTAGATTTTCTCAAAATATCGGCTTCAAAGAAATTCATTTTTGGACTTCCCATAAAACTTGCGGTAAAGTAATGCGAAGGATTATTGTATATCTCTATATTGTCGGCGGTTTGCAAAAGAAACCCATCTTTAAAAACGCTTATTTTATCGCCCATAGACAAGGCTTCAGTGTTGTCGCGTGTGGCGTATATGAAAGTCGCTTTAAGATTTTTGTGCAATTGTTTTAATAATAATCTCATCTGGGCTCTTGATTGCAAATCTGTGTTTGCAAGAGGTTCGTCAAACAAAAAGAGTTTTGGTTTTTTGACTATCGCTCTGCCTATAGCGGTTCTTTGTTTTTGTTCTTTTGTTAGAGTTTTTGGATATTTGCCTAATACATGCTCTATATTTAACATTTCAGCCGCGGCGCAAATGCGCGACAAAATCTCTTTTCTTTTAAACCCTTTTATTTTGAGACCGAAAGCCATATTTGCAAAAACCGTCATATTGGGATATAGAGCAAAATTCTGGAATACCATAGCAATATCGCGTTTTTGAGGAGCAAGCCCTCTCACAGAGACATCGTCAATTAAAATGTCGCCTCTGCTTGGCTCTTCAAGACCTGCTATAAGCCTTAAAACAAGGCTTTTACCTGCGCCGGCGGGACCTGTTAGAACTGAAAACGATTGGTCTTCAACATCAATATTGAGTTCTTGAAAGAAAGGAAGTTTTGCGCAGTTTTTATATATATTTTTGAGGATTACTCTTGACATGCTTTTCTCCTAAAAGTTATTGATTTTTGAATGCGTTTATTTTATATTTTAAAAACGAATGAGGCAAATTTGACAGCCTATATTTGTCTTTGCCGTTTGTTTTTGTCATTCGCCGTTTATTCTTTACCGTTTTCCGTTCAGGTTCGCCGTTCGTCTATCGGGCGGGTTTGAAACACGCGCCCTGCAAGTTTCTTTTGTTTTTGTCGGTGTCTGTTTTTTATCGTTTTTGCATTCCTTGCGCGGTCGTTGTCATTTCTATATATTTACTTATCAAAGCCGTCTCAATTCTTTTTTTGAAATCATAATCTCTAAAAGATATGTGATTAATCCACTTATTATTTTGTTTTTGAGCGGGAAAAGCAACCCACAAGCCGTCCTTACCTTTCATAATTCTACACTCTATTTCCAATACGCCGTCCAAAATTACAGATACTGACGCTCCAACATTCTTATGATTTCTGACTATATTGAATTTATTGATTTTAAAAGATATCAAATCATTACAATCTGATAATGCGCTTTTACTGATACTATCAACTATATATTGATTAAAATCTCTTTTTAAAATAGCGAATTCTTTGTAAATTTTACCTTTTGAAGCGTATATTGGAAAATCAATTTTGCCGTCTTTTATTTTAAGCCCATTGATTTTGACCATATCGTTTAAAACTATATTTGTTTTTCCATCTTTATGCTCAATAGCCGTGACTTTGAGTTCTCCATAAACTGCTTTTAAGTTTATGAGAAATAAAAATATGATTGAAAGGACAATAAGAATTAAATTTCTTTCCATAATTAAGAGCCTAATTGAAACATAGATTGGATGGAGTTTAAAAGGTTGGTCGGGGGGGCGGGACTCGAACCCGCAACCTCCTGCTCCCAAAGCAGGCGCGATAGCCAATTACGCTACTCCCCGTTTAATTGAACGGGGCGGATTATAGCATATTTATGATATCTTTCAATTTTTCTTTCATTTTTTGCAAAGCCTTCGCTCTATGGCTTATTTGATTTTTTACTTGCGGGGAAAGTTCTGCAAAGGATTTATTGTATTCTTCCACAAAAAAAATTGGGTCATAACCGAAACCATTTGCTCCGCTTTGAGATTTTCCGATGATACCGTCTATCCTGCCTTCTGCCGTCCAGATTTGTCCATTGGGATTTGCCATTGCTATCGCGCATTTAAAGCAGGCTTTTCTTTTTTCTTTTGGCAAACCGCTCAATTCTTTTAAAAGTTTCTTATTATTGTCTTCATAAGAGCAAGATTCGCCGGCATATCTTGCCGAATACACGCCCGGAGCGCCGTTTAAAGCCTCAACTTCAAGCCCTGTATCGTCGGCAATAGCCCATTTATTAAAGAAAGCAGCCGCTTCTTTTGCTTTTTTTACGGCATTTTGCGCCAAAGTATCTCCATCTTCTATAGTATGCGGAAATTGCGGGAAGTCTGAGATCGGGGTAATTTTAATAGGCAGGTCTTTCAAAATATCTCTAATTTCTTCAATTTTATGCTTATTTCCTGTGGATAAAATCAATTCTTTCATAATACCTCCGATTTTTTGATATGTGATTTTAGCAAATTCAAAAAATGTAGACACGGGCTGCATGCGCGTCTAAAACTTAGAAAGCAAAGACTACAAAACGGCAGAGGGAAAAGACGGCAAGACTGCTCCGCGATTGACCCCTTTCCATTAGTTTTTGGCGCTCATAGTCCGCCGATAGACCCGCGCTCTTTATTTGCTGCGCGGCGGATAGGAAACAACAACGCGCTTTGCGGTGAAAGTGGATTCCCGATAGAGACGCTCGGGAATGACGAAGAAAGGCAGCGGCGGAGATTGCGGGGCTTGCGCTCAATAAATATCTTGCGCAACCAACGCGTAAAAATAGCCGAGCATTGTCATTGCGCGTCCTGCGATTTCACGCATAATGACAAACCCGCTTTCGCGCATACGGACTCTGTTAGCGCCGATAATACCTATGCTCTTATATTCTTTGTATAGCAGTTGCGCAAGAGGTCTATTAATTAATCGCCGCAGTTCCCGTCTCTTTTGTTCTCACTCTCATTACGCTTCTTAGGTCATAACTAAAAATTTTACCGTCTCCTGGATTACCCGTGAAAGCGGCGGCGGCTATTGCGGTTATGGTTTTTTTCTCCCATTCTTCATTGGAGACCACTATTTCAAATTTAATTTTTGGAAGCATTGTGATTGCAACTTCCATGCCGCGCACCAATTCTTTGTAGCCTTTTTGCTTGCCGCAACCCATCACTTGAGATACTGTTATGCCGTTGACTTCGATTTTACTTAACGCTTCTTTTATGTCTTCAAACTTGTCTTCGCGAACTATAGCTTCAATTTTTATCATATTATTCTCCTATGAGGGAAATTTATTTTTTTGTTTTAGCGTATCTATTTTACTTGCCTCTGCGCATCTGTTTTTTTGCCGTCTTTTCTCTCTTTATGACAGCCGCCTATACAAATTTTAATCTAATCCTAAGAATGACGGATAAGCATTTTCTCCGTGTTCGGAAGCGTCCAAACCTATAAATTCATCTCTCTTGGATACGCGAATATCGGTAAATATCTTGGTGATAGCGACAGCAATCAAGGTTCCCGCTATTACTATTACAAAAGTCGCCAAAATCCCCAAAATTTGAGCGCCTAATTGTTCAAAAGAGCCAAAAATCAAGCCGCCTACTCCTTCTCTGACTGAATTTAGAGAAGGCTCAACCAAAATGCCCGTCATAATCCCGCCCCATATTCCGCCTATTCCGTGGCAGCCGAAAGCATCCAAAGCATCGTCAATTTTTAGAATTTTCTTTATGAGAGCAATGCCGAAATAACAAACAAAACTTGTGGAAATTCCGATAATCAAAGCGCCGCTCATAGACACAAAGCCTGCCGCAGGAGTGATACCCACGAGACCGGCAAGAATGCCTGTGCAAGCGCCTATCATAGTCGGTTTGTCTTGTTTGAAAATATCTATAAACATCCACGCTATGCAAGCCGCCGCCGCTGAAATCGCAGTTGTCATAAAAGCATGAGCGGCAAGACCGTCAGCCGCAAGAGCGCTGCCTGCATTAAAGCCAAACCACCCAAGCCACAACAAACCCGTTCCGAGCATTACAAAAGGGATATTATGGACGCGGTAAGAGATCTGAGCATATCCATATCTTTTGCCGAGAATTATTGCAAGAATCAAACCAGTGGTTCCTGAACTGATATGCACAACATCGCCGCCGGCAAAATCCAAAGCTCCTATCTTTGCTCCTATCAAACCGCCGCCCCAAACCATGTGAGCAAGAGGATAATATACGAGAACAGACCACAAAGAAATGAAAATAAAAAGCGCCTTAAATTTCATCCGTCCCGCTACAGAGCCTGTGATAATCGCCGGCGTAATTAAAGCAAACATCATTTGGAAAGCGATAAAAGCATAAGTCGGCAAAGATTCGCTATACATAGAATCTTTTGTTATGCCGATAAGACATATATTTTTAAGCGAACCGATAAAAGTTCCGCCGCCCTCACCAAAAGATAAAGAATACCCAATCAGCATATACAAAGTCATACCCAAACCCAAGATGAAAACAGAATTCATCATATTGCTGACCATATTCTTTCTACGACCCAAACCTCCATAAAACAATGCCAGACCAGGCGTCATTATAAACACCAAAGCCGCGCAAATCAAAATAAACCCAGTGTCGCCAGACATATTATTCTCCTTTTTTCAGATTTTACCTCTCCTGCTTTCGCATCTCTCGCCCTTCTTTTCAAGGCGATGCCTCAAAGTCCGTCCCCGTATTCGTTTCATTCGTGGAAGAAAAGAGCCAATTATGACGGACAGAGAATATCGCAGAGCGACTGACAAGAGAGGAAAGGCGCTTTATTCAAAATAACAAAAAAAAGAAGTTCAAGAGATTTTTGGAAATTATTCCCCAAAAAAATTTGAACTTCCTTGTTCATTTGCTATTCAATTTTCAAAACTGCATTATATCTATCACAAAGAAAACCCTTTGTCAATACATACATACATGCCGCAAACAGACAGAAACAAGATAGAAAAGAGAATGGAGAAAAGACGGCAAGACTATTAAAAACCAACGACAAAAACAAAATAACAGCAGCGGCTTTCTCGCAAGTTTAGCGAGTTTCAGAAACGCAAGTAACGCAAAACGACAAGACTATCGTTGTCGCTATTGACATTGTATTTGCCGTTTTGCGTTCCTTACGCAGTCTTTGCCTTTGTCGTTGTTTAAGAAAATGGCGCTCATATCTTGCGCCCGCCGCCAGACTTGCGCTCTTTACTTATCGCGCGGCGGCTGAAACTTGCGAGAAGCCTTTGTTTATATGCGCTATTGATTTTTACCTTTCAATATGTAATAAATATAGAGTAATGGTAATAACAAGCATTCATAATAACTTTATCAAAGAAATTTGCGGACTTAAAGAAAAAAAAGAACAAGCCCTTACGGGGCTTTTTCTTGTTGAGGGCAAAAAGATTATTGACGAAGTAAAAAATGATTGGAAAATCAAGTATATTTTTATTTCTGAGAATTTTAAAGACAATGTTGATTTATTCTCGTCTTTGCATCATTGCGGGATTGAACCGCAATACAGGGCAGACGCGCGGGTCTGTCCCTACCCGTACGGCAATAGGTCAATACCAATGACAACAAAAGAAGCCCGCAATGACGGTAAAAAAACATGCAATAGCGGCAGAAAAGCCGGATATGACGCTGAAATTATCACTGTTTCTGACAAAGTCATAAAGAAATTGTCTTCTGCGCAAAACCCGCAAGGCATTGTTGCCGTAGTAGAAAAGAAAAAATTTGTTATTGACGATATTCTAAAAAATGGGAAAAACTTTATTGTTTTAGAAAATATAAGCGACCCGGGAAATCTTGGAACCCTAATCCGTTGCGCCGACGCTTTTGATATGTCGGCTGTTTTTATCTCCAAAACAAGCGCAAATCTGTATAGCGATAAGACTATTAGAGCGTCTATGGGGTCTATTTTTAATGTCCCTGCGATTGATGAGATAGATATTGACGAATTATTTGGAAGATTAAAAAAAGCAAATGCGGCTACTTTTGCAAGTTCTCTAAAAGCAAAAACAAGTTTAACAAAACTAAAACTGATTGAAAAATCAGCGTTTTTTATAGGCAGCGAAGCGGACGGATTAAGAAAAGAAACAATTGTAAAATGCGATTTTGAATTTAAGATTGATATGACAGGCAAAGCCCAATCCTTAAATGCGGCAATTGCAGGAGCGATTGTGATGTATGAATTACAAAAAAGGTCTCTCTAAAAACTGTCGTCAATTGTGAGATTGACACACAATCTGATATTGTTAGTCGTCATTGCGTATGAAAAGAGTTTGCGCGCCTTGCGGATGAATTTATTCTGCGCATTGCCGCATGCTATGCGGGGACACAAGGGGCGCTTTGCGTCCCTCACTTGTCGCTTCGCGACACCCTCTCCCCCGTATTTGTCTCTTTACCTCTTGCCCCCTCTCCTATAGGAGAGAGACTTTGAAAAGCATGTCCTTAAAAAGAGGGCGAGGGATGCAGCGCAAGAGAGGGAAAATATGAAAAAGGAGAATAAAATGCCGACAGTATTTGAAAAAAGAGGGGCTTTAATAGCCCAAAAAGTAGTTGAGAATTTAAAGTCAAGAAAGTTTGACGCTTATTTTGTTGAGAATGCAAAAGACGCGGTTGAAAAAGCGATTTCTTTAATTCCAAAAGGTTCTGTAGTCAGTTGGGGCGGCTCTATGACGCTTGTGGAAATTGGTATGCAAGAGAGAATTTATAAAGAGGGTTTTACAGTCATAGACAGAGATAAAGCAAAAGACCCGCAAGAAAGAGCCGAATTATCGCGCAAAGCCTTATTATCCGATGTGTATTTAACAAGCACAAATGCCATCTCTCAAGACGGCGTTTTGATAAATACGGACGGATTTGGCAATAGAGTCGCGGCTATGACTTTCGGTCCTAAAAGCGTAATAGTAATCGCAGGCATAAACAAAATTTGTAAAACTTTAGAAGAAGCCTATTTGCGCGTCAAAAATCACGCCTCTCCTCTTAATGCGGCAAGACTCTCTCTGACAAAGACAGCCTGCGCTTCCACAGGATTTTGCCAAGATTGCAAATCGGACGAATCCGTTTGCTCTTTTACAGTCCAAACAAGAATGAGCAAAGTTCCGGGCAGAATGAAAGTCATAATAGTAGGAGAAAATTTAGGTTATTAAGGAAAACTTCTTCTTTCGCCGCCTGCTGGTCAAGCCCGCAGGCGGCGGATTAGCCGTCCATTGATAATGGCGGCTTTTTTATTGCCCATTTTTCAAATCTATATGTATTTTCTATGCGTTTTTTAGTATAATCCCGCCGCTTTACAAACCAAATCTAAAAAATAAATAAGGATTAAAAATGGACAAACAAATTGAATTGTGGATAAAGGAAGGAATTATCACTCGTCAACAAGCGCAGGAAATGCAAAAACATCATAATAATCCAATCTCAAAATCAAAAAAGAAAATCATTGAAATTATTTCCATCGTATTAGGCATTGCCGCATCTGCGGCAATCATTTATTTTGTTTTGCTTAAATGGGATGTAATTCCCGATGGAATTCGCGTAGCCGCTTTAATAATTTTGACTTTTATCTCGGCTTCATTAGGCTATTATTTTAGATCTGTCAAACCGCGCCCTAAAATTTCTATTTTATTGTTTTTTTTAAGCATAATATTGTTTGGAAATTTAGTTTTCACAACGGCTTCTGTATATTCTTCAAACCCTGATTTTAATTTTCACTATCTTATTCTTTTATGGATTAGCGCCATTTTGCCTTTCGCTTATATTTTCAAATCAAAACCTATGTCTTTATTATCCTCAGTATTGCTTATAATTTGGTTTAGTTTTTTTATACTTATTGAAGATAAATTTATCTATGTAAGCGCCTCAATATACCCTTTTGCATATTACATATTCGGATTATTTTTCTTTTGTTTTGGAAAAATCAATGAATTTGCAAAGCCCGCAATGCCTGCGGCTGAAATTTTTCAAAAAGTAGGAATGTTTATAATTTGTTTAAGCGCTTATTTGATGACTTATACTTTTTTTGTTTCAGACGCTGGAAAATTGGTTTTTGATATAGTTGATATAGGAAATTCCGCAAACAAATTGACTCATATAGCGGTGGTGATTTTGTCGGTCATGTTTTTAACTTCTTTCTTTGCAAATCCTGCGCGAAAAAACAGTATTATAGAAAGCGTTTTGACCGTAGTTTTAATAGTCTCATGCATCGCTATTTCATCAACCGTTATACCGTTCATAGCGGTTAATTCTCTATTTGTTTTTATTGCCGCAATGTTAATCTTGATAGGATATAGAAAAAAAGATTTATTCTATACCAATATAGGAAGCGGATTTATCGCGCTTTTTATATTGTCTAAATACGGCGTTTTCTGTTGGAATATATTTCTTCCGCACTTTTTCTTTATGCTCGGCGCGGCGCTATTGATTTTGTCGGCGTTCATATTTGAAATCATAAGAAGAAAATTTAAGAAAAGTTTTTTGGAAATACATAATACAAGCGAATATGCTTTAAAAGAATATAGCGGCGAAAAAAAATAAAGCAAATAGACAAATTTAAAATATCCCCCTCTACGGCGCAAAATGCAAAAGGGGGATATTTTTTAAAATGCGGAGACTTTTTCTAAACAAAATGAAAAAAACAATACGATTTTTGTTGATATTTTTTATATTTCTGTCTTTCTTTTCTTATCCTCTAAATTCCGCTCAAAATAACGGAACCCGCCGCTCTACCGTAATAATTGACGGAGTAAAAAGTTCGGATTTGGTATCCGTAATCAATTCAGGTTCTTCCGTCTTATCTTTAAGAGACTTGGCTATTTTATACGGCGCTTTTTTGGAATGGAAACCGATTAGCGCTATAGCGAGCCTTTATATCAACAATAGAAAAATAGATATAAAAATAGACGATAATTCTATATATCTTGACAAAAAACGCAAAAAAGTAAGCGAGCCGTCCCGCCTTATAGGAAATGATGTTTTTATTTCCGCAGACATATTTAATTTTGACGAATTTTCCGACATCGTTCAATCCGACGCTAAATGGGACGCCAGAAATTTAGTTCTCACAATAGACCGCCGCCTCAATATCGCGCCTGCAAGATATTTCACAAGACCTGAAAGCACTCAAATAGTTATACATCTTACAGAGCCTCTTCCTTATTCTATTTCAAAAACCACAAATGCCGTAGTATTAAACATCATGAAAGGCAAAATCAAAAATGAGCGCGTCAATGTCGCAAACGGAGTGGTAAAAGACATAATTTATGAAGACGGCGGGCGGCTGGCTTCGGTAAAAATCAATTTATCTCAAACTCCAAAAAGAATCAAAACCGCTAAACTTTCAAAGCCCGATAGAATTTCAATTCTTGTAGAGCATAAAGAGCCTATTGATATAACGACCGCTTATTCTTCTGAAAATTCAAATAGAATAGCGAGCGAATACGACGATGTAAGCGCTTTTCTAATTCCCACAGAATCTTTAGGCTCTGCAAAAATAATGAATACAAAAAATAACGATAGCGGCGGCGCGGACGATTTAATCGGTTTATTTTCAAAAACAGACGCCCCATCTTCAAATGTCAAAAACAATTATGAGATAGTCCAAAACGAATGGTCGGGATCTATGAATAAAACTGTTAAAAAAGCCAATGAGAGAAAAATAATAGTGATAGACCCTGGACACGGCGGACAGGACCCAGGCGCAATAGGCGCGGGCGGAACAAATGAAAAAGATGTAGTTCTCGCCATAGCCTATGAATTAAAAAAACTTTTAGACGAAGACGGCGGATACAGGACAATTTTGACAAGGTCTGACGATAGATTTATTCCTTTGGGAACGCGCGCTGAAATTGCAAATAAACTTCACGCAGACCTATTTATATCAATACATTGCAATGCCAATATCAACAGAAGCGTGGACGGGTTTGAGATATATTTTTTATCGGAAAAAGCCACAGATCCTCAGGCTTTGGCGACGGAAAATTTAGAAAACTCAGTCATAGAACTTGAAAGTAAAAGCGAAAAAGAGAAAACTAACCTTCAAAAAATGTTTTGGTCTATGACTTTAAATGAATATATGAATGAAGCCGCAGAACTCAGCTCTTTTATAGCCGCAGAAACTCCAAAAAGACTCAAAATACAAAACAGAGGAGTAAAGCAAGCGGGCTTTTATGTTTTACGCGGCGCAGAGATGCCGGCAGTTTTAGTTGAATCGGCTTTTATAAGCAATTATTCTCAAGAAGCAAAACTCAGAACAAGCGCTTTTCAAATTTTGGTAGCCGACGCCGTTTATGAAGGCATAGTCAGATATTTCGCAAGAAAAGATAGGTATGCAAAAAAGTAATCGTCATTGCGAACTTGAACCGCAATGACTAATGACAAACTCAAAGGCTCAATAGATCTCTTGCGCAACCGACATATAAAATAGATGCGCATTATCATTGCGCGCATCCGTCATTCCCGAGCGTCTTTGTCGGGAATCCATTTGCCGTTGTTTTTTAACTTGGATTTCCGATAACAACTTTCAGCAATGACGCATTGTGGGCGATTTTCGGCATGACAATAGATATATTCTTACATTCTTTGTATGCCAAGTTATGCAAGAGGTCTAATGATAAACTCAAAACTTGCAATGACAATGAAAAAACAAAAAAGGGCTTTTAAATTTATTGTCGTCATTGCGGGCTTGAACCGCAATCTCCTCGCGGAGCGTTTTTGAGGCAAAAGACGAATATTGCAAAAGCAAGCCCGCATCTAAAATCAATCGCTACACCTAAACACTGAAAGTGTTTAATGCAGTTAATAACCCCATATTGTCTGCAAGGACATGCGGGACACAAGGAGACATAAAAATGATTAAGACTGTTGCAGTAGGCGCTCAAATGTTATGCGTAGCTTTTGGCGCTCTTGTTTTAGTTCCGCTTTTAACTGGTTTAGACCCCGCATTAGCGCTATTTGCGGCGGGAATAGCGACGCTTATTTTCCAAGGCGTCACAAAATTTACGGTTCCTATATTTCTCGGAAGTTCTTTCGCTTTCATTGCGCCAATCAAAGAGGCAATAGGACTCTATGGAGTAAGCGCAACGCTTGGCGCTCTTGCGGTCAGCGGTTTGGTATTTTGTATTATGGCGCTATGCTTTAAAATTTGGGGCTTAAATTTTTTAGACAAATTTCTTCCGAGGGTTGTCACAGGACCGGTCATCATAGTAATCGGGTTAACGCTCGCTCCAGTCGCTACGGGAAGCGCTGTAACTTTTGGAAATGGTTTTGAGATGCTTGCCTTAATATCCGCTTTAGTTTCTCTTACCGCCGCCATAGCCATAAATATATGGGGCAAAAACTTTTTAAAACTTATATCAATTTTGATAGCGGTTTTTGCCGGATATGTTTTTTGTTTGATTATCGGCAAAGTGGATTTTTCGCCGGTCATAAACGCTTCTTGGTTTCAAATACCGTGGACTGCCGCTATAGCCTCAGGCAAATACGCTATTCCTTCTCTTGATTTAGCGGCGATTTTATTTATAGTTCCAGTCGCTATCGCCCCAGCCGTAGAGCATATAGGAGATATTATCGTAATATCTTCAGTCGCAGGAAAAGATTTTTTAAAAAATCCCGGACTTCATAGAACTCTTCTTGGAGACGGAATAGGAACAATGTTTGCAACTTTTGCTGGCGGACCTCCCAGCACTACGTATTCTGAGGTCACAGGCGCGATAGCGTTGACAAAAGCCTTTAATCCTATTTATATGCGCATAGCGGCAATCACGGCAATCATTTTGGCTTTTTGCGGAAAATTAAACGCGCTGCTTTCAACAATACCCGCTCCCGTCATGGGAGGCATTATGATGTTATTATTTGGAGTAATAGCGTCGGTAGGTTTAAACTCAATGATAGAGGGCAAAGTGGATTTAACAAAACCCCGCAATTTGATTATAACAGCCTTGATTTTAACTTGCGGCATAGGCAATTTAAAAGTTCATTTAACCGACACATTTATATTAAGCGGTATAGGTCTTTCAGCGATAGTGGGCATTATCCTAAACATCATAATCCCCCAAAAATCCAAAATGTAGGTGCGGCGAAGCCGCGATACACACGACTGGCTATAAGTTAAGCGCGGCTGAAAGGTCGCTTTGCCTTTTGGCGTCTTTTGACACAATTTGTCTGCGTGGATAGCGCCGCTATACGCGTGCAGACAATAAGGTGCGGCGAAGCCGCGATTACACACGACTGTCTCTAAGTTAAGCGCGATGGGAAGGTCGCTTTGCCTTTTGGCGTCTTTTGACACAATTTGTCTGCGTGGATAGCGCCGCTATACGCGTGCAGACAAATTCTGCCAAAATACGCTCAAAATGCTTCGCGGAGCGCGTCTTATACATAAAGGGAAAAACGACAAAAACAGAAAAACGACAAAAAACAAAAAAACCAAATCCTCGTATGGCGCGGGTTTCAAATCCGCCCATACAAGGATAGAATAAATAATGAAAAAAGGAGATATTAAATGCAAACAAAACACAATAATCTTCATATCGTATCTCATCCTTTAATCAAGGATAAATTAGCAAGCATTAGAGATAAGACGACGCCCTCGCCGCAATTCAAATCTCTCGTCAATGAAGTAGCCATGCTTATGGCTTATGAAATCACAAAAGATATTCCCCTTATTGGAAAGAAAGTTGAAACGCCCGTAGGCATAGCGGATTGCGAAGTCTATAATCATCAAATGCTTTTAGTGCCGATACTTAGAGCCGGAATAGGCATGGTTGACGGAATTTTAAATTTAGTGCCGTCTGCAAAAGTCGGACATATCGGTATTTATCGAGACGAGAAAACTCTTAAACCCAATACTTATTATTTCAAAATTCCAAAAGATGCAAGCAATATGGATGTGATTTTAATAGACCCGATGCTTGCCACAGGCGGAAGCGTCGCCGACGCATTAAACAAATTAAAAGCCGCAGGCTGTTCAAATATAAAATTATTATGTTTAGTGGCTGCGCCTGAAGGCGTCAATCATCTCTATGAAACTCATCCTGAAATCCCGATATATACGGCGGTATTAGACGAAAAATTAAATGAAAAAGGCTATATACTTCCGGGTCTCGGCGATGCCGGCGACCGCCTATTTGGAACGATTTAATTCCCCGCAAGTCTTATGGAAACAAAAATTAGCCGTTCATTGCGGGCTTGAACCGCAAACTTGAAGCCCGCAATTGATAAACACAAAGTTTGCAACAACAAACCCAAAGACTGTAATAACGACAAAGGAATAATTATGAACAATAACCCAATAGGAATTTTTGATTCAGGTTTCGGCGGGCTTACAGTGATGTCTGCCGTCCATAAAATGTTTCCTTGTGAAAATTTAATATATTTCGGCGACAGCGCTCATGTTCCCTATGGTTCAAAATCGCCCGAGACAGTGATTAGGTTTTCAAAAGATATAGCCGCATTTCTTGCGTCTAAAAAAATAAAAATGCTTGTTATAGCGTGCAATACGGCGACAGCCCATGCCTTGCCTACAATCAAGAAAATGTTAAAAATCCCCGTTATCGGCGTAATAGAGCCGGGTTCAAAAGCGGCAATTGCCGCGACAATCGCAAACAAAATAGGCGTCATAGGCACGCAAGGAACGATAGATAGCAATTCATATAAAAAGAGCATAAACAAAATTTCAAAATCGGCATTAGTTTATCAGCAAGCCTGCCCGTTATTTGTTCCGATAGTAGAAGAAGGATGGACAAATACAAGAATAGCATTAGAGACGGCGGACATATATTTAAAACCGCTGATAAATAAAAAAATAGATTCTTTGCTTTTAGGCTGCACTCATTATCCCCTATTAAGAAAAGTTTTAGAAAAAGTCATAGGCAAAAATATAAAAATCGTTGATTCCGCCAATGCCGTTTCTTGCGAAATCAAAAGAGTTTTAAATGAAAAAAATTTATTTTCAAACAAAAAGCGCGCGGCAATTTTGACATTTTACACAAGCGACAATCCCAAAAAATTTCAAAAACTCGGCGGCGTCTTTTTCGGACAAAAAATCCCCAAACCCCAAAAGATAACTTTAGAATAAGGCGGATTTACGGGCTTGCCCCGCTAAAAGACAAGACGACAAAAACGGCGACGACAACGAAAGGAATGCAAAAACAAAAAAAACCGAACTTTTGTATGTGCGGGTTTCAGACTTATCCGATAGACGAATGGCAAAAATAAACGGAATGGTAAAGAATAAATGACGAAGGAGCCATCATGAAATATCAAGTCTCATCAACAAAAACTTTCGCGGGCGCCCACTTTTTAAGAGGTTATAAGGGCAAATGCGAAAATTTGCATGGACATAATTGGAAAGTAAGAGCGGCTTTTAGCGGCTCAAAATTGGACAAGACCGGAATGCTTTTAGATTTTACGGATATAAAAGCGGCATTGGACAAGACAATGCTTTATTTAGACCATAAATGTCTAAATGAAATCCCCCCATTTAACAAAATAAATCCCACAGCGGAAAACATAGCGGCGTTTATTTACAGCGAATTAAAAAAATATCAAAGCAAAACCGCAAAAATAGCGGAAGTGGAAGTTTGGGAAAGCGAAACAAGCAGCGCAATCGCGTCATCATCGTCATAGTCCGTCATTGCGCGATCTAATTTGTTATCTGACTTATCGTCATTGCAGATTCTAATCTGTCGTCCGACTTGTCGTCATTGCGAGATTGACCCGCAATCTCCGTCGTTTTTTTCTCCGTCATTTGCAGGGTTTGAGTTTGTACTCAACCCGATTGAAAATAGGATAAAAGCCTCTTATTCGTCATTCCCGAAATTCGTTATCGGGAATCCAAGTTAAAAAAGACAAAGGCAAAAATAGATTCCCGACAGAGACACTCGGAAATGACGCGCTGGACGAGACATTCGGGAATGACGCGCTGGACGAGACACTCGGGAATGACGCGATAGGCGAGACATTTGGAAACGACGCGCTGAGCGAGGCATTTGTAAACGACGCGTTGGGCTAAACATTCGGGAATGACGCGCTGGGCGCGGAGGGATAAAGGAAACAAAATGAAAAAATCAGTGATTTTATTTTCCGGCGGTTTGGATTCTACGACCTGCCTTTATTATGCAAAGTCAAAAGGGTATCAATGCCATTGTCTTTTGTTTGATTATGGGCAAAGGCACAAAAGAGAATTAAACAGCGCAATCAAAATAGCAAAAACGGCAAAAGTAAATTATTCAATAGCCCGCTTAAAACTTCCTTGGTCAAAAGACATTCTCACAAATAAAAACAAAAAAGTTCCGACAAATAAACGGATTGGCGCTCTTATCCCGCCGACCTATGTTCCGGGACGCAATACGATTTTCCTTTCCTATGGACTTTCTTTTGCCGAGTCTATTAAAGCGGACAGTATTTTTATCGGGGCTAATGCTCTTGATTTTAGCGGTTATCCCGATTGCAGACCGCAATTTATCAAGGCTTATAACGCTTTAATTAAATCTTTAAATCTCAAAATCAAAGTTGAGTCTCCGCTTATCCATCTTTCAAAGGCTCAAATAATCAAATTAGGAACAAAACTAAACGCTCCTTATCAATATACTTGGTCTTGTTACAATGGTTTAAAAAAACCTTGCGGAACATGCGATTCTTGCAAATTGCGCGCCAAAGGGTTTAAAGAGGCAAACTTAAATGATCCAGCTCTTTAAAAAAACTATTACAGTTCCTATTGACGAGATTTTCTTTTCATATCAAGGCGAGGCTGTTTATGCGGGACTCGCTCAAATTTTTGTCAGATTTGCCGGCTGCAATATAAAGTGTTCTTATTGCGACACTCCTATTTCAAGAAAAATAAACCGCAAAACAAAAAAAATGAGCGCTGATGAAATTTTAAAATCCATCAACGCTCTTTCCAAAAAAAATAAATGCCGTCATATATCTTTCACGGGCGGCGAGCCTCTTATTTATGCTGATTTTCTAAAAGATTTTTTACCGAAACTTAAAAAGAAAAATTTTAAAATCTATCTTGAAACAAACGGAACTCTGCCCGACAAATTAAAAAAGATAATAAAATTTTGCGATATAGTTTCTATGGATTTTAAACTCCCGTCGCACTGCGGACAAAACTTTTGGAAAAAACATCGGGAATTTCTAAAAAGCGCGGGCAAAAAAGCCTTTGTAAAAATAGTAATCGCAAAAACAACAAAGAGAGCGGAACTCAAAAAAGCCTCTGAAATAATCAAAAAGATAAACAAAAACATTCCTCTTATACTACAGCCGTCTTTAAATAAAGACAGACCCAAATTATCAAACCTTTTTCAATTCTACGAGACAACTTCAAAACAAATCTCAAATGTCCGCATAATGCCTCAGTTGCATAAAATTTTTAAAGTCAGATAAAAACTACAACGGCTTCTCTCGCAAAGAACGACAACACAGAGCAACATTATGCGCGAAAGCCGAAACAATTTCAAACGCATTTTTCGTAAGGGCAGACCCATGCGTCTGCCCGCCTCAAATGAATTTATCATTAAACCTCTTGCATAATTGATATACAAAAAATGTAAGAATATAAGGTTGTTATTGTGGACTTGCTATTCGTTGCGGGTTTGACCTGCGCGGTGTAGAAAATATAAGCCATATTCAAATTAACCATCAATCTAGCAACTGCGGTAAAGCCGCGTAATCGCGTCTTTGCCGCGCCTATATGTCGTTGTCGTTACTCTACGAACACTTCAACTCTTCGATTTTGTTCTCTGCCTTTGGGGGCGGCGTTGGGGGCTATTGGGATTAGGGAGCCGAAACCTACATAGTTTAATTTGCTTCTTGGAATGCCGCGTCTTATTAACTCGTCATATACCACTTTGGCGCGTTGGCGCGATAATACGCGGTTTTTGTCGGCTATGCCGCTGGAATCTGTGTGTCCTTCTACTGTGATTTTTTTGTAATCGTAGGCTTTTAAACTCTCCGCTAATTTGCCTATATCTATTTTGGATTGGTCTGATAATACTGAACTCGCGCTTTTAAATGTCGCAGCCGACAATCTAAACGATTGCAATAAGTTTTTGCGCCTTTCTTGCGCTTCTTCTATCATTTTCTTTTCTGCTTCTTTGGGTTTTATCTCTTCAAGTTCCGCTAATAATGCCGCTATCGTCTCTTCGTCTAAATTGTCTAATGCTGACAAATCGTCTTTGGGCGCAGACTCTTCTTCCTCTTCTTCTTCTTCAGGCTCCGGCTCAGGTTCTGGCTCGGGTTCGGGTTCTGGGATTGGTTCTGGTTCCGGCTCGGGTTCGGGCTTTTCGGGGATTGGTCTTCTTTCTAATGCGCCGAACTTTATTTTAAATCCGCCGTTGACGCTAAACCCTGAAAATAT
>JAITTG010000103.1 GCA_031287095.1 Candidatus Parendomicrobium reticulitermitis | reverse complement strand
GGGCGGGTTTCAAATTTTTTCGCGTTTTTTAGGGAGACGCGCATATAGCGCGTCTCTACATTTATTTATTATTCATCTGTATTTGTATTATCAATTGCGCGCTTGTTTCGCGTCCGTGTTAGTGCGGGCTTGCCCCACAATCTCTTTTTTTATTAGTTGTTATTATATATTAGATTTTATAAGCCTTTAGCATAATTGAACAGATAAAATAAAATTAATGTAGAAATTGGACTCATTATAAAGACGATAGACGCAATAAAAAAACAAAAAAATAGTTTTATATCTACGCATTTAATATGCAAAAAGAGGCGCTTTGCATCCCTTGCCTGCCGTGTTGCGGCGCTCTCTCCCGTAGAAGAGTGATAAGATGAAAAAGGAGATATAAAATGAAAAAAACTTTATTGATTGCTATTTTGTTTGCAGTTTTGACGGCTTTGTTTTCTTATCTTTATCTTGCCAATTTAAAAAATCAATACAAATCTAAGGACGAACCCATCCAAGTTGTGATAGCCAATCAGCCTATCGCGCAAGGAGCGCTTATTAAAAAAGAAATGTTGTCTGAAATTGCCATCCCTAAACGATACAGACAGCCCCGCGCTTTTAATTCTTTGGACAAAATGTTTTCCAAAGAAGGTAAAAGCGTATATATGGCGCTTGCCGCTATTGATGAAGGAGAACAAATCCTGCCCGCCAAAGTGTCGGACACAAATAATGAGACGGGCATAGCCCATATCATACCCGACGCTCATAAGGCTTTGGTTATCAATTTTGATAATGAAAACACTTCGGTTTTAAAGCCGGGAAATAGGATAGATATTTTGAGCGTTCTTGATTACAGCGACAACAACAATAAAAGTCAAGAATCGTCTTTTGTCATTGCGCAAGATATTTTGGTTTTGGCTGTTGACGATAATTATCTTGGCGGCTCAAACCAAAAAAAGAAAGATAATGATAACGCCAAAGGCGCGATCACTGCGGCTGTAACTATTGAAGAAGCGCAAATAATTTTGCTTGCGGGAGAAAAAGGCGCTTTAAAATTTATTATCCGTCCTATCGGCGACAATGAAAAAATTAATTCTAAGACAATCAGAATGTCAGATTTAGCCGCAGATATTTCTAAATCCATATCAAGAGATTCCGCCAATCAAGCCGCGCAAAACAAGCAGGAAATTATGAATATTATAAATAAGTATTCCGCCAAAAACTAAATGAGGAAAGCGACAAGAAGGCAACAGCGCAAAAACAACAGCGGTCTTTTTTTATATAACAAAGGAGGCGTAAATGTTGATATTATTTTTTTCAATTTGTTTTAGCATAAGCGTATATGCGATTGTTAAATATATCGGCGATTATATAAACAAAAAAGCGTCTGATAGAAGCGAGAAAAAAGGGCATCTTCCCCGCCTATCAATAAAAGAGCAATATGCCAAATTGCCGCCAAAAAGACAGAGATTAGTAATCGCTATGATTATATTTTTAGCGCTTTTAATAGTTTTGGGCAATATGATTTTTGCTTTGATTGGTTCTTGTCTATATATTTATGCCGATTGGAACATCAAAAGCAAGAAGGCTAAAAAGACCGCTGACTTGATAGATTTGCAAGTGATAGAGTCTCTCTCAATTATAAAAAGCGCGGTTTTGGCGGGACAATCTTTGCAAAACGCTATGTCTGTCGCCGCCGAAGAATTAAAGGAGCCAATCAAAAGTGAATTTGTCCAAATATCCGACGAACTTGCGCTCGGCGTGGATTTTGACGCTGTTTTGAGCGCTGTCTCGTCAAGAGCAAAAAGTAAAGAATTCAAATTTATGATAGACACTATAATGCTTTCAAAAGATTCCGGCGCAAGTTTGTCGGGCATTTTTGATAAGATTATAAAATCCGCAACTCAAAGGATAAGTATAAAAAATAAAACCATAGCGCTAACCTCGCAGGGAAAACTTTCTGGAACCGTGGTCAGTTGCATCCCTTTTTTAATCATTCTCATTATGTATGCAATGCAGCCTGATATGATAGGCGTTCTTTTTACCACCATAGCTGGCAATTTCTTACTCTTATTAGTGATGATAATGATTTTGATAGGCTCTTTTGTAATTAGAAAATTAACGGAGATAGACCTATGATAATACTAATTGTTTTATGCGCGTCAATAGGAGCATTTTTTTTCGCCAAATGTCTTTTGGGCAATCTCAAAAGCATAGAAAGGGAAGGGCAAGTTTATAATGCCGCAAGCGATAAAAAAACAATTTCTTTTATGCCGTCAATTTTAAGATATGCGGACAAGTTAGGCGCGCGCCTTACAAAAATAAAACATCCCAAATTAAAAGCATATATGGACAAACTATACAAAGATTTCATAATGCTGGGCGGGTTTTATGAAAAATTAAATACTCACCAATTTTTGGCGATGCAAATTTTTGCCGCTGCGGCGGGTATTATTATTTGTATGCTCATTATCACAACGGATTTATTTTTTATTCTTATTGCGGCGGCTATTTCTTCCGCTTTGCCATACCTATATATAAAGGAGATGGCAAGCAAAAAGAAGGCGGCAATAAGTAAGCAATTGCCCGACTTTGCCGATTTGCTTTCCGTGATGTTAGAATCTGGTTCAGACTTTTTTAGCGCGGCGGACAAAATAACAAAAATTCTCAAAGGACCATTATCAGATGAGTTCTCTTGCGCGATATTAAAAATCTCTTTCGGCTATGACAAGAAAAACGCTTTACTTGATATGTCGCAAAAATGCGGCGTTGAAGAATTACGCTCTTTTGTGAGAACGGTCAATTTAGCATTAGATGCCGGCGTAGGAATGTCCGACACATTAGAAAGATTGGCGCAACAATTACGCGACGAAAAAGCCTATAAAGCCGAAAAAAAAGCGCAAGAAGCGCCAGTAAAGATTCTAATCCCATTAGTATTATTCATTTTTCCCACCATTTTCATAGTAATTTTTGGTCCCATAGCCATAAGTTTCATAACAAAAGGCGGGTTTTAATTTGTTATAAAAGATTAAACTCTGCTATGCCGTGTGCTACTACTACCGTGTGTGTCGGTCGTCGTCGTGTCAAATCATTTAAAAATGACACCGAAAGTGATGATATAAATATGTGTGAAATATCATAAGAAATGACACCGAAAAGGAGGAATATAGTTTCAAATTCTTAGAGCAAATTG
>JAITTG010000054.1 GCA_031287095.1 Candidatus Parendomicrobium reticulitermitis | reverse complement strand
AACGCTCGGGAATGACGGCGAAAGACAATGACTGCTTCACATTTTAACTTGGTTTCCCGATAGAGACGCTCGGAAATGACGGCGAAAGACAATGACTGCTTCACATTTTAACTTGGTTTCCCGATAGAGACGCTCGGAAATGACGGCGAAAGACAATGACTGCTTTGCATTTTAACTTGGTTTCCCGACAGAGACGCTCGGGAATGACGGCGAAAGACAATGACTGCTTTGCATTTTAACTTGGTTTCCCGATAGAGACGCTCGGGAATGACGGCAAAAGACAATGATTGCTTCACATTTTAACTTGGTTTCCCGATAGAGACGCTCGGGAATGACGGCAAGAACAACAACGACGACAACGACAAAGTCTTCTCGCAAGTTTCGCAAAAGAGGATAGCGACAACGGCAACGACCACGCAAGTTACGCAAAACGGCAAAAACAATGGTAATACAGAGTTAGTCTTGTCGTTTTGCGTTACTTGCGTTTCTGAAACTTGCGAAACTTGCGAGAAAGCCGTTGCTGTTGTTTTGTTTTCGGCGTCATTTTTAAATGATTTGACGCATTGATAAAGACAGATAGAAAAGAGGAGAGAGAAAAGACGGCAAAGACAACAGCATAACTGCCCTTGATTTGTTTTACTTCCGCGAAGCATTTTGAGCGTATTTTGGCAGAATTTGTCTGCGCTTATAGCAGCGCTATCCAAGCAGACAAATTCTGCCAAAAGACGCCAAAAGGCAAAGCGACCTTCCCGTTCTGCGCTTAACTTAGAGACAGTCGCGTGTATCGCGGCTTCGCCGCACATAGTTTTTGTTTAAAATTTTTACACATTCAATAAATTCACAACGATTTTGATTATCATATCTTTTTCCCTCGCATCGCTTTCGGCTATCATTAGCGTTAGAGCGGCTAAAGCATTGTCGTCTATTATTCTTACGCCGTTTTTATCAATTAAAATCTTGTTTTTCTGTAAATAGACTATAAATATTGTTGCGGCTATTCTCTTATTGCCATCGTTAAAGCAATGATTTTTGACTATGAAATATAATAAATTAGCGGCTTTTTCTTGGACAGACTTATAAACTTCTTCTCCGTCAAAAGTTTGATAAATGTCCTTTATACTTGACTTAAAACTATCGCCCCTTTCTTGCCCAAATAAATCAGACTTAAAATCCGCTCTTATTACATTTATAATTTCTGATGCTTTCTCATAGGTGATTTTAAAGTCTTCTTTACCGCCTTTTGGTATTTTTAATTGCTGATGGTCGTATTTATCCAAGATATCCAAAGCCCTTGAATAACCGCTTATAACTTGCAATATGCCTTTTGCCTCATCAGAGACATTTTCGGATTTACTTATGTTTTTTGAAAACAATGCAAGAGTATTTTGCAATTCTTTATATTTATTCTGCGCCTCTTGCAGCCGCTTTTCATTTATAGTATAGCCGTCAATTAAATGTTTTTTTAATACATTGGTAGCCCAAATGCGAAATTGCGTTGCTTTTTGAGAATTAATTCTATATCCGACTGAAATAATCACATCTAAATTAAAAAATTTAATTGGTTTATCTGAATTTGCAATGTGCAAAAATTGCACATTGCTTTTTTGACTCAATTCTTTGGCGGCAAAGATATTATTGATATGCTTTGTAATACCCGACCTATCAACATCAAATAATTTCGCTATCTCGCTTTGCGTCAGCCACAAAGTATTTTCTTCCAATCTAACTTCAACTCTGTTTTTGTAAAAGACAATTCCCGTTTTGTTTTTCATGATTTTCTCTTGTCGTTTTGGATTCTGCAATTTTGCGCGAAAATTACGCATTGCTTTTTTATTTATTTAACTTTTTTCAAATACTTCGCAATGATTTGCTTTATGGAGTCCGATAAGTCTTGCGGGGAGAGGATTTCAAAATTCTGCCGCTTTTGACTGCCAATATAAATAATTCTGCGCAAGCCGCAGCGTCGGCTAAAGCATTGTGATGATTTTTTAATTCTATATTGTTTTCTCGGCAACAAGTTGCAAGCGAGGCGCTCTTAAAGGCTCCGCGCCATATATTCATTGTGCAATATGTTTTAAACGACATATTTATATTGCAAAAATCTCTTAGGCAAGTTGTTAGGCAGTCATAATCAAATCTCATATTATGGGCAACCAGAATTTGATTTTCTACAAAATGCTTCCATTTTGGATAACTTTGAGCAAAGGTCGGCGCATTTTGCGTATCTGAACGCTTTATACCATGACAATTCTCAGTCCAATCATATCTAATAAAATTATTGGGCGGTCTTATAAGTTCCACAAAAGTATCTGCAATAATCCCATTTACAACTTTGACCAAACCCACTTGACAAACTGAATTGCTGTAAATGCTGCCTGTCTCAAAATCTATCGCTGTGAAATTTAGCAAAGGGTTTTCTGATTGATTGAGATTTATCTTTAACATCTCCGCGTTCATAAACTTTTATATCCTTGTTTAATAATTATAACAATGCGCAAAAACAACGCTATACTTCTTTGCGCATGCGTTTGCTTCAAAATGCTTTGCTGGGAGATTGCGGGTCAAACCCGCAATTAACGGATTAGTTGCCAGTCATTTTACGCGAAGCCGCAGGACTCACAATTGACAATGTCCAGCCAGCCGCGCGCATCGCGGTTTTAACTGCGGCTATTTCAACATTTTTATTGCGGCGTCCGCTATGTTTTGGGCGCTTATGCCGTATTTATCTCTTATGCAGCCGGCATTGCCATGCTCTATGAATTTGTCGGGAATGCCTATGGATTCTATTTTGGCAGAGGCGTTTGATAGGAAAGATTTTATGCTTTCGCCGAAACCGCCCGAGAGGGCGTTTTCTTCCACTGTTATGAAATTTTTTGTTTTTGACAAAGTATTCAAAATCATTTCCTCATCAAGAGGTTTTAAAAATCTCATATTTATTACTGAAGCGTTTATGTTTTTGTTTTTTAAAATTTCTGCGGCTTGTAGGCAGAGTTCTGCTTGAACGCCTATGGCAAGCAGGCAAATATCACCGCCCTCTTTTAAGACTTTCGCTTTGCCTATTTGCAAAACTGACGCAACGCCGTCTAATTGCGCGCCGCAAACTGCGCCGCGAGGGTATCTTATTACGCAAGGCTTATTGGAATTGAAAGCGGTTTTTAACATGTGCTGTAATTCATTGCCGTCGGCAGGAGACATTATTATTAAATTGGGAATGTATTTGAGATAAGACAAATCAAAAACTCCGTGATGTGTGGCGCCGTCTTCGCCCACTATGCCCGCTCTGTCTAATGCAAAAATTACGGGTAAATTTTGTAAAGCGACATCATGTATTATATTGTCCAAAGCCCTTTGCATAAAGGTTGAATATATAGCGCATATAGGCTGCATACCGCATGCCGCCATACCTGCGGCAAAAGTTACGGCATGCCCTTCGGCTATACCCGCGTCAAAATATCTGTCGGGAAATTCCCTTGCAAATTTATCAAGCCCCGTTCCCTCCGGCATTGCGGCTGTGATTGCCGCAATTTTGTCATTAGTTCTTGCAAGACGAACGAGAGTGTCGGCAAAAATATCCGTATAAGTTTTTTTCTTTTCGTCGAGAACTTCCCCCGTTTGAGAATTGAATTTGCCTATGCCGTGGAATTTTGTCGGATTATCTTCAGCCGGCTCGTAACCTTTCCCTTTTTTTGTGATGATATGCAAAAGAATGGGTCCTTTCATATCTTTGATATTGGAAAAAACTGTAATTAAATTATTGACATCATGCCCTTGAATTGGTCCTATATAAGTAAAACCCATTTCCTCAAATAGCATACCCGGAAATAACATAACTTTTACCCGTTTTATCAATTTGTTAAAAGGCGCGCCGAAACCATGAAAGCGGCTGACGGTTTTCATCACTTTATCTTGCGCTTTTTTTACAAGACCAGCCGTAAGCAATTTTGCAAAATAGCCCGCGACGGCTCCGACTTTTTGAGAGATGAACATTTCATTATCGTTTAAAATAACAAGCATATCTTTTTTGAGATGTCCCGCATTTTGCAAACCTTCAAAAGCAAGACCGCCCGTCATAGAGCCGTCGCCGACAACGGCGGCTATTTTAAATTTTTCATTTTTTAAATCTCTCGCCGCGGCAAAACCTAAAGCCGCCGATATTGCAGTTGAAGAATGTCCCGCGCCGAAAGCGTCGTATTCGCTCTCGCTTCGTTTTGGAAAACCGCTTAAACCTTTATATTGTCTTATGGTGTGGAATTTGTCTTTTCTTTCCGTGAGGATTTTGTGGGCATAAGCCTGATGCCCGACATCCCAAATTATTTTGTCTTTGGGAGCGTCTAAAACAAAATGCAAGGCTATGGTTAAATCCACAATGCCGAGGCTTGACGCCAAATGCCCGCCGCTTTTAGAAATGTCGTTTATGATTTTCTCTCTGATTTCTTTTGCAAGTTTTGGGAGATTTTCTTTTGCGATTTTTTTTAAGTCCTGCGGATTATTGATTTTTTCCAAATACATTTAATGCATCCTCTCTAATATCTATCTTTAAAAAACTATTCCCGCCGTCATTACGGGATTAGACCTCTTGCGCAGCCAACGCATAAAAATAGACGATCTCCGTTAACGCGCAACGACAATATCTATACTATCACACTTTTTATATATCAGTTATGCGAAATATCTATTAACTACATCTCGTCAATTGACGGAGATTGCGGGTCAAGCCCGCAAACTTACAAACCGCAATGATAAACTCAAAGCCTGCAATTGACGACAACGACGATAGAAATGTCTATTTAATATGTCCTATCTACTATATAATCAGCCAGAGCGCGTAATATATCGGCTTTTTTGCCGAAGGTTTTTAAAACGGCTTTTGCGGCTTTGATATGAGACGACGCTTTCTCTTGAGCCCCTTCTTTGCCAAAAAGAGAAAGAGCGGTGAGTTTGTTATTGTCTTTGTCGCTGCCTTTTTTGCCGAGAAGTTTTTTGTCTGCATAAACATCTAAAATATCGTCTGCGATTTGAAAAGCGCAGCCTATATGAAAACCATAGTTTAAAAAAGCCTCTTTTTGTTTTTCATTTGCGCCGGACAAAACCGCGCCTGTATATAAACTTGCAGTAAGCAAAGCGGAAGTTTTTTTAGCCTCAATGCTTAAAAGTTTTTCCGATAGATAAGTTATCCGTTTCTTTTTCCAACCGTCTGTTTCAAGAGTATCCTCAACTTGACCGCCAACCATACCCTGATAGCCCGCAAAATCCGCAAGAACGCCGACGGCGATATTTTTATATTCTGCTTTTGCTTGAGATTTTATTATGAGTTTAAAACTTTCGGTAAGCAAAGCGTCGCCGCACAAAATCGCAGCCGCCTCGCCGAATTTTTTATGAGTCGTAGGTTTTCCGCGGCGCAAATCGTCATTATCCATAGCGGGCAAATCGTCGTGAACCAAAGAATAACTGTGAACATATTCCAAAGCGCAAGCCGCAGGCAGAACAAATTTTATATTGCCGCCGACAAGTTCTGCCGCAGTGATAACGAGAAAAGGGCGAAGTCTTTTACCGCCGTTTAAAACGGCATATCTCATAGTTTGAGATATTAGCGAATTGTCTTTTGGCAAGAATTTTTTTAAAGCGGCATTGATGATAACGGCATTTTTTTTAAGTTCTTTTGTTAAAGTTTTATTGTCCATTTTTTACCCCTATAATTCTTTTATACGCCGCCTGCCGGCATGTTCCGTAATGACAACACGAGACTGATTTTACTCCTCAAATTTTTTCTTTATGATTTTGTCCGCGTCTTTTGTTAGGATTTCTATTTTCTTTCTTGTTTCGTTTAATTTTTCCGAGCAGAATTTTACTAATTCTATGCCCTCGCTAAAAAGAGCGAAAGCCTTGTCCAAGTCTGGATCGGCGTTTTCCATTTCAGTTGTGATAGTTTCAAGCCTTTCAAGAGACTTTTCAAAATTTAATTGTTTTTTATTTGTTGTCATTTTTCCCTCCTATTTGAGATTGCTGGTCTTGCCCGCAGGCGGCGAGGCGCGGGGATTGCAAGTCAAGACTGCAATGACGATACGGATGCTTTAAAGTTTCCTTTTGCTAGCCTCACGGTTATATTGTCGCCTACGGAAATTGCGCTTGTGTCTTTTAAGATTGAGCCGTCGTCCGCACTGCATACGGCATATCCTCTTTTTAAAACAGAAAGCGGAGAGACAAGGTCTAATTGATGAGACATTACAGAAAGTTTTTCTTGTTTTGCTGATAAAAATTTGTCCATAATCAATTTTAAATCATCATCAAGTTGAACTACATAAGAAATTTTATCTTCATATATAAGATGCGGACTGACAAAAGCTCTTGATAGAGCAAAATTTTTAACTTGCTGGAAATTGTCATCGTAGATATCGTTTATTGAATCTATAAGATTTTCTTTTGCGTATTGTAGATTTTTTACTATTTCCAATTTATTGCGCACTGCCATTTCTGCGGCGGCTGACGGGGTTGGCGCTCTTAAATCCGCCGCAAAATCCGCTATGGTAAAATCAGTTTCATGACCTATGCAGGAAATTATTGGGATTTGAGAATCAAAAATCGCTCTTGCCACAGGCTCTGTGTTAAAAGCCCACAAATCCTCAATAGAGCCGCCGCCTCTGCCTACAAGCAAAATATCTAATTCTTTATGATGCGCATTCAAATATCTTATTGCCTGCGGGATTTCTTTTTGCGCCTCGCCGCCCTGCACTCGAGATGGATAAATCAAAACTTCAACCTCTGCCCCCAAACTATCTAAAACTGTCAAAATATCGCGTAAAGCCGCGCCGTCTTGGGAAGTAACGATGCCTATTCTATTTATAAGGCTGGGGATGGGTTTTTTATGGGCATCGTCAAAAAGTCCTTCATGTTCTAATTGTTTTTTTAATTGTTCAAACTTTTTTGCCAAATCCCCAATGCCTATTTGTTCAATTCGGCTGACAATAATTTGATACTCGCCGCGCGCGGGATACGCGCTTATTCGCCCAAAAACTAAAACTTTCATGCCGTCTTGCGGCTCAAAAGACAAAGAATTATTTGCAAAAGAAAACATCACTGCTTTTATTTGGGATTTTTCATCTTTAAGATAAAAATAGAAATGTCCTGAATTGTAAGATTTGAAGTTGGAAATTTCTCCCTCAATCCAAACAGCGGGATAAGAGCCTTCTAAAACTTCCTTTATCTCATTATTTATTTGACTTACGGTATAAACAAGCCGTCCGCCGCTGTCAAAATATAGTTCCTGTTCTTGCTCCATTTGCCCTCTTTTTTTGAAAGTGGATAGATTGTATCAAAAATCAAGCGGTATTTTATAAAAAACAACTTTCTCGCAAGCCGCGCAAAGATTATAAACGCAAAAAACGCAAAACGACAAGACTGAGATTGTTGCTGTTTCTATTGACGCTAAACTCATCTGCCGTTTTGCCGCCGCCGTATAAACCCGCCCAAACATTGCCTTTTTGTTTTGCTGCGTTTTGCTCCATTCTATTATAGACGCCGTCAAGTCCGTTATACCTTGCGGCTAATGACAGCGCATTAGTAAAAAATTTATTGCCGGCGATTTCGTCTATGCTTGGCGTTGACGGTATTGAGATTTGGCTTGCTAATACTTTCAAAATCAAAGACTTATAGCCATCTGCTAAATCTAATTGATAATAATCGCTGCCCGCATAGGGCGCGCCTAAAATATCTATCCTATCCAATGACGATTGGTCTGCCCCGCGCCCATATAATAGAAGTAATAAATATACTATAATGCCGCGCTTTTAAAATAATTGGAGGGTTTATGTTTGGTTTGGGATTTCAGGAATTGATTGTTATTTTGCTTTTGGCTTTGTTATTTTTTGGCGCTAAGAGATTGCCGGGAATTGCTAAGTCGCTTGGCAAATCCATAAATGAGTTTAAAAAAGGGATGGGCGATAAGTCTGACTATGACGATAAACCAAAAGAGATTGAAAATTCGGATATTCCTTTGAAAAAAGATAAGGAAGATTAATTTTTGATGAAAATGACTGTCAGCCAGCATCTTGAAGAGTTTAGAACGCGGCTTATCCGTTGCATAATTTTTGTTTTAATGTCCGCAATCTTGGCTTTTTACTTTTCTGACGAAATACTATATATATTAAAACTCCCATCAAAAGGTTTGATAGAAAACTTTTTGATTTTAAAACCCGCCGAATCTATAACAATTTATCTTAAAACCGCTTTGTTTTCAGGGCTTATCTTTGCAAGCCCTTTAATTTTTTGGGAAATTTTTAGTTTTATAAAACCCGCGGTAGGCGCAAAAGATATAAGTATATTGAAATGGGCGGCAATAGCATTTTTACTTTTTGTATGCGGCGGGGCTTTTGTGTATTGGACGGTTTTATCAAAAGCGATTGCTTTTTTGACATTTTTGTCTAAGGGGCTTACGGATTCGGCAATTCAAATAACTTTGTCGTCTTATATATCTTTTACAATGGCTCTTTTACTATGCGGGGCGGGAATTTTTCAAATACCGCTTGCGGCTTTTATACTTACAAAAATCGGGTTGATTACGCCAAAAATGTTGATTTCAAAAAGAAAAGAAGCGTATTTTGCTTTGATAATAGCCGCGGCAGTGATTACGCCTACCACAGATGTTTTTAGTTTGGCGCTTTTTGTAGTCCCTATGATAATTTTATACGAAGTCGGAGTTATATTTTCTAAAACTGTCCACAAAAAAAATATGTTTAAAGGAGAAAAAGCCTATGAAGAACAATGTTGAAAAAATCGCAGAAAAAACAAAAGAAATCTTGGGCAAGGATATGACAAGGAAAACTTTCTTAAAAACAGCCGCCGCGGCGGCAGCCGTTTTGGGATTATCGTCAAAATCTGCAAAAAATGTTTTTGCCCAAAACACAAAAGCCTTGTATCCAAGAAATAAAAGGGCTGGTATTACAACGGATTTTGATTTGACGGCAGCGACAGGCTCAAATCCGTCCGCAATCACAAGAAGAGCGGTTGAATTGCTGGGGGGTATGGGCAAATTTGTAAAGAAAGGAGATATTGTGGCATTAAAGCCGAATATGTCTTGGAATTTAACGCCTCAATACGCGGCAAATACAAATCCCGCAGTGGTAAGCGAAGTAGTGAAAATGTGTTTTGAAAGCGGGGCAAAAGCGGTGAGAGTTTTTGATAATACGCTAAATGATAGAAAGTCTAGTTATGAAAATTCCGGAATAGCCGCCGCCGCAAAAGCCGCAGGCGCTGAAGTTTTTTATACTGATAATTTTAGATTTCTACCCGCGAAATTTAATAGACCAAACGCAGTATTAGAAGATTTTATGCTAATTAAAGACGGCGTTGACTGCGATGTGTTAATAAGCGTTCCTGTGGCAAAACATCATGGGCAGGCTCAACTTTCTATGGGATTAAAAAATCTCATAGGCTACATGGGCGGCGGGAGAGGACAATGCCATTGGAATTTGGACGAAAGCATTTATGAATTAAATGAGTTTTTTAAACCAGACCTCTATATTATTGACGCAAATGCAGTCATCACAAGAAATGGTCCGCGCGGCGGTAATTTGGCTGATGTTGTTAAGAAAAATACAGTAGTAGCCTCAGCCGACGGAGTTTTGGCGGATAGTTACAGCGCAAAAACATTTTTTAACAAAGAGCCTAAATCCATAGGTTATATAAATATCAGCGCGCAAAAAGGACTTGGAAAACTATTCTCGCCAAATTCAAAAGTGAAAATTGAAAAATAAAATAGATTTCCGATAATAACGCTCGGCAATGATGAAAGGAAAGAATTTCAATTTAGATATTGGCTTTTCTATTTACAACAACTATGTTTCTTTTGAAGTTCAAAATCATCCGTCAATTGCGGGCTGACCCGCAGTCTCCCCGCAATGACGACAACAACGCAATAGCGGCAATAACACAATGATAACAACAAGAGGATAAAATGAAAAAATTAAGAATTTCAATTCAGATATTGGTTTTCCTATTTACTGCGGCAACTATGTTCCTTTTGAGTTATCCGCCCAAATTGCCGTCTTTGAATTTCTTTTTGGCTTCGCCGTCTATGTCGTTTTTAGCGGCTTTGTCTTCCGTTCATCTTTTTAAAGGGCTGATTTTATGCGCGGTTTTTATCATCGGCGCTTTGCTTTTTGGGAGAGCGTTTTGCGGATGGCTTTGCCCTTTCGGAGCTGTGATGGATTTTGCCGCTTTTATATTCAAGCCTTTTAGAAAATGGACAGAAAAAGAGCCTTCAAAAGCGCTGTTTTCAAAATATATTTTGCTAACGCTCTTTTTTATAGCGGCGGTTTTGGGTTTTCAATTTGTATGGTATGCCGAACCTATCACAATATTTTCAAGATTCTTATATATGAAACTTTTCCCCGCTTTAAATTTTGCAAATGATATTGTGTTTGAGTATTTGATAATGAATTTTAACATAGGCTCAAATTTATATTCTTTCACTCAAAATTTTATTTTTGACGCAAGGCTAATATCATTTAATCATTCAACTATATTTCTCGTTTTGTTCGTCGTTCCTATAATTTTTGTTTTGTTTAAGAAACGGTTTTGGTGCAGATATATTTGCCCATTGGGAGCATCGCTTGGAATTTTGTCGGTCAAAGCGCCTTTCGGCGTCAAATCAAGAGCCTGTATGAACGCTTGCGGCAAATGTAAAAACAATTGCCCTACAAACGCTATAAGACAAGACGCAACTATCATAAAGAGCGAGTGCATAATGTGTATGAATTGCGTTCCTCTCAAATGCAAAAGGCCTGTGCCTACAATGCCGATTTCAAACAAAGAAACTGATGAGAAAAAAGGAATTACAAGAAAACAATTTTTATATTGGGGGGCGGGCATAGCGTCAGCCATTGTGATGATTGGAAAGAAAAACATTTTTGGACAATTAGAAAATACAAAAAATAATATCATCCGTCCGCCCGGAGCCTTGCCTGAACCGCAATTTAAACAAGCCTGCGTCCGTTGCGGAAATTGTATGAAAATCTGTATAACAAACGGGCTGCAGCCGTCGGGAATTGAAAGCGGATTTGACGGAATTTGGACTCCAAAAATGGATGCCAAAATAGGTTATTGCGAATACAATTGCAATGCCTGCGGGCAAGCGTGCCCCACAGAGGCAATTAAACCTTTATCCATAGAAGAGAAACAACAATTTAAAATGGGGCAAGCGATAATTCAAAAAGACATTTGCATACCTTGGGCTACGGGCGTGACTTGTTTAGTATGCGAAGAGATGTGTCCTATCCCAAGCAAAGCAATAAAATTTGTCAAACAAACAGTCAATGACAATACGGTTGACGCTCCCGAAGTCAGCCGAGACTTATGTATAGGCTGCGGCATCTGCCAAAATAAATGCCCTGTTGAAGGCTTAAACAAGGGTATAAAATTGGTAAAAGGGCAAAAACCGCAATGTGCGCAGATGGCTTAACAGTTAAGCGCGATGGGATAGTTGCTTCGCTTTTCAGCATTATAAGAACGGATTTCAAACCCGCCGATATAACGCCGCATATAAATTACGCCAAGATACGCTCAAAATACTTTTGCGCAAGCGCAATAAAATCAAAGAGTTTATTTTTCATTGAGAAAGTAGGATATGTTCTGCGCGATAAAATCGTCTGCTGAAAGGATTTTTATTGTATTTGTACTGCTTTGAAAAGATTTGTCTCTGCTTATAATATAGTCTGCTTTTATTTTCTCGGCGCAAACCATTATAAGAGCATCTTCAAAATCATCAATACCGCTGTCAATTGCTTCTTTACAATCATCTTCATCTATACTGACAATAGAAAAAACATTCAAAATATCTTCAATAGCGCTATGCGCCGCCGCAGACGACAAAACTTTTCTCGCTATATAATAAATATCTGTAAGACTATTTGCCGTAATATGAGCATCTATTGTCTCTTGCGCCGCTTGTATAAAAATTTTTTGAGCGCTTACGCAAAAAGGCGGGCGATTGGCAATAGCATCGAGAAGAATATTAGTATCTAATAGAACTATGCTCATTTAAACGCTCCATTCTAGATGAGTCTAAATCAATATCATTAGGAATAATACCAAAAAGCGCTTTGGCAGACGTTATTTTATCCATTTTTGCGCTTGTGATTTTGGCGATTTTCTTGCCATTTTTTGTAATAAAAATGTCTTCACTATCAGCCAAAGCAACATATTTACCAGTATTTGTTTTTAATTCGGTCAAAGTTACTTGCATATATCGCTCCTTTTAAAAAAATTTTTTGACCTGATTATGATAATAAATTGGAACTGTTTTTGCAATAATAATTTCCTCTTTTTATAGGGAAACATCTTACGCTATTTTTTTGTGTTCCACATAAGAAAGGGGTAAATAGTTAATCATTGTTTGATATTTGGCATTGTTTTGTAGAGCAATCTTTTTCATCCTATAATATGCGGCTATCAAGCGCGATTGTGATTTTGGTTTTTGGATTTGTTTGTTTTTTAATCAATTCTTCAGAGCGCGGCAAATCGTCAACAATTCTTACTCATGGATAATCTTTAATCCTTCTAAAATTTACTATAATCGCTCCTAAAGCATTTTGCGTTCATCGCTTGCGTTCCCTCTCGTTAAGAAAAACACTTTCCGCTGTCGCTTGCGGGCTTGACCCGCAATCTCCATCTTTTGCCTCAAAAACATTTTGCAGAGAGTTTGCGGGTCAAGCCCGCAAGCGACGGATTAAAGTCATACCCTAAAAAAAGATGAGAGACGCAAAAGCGAGATAGCGGCAACAATATGAAAAAAGGATATGTTTATGTTATTGTTTGAAAGTATTTTGATTTTATTGCTTTGTATTTTGATTTCTACGCTTATAAATAGGTTTATTCCTTTTATATCTACGCCTTTGGTGCAAGTATCTTTGGGGGCTATTGTTGTTTGGCTGCCTTTAAATTTTCATTTGAGTTTTAATCCAGAACTGTTTTTTATCTTATTTATAGCCCCTTTTATATACCGCAGCGGAGTTTTGTTAGACAAAAAAACTTTTTGGGCGCAAAAAAAGCCTATTCTTAATCTCTCTGTCTTTTTGGTTTTTGCCACTGTTTTAGGCATCGGCGCTTTTGTGCATTATTTGCTTCCCGTCATTTCCATTGCGGCGGCTTTTGCCATGATTGCCTCGCTTGGACCTACTGACGATATGGCTGTCGCCTATGCGGCTAAAATCTCAAAAATACCCAAAAAAATATTTAATATCTTGCAAGGCGAATCTATGCTAAATGATGTCAGCGGCATAGTGAGTTTTCAATTTGCTTTGGCGGCTGTTGTCGGCGGGACTTTTTCTATTTGGCAAGCGGGAAGCCGTTTTGTCATTATAGGGGCGGGTGGAGTTCTATTCGGCGCTCTTTTTATGCTGGTCAGGCATATTTTTGTTCATTGGATTAGAAATTTGGGAATTGTTAATACCGTTTTGCATATTTTGATAGAAATTCTTACGCCTTTTTTGGTTTATATCATAGCCCGATATTTTGGCGTCAGCGATGTAATTGCTGTTTTTACAGCGGGAGTTTTGCAATCCTTTACAAATAATCGGCTAATCCCGGAGGCTACAAGTTTGGAAATGTCTTCTGAAAGCGTGTGGTCCGTAATTTCTTTTGTTTTAGAAGGGTTGGTGTTTTTAATTTTGGGCGCGCAACTTCCGCAAATTATAGAGACTATGCTCAACAATTCCTATATTATCAATAATCGGCAAATCATTTTTATCGTTTTGGCAATCACGGCGAGTTTTATGTTAAGCCGTTTTTTGTGGTCATTTTTCACTATATCAAAAGACAATCTAACTTCAGAAGAAGAGCCAATCGGCAAAGTAAAAGCAAGTTTAATTATCAGTTTGTCGGGCGCAAGAGGAGCGGTTACTTTGGCAAGCGTTATGTCCATACCTCTTTTGCTTGCCAATGGAGAACAATTTCCGCAAAGAGATTTAATCATTCTTATTACGGCAGGCATAATTATTTTATCTTTGCTTATAGCGAATTTTATTCTCCCCTTGCTCATGCGCCGCCAAAAAGAAGAAAGCAAAAAGGATGAAATTTCCGTCCGTTTTGAAATTCTCCAAACCGTGATAGAACGGTTAAAGAAAATTATAGAGCCGCGCAATCAAAACGCCGTTGAGGCTATTATGAGGAATTACTATGCGCGCGTAAGGCAATTATCGTTTCAAAACTCTCTTTTCTTTGATGAAAAAAGCAAAACCGCTTTAAGAAAAGAAATTTTTGAAATGGATAAAACAAATACGCAAAATTTATTAAATCAAAATAAAATCGACGCTTTTACCGTCCAATTTTATATGGAAACTTTAAAGCATAGGCAGGATATAGCGGCAAAAAATTTTCATAATCCTTTTAAGACTTATATAAGGCTACTCAAATTGATGACAAGTTTTAAAAAACAAAACAATTCTATGAAGAGCAGGATAAAAATAGCGCGTTTAGTTAGAGTAAATATCCATTATATTATAGAGCGCTTAAATAAAATGCTGGCAAGCAAAACTACAGAATATCCTGCCGCCTTAATAGAAAAAAACATATCCGATTATGAATTGCTATTACTGTCTTATGCCGACAAACGCAGAAGCCGCAAAGCCGCCAAAAGCAAGACCGCAGTCAAAGCGGCGGCAGGATTAGTTCAAATAAAAGATATTATGCCAATAGCCTTTCAATTTGAAAGAGACGCCATACAAGCGGCTTTTGAAAACGGCAAACTCTCCAAACCATCAGCCAAAGAAATGCGCAAAAACCTATACATATTAGAGATGCAAATGGAGGAATAAAGCGCGGCAAGCCGCGATACGCGCGACTGGCTCTAAATTAAGCGCAGGGTTTGAAGGTCGCTCAAAATGCTTGGCTGAAGTGAAACAAATCAAAGGCAGTTAATTCCTTGTCGTTGTCTTTGTCGTTATCCCCCTTTTGCGAAACTTGCGAGAAACCGTTCGTCGTTGCTGTTGCCGTTATCCTGCTGTCTTGACTTATGCCGCTTTTGCATATAAAATCAGACTATGGATTATGAATGGGATGAAAACAAAAGGATGAGCAACCTTAAAAAACACGGTTTAGATTTTGCTGATGCTCGCATGGTTTTTGAGGATATTAACTCTATACTTATCTTTGACGATAGACAAGATTATGGGGAAGAAAGATTTAGAACTATCGGTAAAAACAAAAAAGAACTTTTGACAGCGGTTATACATACCGATAGAAATAAAAAAACAAGAATTATTTCGTTTCGACTTGCAACCAAGTTAGAAAGGAGGCTTTATTATGGCAATAGTTAGTTATACAACAGAACAATTAAAAGAAATGAAGTCTTTAACAGATTGGGATAGAGTTCTCAATATGAAAGACGAAGACATAGATTTTTCCGATATTCCAGAAATCACTGTCGAAGAGATGAAAAATGCTATTCGTCCCGGTCTTATGACAGAAGAAGAACTTAAAAAATTGCAAAAAGAAAAACCTCAATGGGACCCAGTAGTTAAAAATGAACTTCTCCGCAGAGATGAAAGAAAACAAAAAGCGGCGGTAAAAGAGACTATTGATTTTGACCCCGTTACTCTATCCAAACTTCGCTCAGGCGGGGCGGGGTGGCAGGCGCGGTTGAG
This sequence comes from Candidatus Parendomicrobium reticulitermitis, assembly GCA_031287095.1. Lineage (GTDB taxonomy): Bacteria > Elusimicrobiota > Endomicrobiia > Endomicrobiales > Endomicrobiaceae > Parendomicrobium > Parendomicrobium reticulitermitis. The sequence goes on along the minus strand of JAITTG010000054.1, from coordinate 30,221 downwards.
CGAGCAAATTACAAAATGGGTTAATAGCGGGGTGTTGTAAGAAATAAAATATAAAAAGCAAGAAAAAAGCCTCTTATCGCTTGATTGTGATGAGGGGTTTTTTGTTTCTTGGGATATTAGCAAAAAGGCTGTTAAAAGACGAACAAAAAAATTGAATATCTGCGAATATTGTTATTTTGTTTTCAACAATAAAATTGATGCAAGCCCGCCGTTTCACAAGCCTCATAGATGGACGAATGGCAATTAGAAAAAAGAAAAGGCGGCAAAACCAAAAGCCAAAAACACAAAAATTGGTAGGGGCGGGTTTTAAACTCGCTTATCCGCACAAAATAGACTTTTTACACAACCAACACATAAAGATAGACATTGTCTTCGGTCACAAACAACCGCTTCGCATTCTTATCAGAAGAGGCAAAACAGATGTTTGCGTCCGTACATTAGTAAAAGTTAGTCAATAGTAAATTCAGAAAGTTGCGGGTACAATTAAAAACAATAAAAATTTTCTCATAATTTTATCTCTTTATTATCATTAAATTTTTTACGATAGTAATCTACTAAAAAATTATGAACTGAATTGAACCCGCTTTTCTTATATGCTTTAGATTTCACGATTCCGCGCGTCGCGGCTTTAGACGGGGAATATAAGACTATTAACTTTATAGGTCTCCCGAAAAACATTTCATCAAGAATAACTTCACGATTATTTCTAATATCTATTGTTATTTTCTGTTTCAAAATATCTTTGTAAAACAGTTTAAAAGCATTATTTTTGCCAAAGCCGCTCGTAAAAAAAATTTTAGTAATTTTTGAATCTCTTATGGCATTTATGAGTTGTTTGTTAAACTCAATCGGTTCCAAATCTTTATCTGCTGCGCTGTTTGGAGTTTTTCTGTAACAACTTCTAATTGTATCGCTGACAGAGATTTCTCTATCGGTGAGGAATTGTAGAATCTTTCTCAATGTTAACGGCTTGTTTAATTCGGCAGGAAACGCTTCGCTAAATATTTTCCAAAGACTTGAAACATTTCCATAGAAAAAAGGAATCTCGAAACTCTCTACATTATGAGGATGAATAGTCCCAAGAATTAATTTTTTGCTGTCATTATTGATAGGATATTTGTCTAAAAACTGATGCGTAGTTTTTACCATTTTAATTCTCCTATGTGTTTTTAATTTGCCGACTACTTATTTCGGGCAAAGTCCGATTACAAATTTTAATTTCATTTTAAGCGTTTTAGTTTTCTTAATCTCGGCAAATTCCTTTATATTCTCAAAAGACATTTCTAAATCGCTCGTTTTAACTATTTTGCTAAGTTCGTCTAAGTATTTGTTGACATCTTTATGCGCGCGTTGAAACTTACTTTTCGCTTCGCCTATCGCTTGAGACATCGCGATAGTAATTTTGCTTCTTGGCAAATAAAAGGATTTTCTCCTTTTGTCCCACCTTGCGCCTATGGCTTTTAATTCTTTTGTTAAAACAGCGTTAAACTTGCCCTCAATATAATCGTCGTCCGTGTATTGTATCCAGCCATTTCTTAGAGCGTCTGCTATATGTTGTCTGCGCAAAATAGCGCTTTTTGCATTTTGCATTTCCAACCAGCTTTTGCCTAAATCCGCTCGTAAAATTTGAGCGAGCGGCTTATATATGATTTCAGAGAACACTGACATCAACTCTGTTTCAAGAGGCTGCCAATACTGCGGCTTGTTGATTATTGGAGTCAGGTATCTCATAACATCACCACACTTTGCCCTTTGTCTTGCGCTCATCAACTTTTTTTGTTAATATGAGTCTTGAGGTTGAGGTGTATCCCCCTTTGGTGGGGGTCTTGAATGCACTCTCAGCCTCTTTTTTTAGTTCCACATCGTGTAAATATAATCCTTGCCTATTGCCGCTCTCTCTATCAATAACAACAACTTCTTCAATGTATCGTTTTTCTGCAATTTCTACTGGGGCAATAAAAACATAACTATCGTATCCCCTATTTTTCCAATTCTTTTGTTTATCAAATAACTTACCTTTATTTATTACTTCTGGGGCGGACATAAATGCCGCTGCTTTTTTTGAGCTCATTCCGTGTGCAATGTCGCTTTTAACCCCCTCTTCATCAAGTTTTACTTTGCCTATAATACTATCCACTTCTCCGTCGTATTTATCTTTATAAAATTTTGGAACTTTTTCCGTTAATTTAATTTCGTCCTTTTGAAACTCTTCTCCACTAATACTTGCTACGGGTTTTCCCTTCAATGCAAATATGCGGGCTTCTTGAATAGATACAGTTTTTGCACCTTTAAATTTATTAACAAATCTCTTGGTTTTATCTTCTCTCGGGTGTTCACTTTCTTTAAAAGTATTATTAAGAAGTTGCTTTATCTTTGAAAACCAGCCCTTTGAATTGTATTTACCTGTGCTTAGATGTATCGCTGGCGTTTCTCCGCCGCCTATACCACCGCCATTGTTTTTGGCTATGTCTAATAACTCGTTACTTTCGTCAATCTTTATGGACAGTAGGTTTTCACGATTTATCGCCTGTTTAGCCTCTTTTGCGCTTATCAAGCCGCTTTGCATTGCAAGAGATACGCGCTGGAATCTTTGATTTTTAACCTGCTCTTCCTGCTCTGCCGACAATATGCGGAGCGGCTTGAACTCTACCTGTAAATCATCTGGAACTATCCCAAAAAGGTTTTTGCAACATATTTCAAGCGCCCGTAAAACATCATATTTGACCTTAGAGCGTATCTCGCTTTCAACCATCGCATTGTAGTTTTCAATATCGTCTTCGCCAGAATTAAATCCTGATGAAGATATGCCAAAGAGCTTGGTTAAAGGCATTCTTAAATCTGCCGCTATTTGCATTCTTATCTGTTGCATTATGTCGCCTATGCCGGAGAAAGTTAAATGCTTGCTTTCAAATGTGTCCATAGTGTCTTTGACTAATGCGTGTTGGTAATTCTTTAAAACATTACTTAATTCAATGCGTTTGCGTATCTTCTCCGTTCCTTCCGCTGTTGCTAATGCATTGTTGTAGCCTTGAATGCCGTATATATCAACCTTAAACTCGTCTAATACTTCAAAAGTAAGTCCTACGGATTTGAGATAGACTTATTTCCTCTTTTTGCGTTTTTAAGGGACGCGCATATAGCGCGTTTATGCAATTGAATTTTAAATGCAATAAAAAAACGGCAATACCCTTTTGCTGGTATTGCCGCTATAAATAAAACGAACAATTATTTGTGGAGTGAAAAGCGCTTTATAGGCTTTTGTCTATCCAGCTTTGCGCAGACTCTCCGTGCGCTTCCAACAAATAACCTATATTAAATTGTTTTACTATTTATACGCTTCAAAATATCTTTAAATCTGTAATCACCTCGGCTATGTTTGTAAAATCTTTATCATTGTGGAAAAGAGAAACTTTGTTTTCTATTGCTGTTTGAGTAATTATTAAATCTATTGTGCTTTTTATTGTTATGCCTGCTTGCCTGCATTTGATATATATTTTTGCGGCGTTTTCATAAGATTGTCTGCCGTATTTCAATTCATAAAATGGCAAGTCGTCTAAATAATATTTTAAAATCTCATATTCTTTATTATTTTTTGCTCCTTGCAATAATTCCAAGTAAATATGTTTGCTAATACCATAAGAAAAACCATTGTTAATAATCTCGTCCAATTTGTTATATGGCGGATTATTATCGCCTTTTAAATAACTTATCAAGATTGACGAATCAACAAGTATCACTACGCTCGCCTCATCTCTTTGTAATCATAGCCATCGCTAAATTGGATTTTTCCTTTCAATTCTTTCAAGTTTTTTCTATCAATAGGTTCATGTTTTTTGGCGCTTGATATTAATTCAATCGCTTCATTGACTCCCATACCATATTTGTTAAATACGGCAAAAATATCTTTTTGAAAATTGTCATTGCTAATGTTATTTAATTGAGGCATATATTCTCCTTTTAATTGTAATCGCAAAAAAACTTGGCTGTCATTTCTGACAATGCCATTGCCGTCTTCTCTCTTATTTGCATTAGATTGATTGGATATTAGCAAAAAGGCTGTTAAAAGACAAACAAAGAGAAATTGAAGCCTCGCAAACGCTGTTATTTATCCTACCCATTTCTCAAATTTACTATAATTGAGCGCAAGGAGTTTAAAAATGAAACAAATGCCTTTGTCTAAAGTTTTTACGCTTATAGAGCCGGGTCCTGTGGTTTTGATTAGCACAAATCATAAAGGGAAAAACAATATTATGACTATTTCTTGGACTATGGTTTGCGATTTTACTCCCCGATTTGCTTTGACGACGGGGGATTGGAATTATTCTTATGAGGCTTTAATCAAAACTAAAGAATGCGCGATATCTATACCAAACGCGTCTCTTGCTAAAAAAGCGGCGCAAATCGGCTCTTGTTCAGGCGCAGATATTGATAAATTTGCAAACTTTAAACTCACTCCTTTAAAGGCTCGTTTTGTAAAAGCGCCTTTAATTAAAGAATGTTTCGCAAATATAGAATGCAAAATCACAGACCATATCAAAAAACACAATATCTTTATATTAGACGGGATATGCGCTTGGATAGATGAGAAAAACAAAGACAGAAACTCTTTTCATGCAATAGGCGACGGAACATTTGTCGTTGATGGACGCAAAATCAAAAATTTAAGAAGTATAATGAAAGACAAACTCCCAACGGGCGTTTAAAACAATGATAAGGAGATGTTTAAAATGAAAAAAAGTTTAATAGCGGCATTTTTTGCCGCATTTTTTGTAATTTATAATTTTCACACAGCGCAGGCTGTAAGCGAAAAAACAATGGCTGATCTTTTGCAAGCTGGACTTATGACGACAAAAGACAAAGTTGCCGCAATAGACTTTTCTTTGCCTTCGCTTGAAGGGAAAACAATTGTATTGAGTTCTTTAAAAGGTAAAATTGTTTTGCTCAATTTTTGGACTTCATGGTGTCCGCCGTGCCGCGCCGAAATCCCCTCAATGCAAGTTTTGTTTGAGCGTTTTAAAAATGAAGGGTTAGAATTTGCCGCCGTAAATATCCAAGAAAATAATAAGATAGTTGCAAAAATAAAACAACAATTCGGCATAACTTTTCCGCTGCTTTTAGATATTTCTGGACAAGTCGGCGCTAAATACGGCATATCTGCAATACCTACGACTTTTATCATAGATAGAGACGGTAATATCATCGCCCGCGCCGTCGGCGGTATAAAATGGGACAGTCCTCAGATGATAGAAGCGTTTAAGAAATTACTATCTGACAGGTGAAATTATGACAAACAATCTCTTTTATTATGTTTTTGTTTTTGGCGCGGGAATTCTTTCTTTTTTATCGCCTTGCGTTTGGACGCTAATTCCCGTATATATAGGTTTGCTGAGCCGCTCGCCGATTTATGCTTTAGAAAATCAGACGGCAAAAGATAGAATTCATCTTGTTTTATCGGCTGTTTTGTTTGCGGCTGGTTTCAGCATTGTTTTTGCGATATTTAGTTTTATATTTTCGGCGTCTTTTCTTTTGCTGGGGGATTTTAGGTCTGTCATCAATGTTATTTCGGGGATTATAATTATAATTTTTGGGTCAAATATGTTGTTTAATTTCATTCCTTTTTTAAATTATGAAAAACGCATTCATTCCCAAGCTCCGCAAGATTTAGCGCAAGTTTTTGTTTTTGGTCTTGCTTTTGGCGCGGGCTGGCTGCCTTGTATCAGCCCAATTTTGACCAGCGTCCTGCTTTTTGCCGCTCAACAAGAAGATTCTTTCAAAGCAGTTTCTTATCTTTTTGCTTACGCTATGGGTTTGGGATTGCCTTTTATTATAGTCTCTATATTCTTTGGACTATTTTTAAAGACGAAAACGAAAATTAATAAAATCTTGCCATACATAAATAAAGCCAGCGCCGTTTTGATTATTTTGCTTGGACTTGCAATCCTATTTGGAAAACTTTCAGTTCTAAACAGTTATTTTAATAGGGCGCTATGGTATTTTCTTGAATTGTTTTAAAGGGTTTAATGCAGTTAATAACCTCGTATTGCTCGCAGGGCTATGCGGGGAACAAATAGGAGGAAGTTTTATGAAAAAAGTAATTTATAGTTTAGTCGGAGTCATTGCTTTGTTTGGAGTTCAATCTTTTGCGGCGGGGGAGGCTCAAATGTTTAAAATCGGTCAGTTGGATTTTGTCGCGGTTTTGGATGCAAGTAGCAATAGAGGCGCGGACATTCTTTTAAATAAAAATTCGCCGATTGCTAAAGAAATTTTGTCTAAAAATCCCAATCCCCCCTCTTCTACCAATGTCTATATTGTCAAAGACAAAAACAAAATCATTTTGATTGATACGGGTAATGGAGGAAATAGGGGCGATGCTGTTAAGAATATGAAAGCGGCGGGCATTTCACCCTCTCAAGTTTCAGCTGTTTTGCTCACTCACATGCACGGCGACCATATCGGCGGTTTATTGGACGAAAAGGGCGCTAAAATTTTTGCCAATGCAGATATTTATGTTTCTCAAACAGAAACAGATTTTTGGTTAAAAAATCCTTCCGCTCGGGCTGCTAATGCGGATTTGGCAAAACAAGTTGTTAAAACTTATGGCGGTAAAATCAAATTTTTGCAATGGGGAAAAGAAACTGTTAGCGGTATTAAGGCTATCAAAGCCATAGGACACACGCCCGGACATACTGTTTTTGAAATCAGTTCTAACGGCGAAAAGATTTTAGTGGTCGGAGATATAGTTCATCTTATAGAAGTTCAAACGGCAGATCCGTCCCTTTCAGTCGCTTACGATATAGACCCAGAGCAAGCCGCAAAAACAAGAGCGGAAATTTTGAAATATGCCTCAGATAATAATATCAGAATCGCCGGTATGCACATTCCTTTTAGCGGAGTAGGCAAAATCAATAAAGCAAAAGCGCCAAATAGAGCGTTTGTTTTTGAGGCTGACAAATAATAATCGTTTTTCTCTATTACCATTGCCTGCGGATTTGACCCGCAATATTCCCTTAAGTCGTCGGTCTGCCGTTCTTTTCTTATTGCCGCTACCCATAATCTTCCCACAAAGCGTTTTGAGGCAAAAGACGGCAAGCTATCAGGCGGCTACAATAATTGGTTTTTATAAAAACTTAGGAGGTCAATATGAGAAAATTGGCGAGCATTCAAAAAATTAAGGAAATATCGCCTATTAAGGGTTATGACAGAGTGGAATTGGCGACAGTTCTCGGCTATAAAAGCGTAATTAAAAAAGGCGATTTTAAAGTCGGCGATATATGCGTGTATTTTGAAGTGGACAGCGTCCTACCCAAGAATCCTGAATATGAATTTCTTAGACTGACCAGCGGCTATAGAATCCGTATGGCAAAAATCTGCGGCGTGTTTTCTGAAGGGTTAATTATGCGTCCGGAGCAATTGCCTCAAAGCGAAATCCTAAAAACAATGCCCGAAGGGGCGGATTGCACAGAACTTTTGGGTATTGTCAAATATCTTCCCAAATCTCTTCCCCGCGATGTCAGCAAATATGCGGATAGAATCAGGGCTTTAAGAAAAGCCCCCTTAATAGGCGCTTTACGCGACTATTTTAAGCAAAATATGGAGGGTAAATTTCCAACGCAGTATATTTCCAAAACGGACGAAGACCGCTTTCAAACTATGCCGGAAAAATTAAAATTATTGATTGGGCAAGAAGCGGTTTGCACAGAAAAGATAGACGGTTTTTCCGCTACTTATTTGATGATGAAAAGAGAAAAGCGCTTTCCGTTTCAAAGCCGATATGTCTATTTTAGCGGATACAGAAACAAGTTCGATGACCCGCTTGATAAAACGGAAATTTATCATATTTATAAGACTAAAAACATAAAAGCAAAATTGAAAAAACTTTTAAAACTTGTCCGTCAAAAAATGAAAAACGAACCATATCATTTTATAGGCGTGGCTATTCAAGGCGAAATTTTCGGGTTGGGCGTTCAAGCAAATCCGTATAGAGTAGAAAATGTCCGCTACAATGTTTTCAATTTAAAGCCCATCTTTAAGGAGCCGCAAGTGAGAGCGACGCTTAGTTATGGAGACATGGCAAAATTATGCCAAATAATAGGTTTAGACTGCGTCCCGCTATTACAAAAAGTCAAAATCACAGAAGATTTTAGCGATAAAATGCTAAAAGATGTCGCCGCAAGAATGTCAATCTATAATAATAAAACCCCCATAGAGGGTTTTGTCTGCCGCGTAGAAGGACAAAGAAATATCACGACTGTCCCAGAAGTAGTAGAGTCATTTAAAATCCTAAATCCCATATACCTAATGAAATATCAAGATGCAAATGAGAGACAAACAATGCGCAGCGAATAATAAGTTATTTAAAGAGATGCTGATTAGATTATTAAATGTCTTTCCGCCATTTCGGGCTTATAGCGTCGTCAATTACAGGCTTGACCCGCAATGAAGACATAAAGTCCGCAATATAAATATAGATGAATAATAAATAAATGTAGAGACGCGCTATATGCGCGTCCCCCTAAAACATACAAAAAAAAGCAGTCCGCAAAAATTTGCGCCATGCTTTTTTCTTGTTATCATATAAATAAGAGGTTATATTTATGGCAATAAACAAAAACATAATCATTGCGGCAAGCGGAACTGGCGGACATATTTATCCGGGTCTTACCATTGCGGCAGAGTTAAAAAATCGCGGTTTTAACCCCGTTTTTTTTATCAGCAATAATAGCGCGTCCCGTATGATTATTGAAAACAGCGGTTTTGAATATATTGCTTTCAATCTTTCCGGTATGCCTAGAAAAATATCTTTGGCATTTCTTATTTTTTGTTTTAAACTTATTTTTTCAACTATCAAGGCTTTCAAAAACATTATTGTCTTAAAACCATTTTGCGCCCTTTCAACAGGCGGATATATAGGCGTTCCAACTATTTTTGCGGCAAGAATTTTAGGAAAAAAAACATATCTTCACGAGCAAAATACCATAGCGGGTAAAGCAAATAGATATTTGAGTCTTATCGCAGACAAAGTTTTAATCAGTTTTGAAGGCAGCGCAAAATATTTTAACCATAAGAAAACTATTTTGACGGGATATCCAATAAGAAAAGTTATTTTTAAAGCGGACAAAAAGACGGCAAGGCAAACATTACAAATTGACGATAATGTATTTACGATTTTTATTTTTGGCGGCAGTCTCGGCGCTAAGCGGCTAAATGAAATATCTTTTGACGCTATGCGGATTTTGTCTCTCCAAGAAAAAATACAAGTAATTCATATATCAGGCGAAAAAGACTATAAGAATTTATCTCAAAAAGCGCAAACCCTTCCTTATTACAGAGTAATTGAGTATATGCGCGATATTTACAATGCTTATGCCGCCGCGGATATTATAATATCAAGAGCGGGCGCAGGCTCAGTATTTGAGATTAAAACTTTAAATAAGCCCGCAATACTAATCCCTCTTCCAACAGCAACAGACAATCATCAATACTATAATGCCAAAGAATCTGAATCTGACTATATAAAAGTATTAGAAGAAGGAACCCTTACCGCGCAGAAATTAACCGATACTATAATAAGCCTTAAAGAATTTGCCAACCTGCAAAAAGAAAATAATATAAGTAATTTTCCGCAAGAGATAATATCTGACATGCTAATTTCCGCCAACCCGCCGCCGCAGTCTTAATGTTTTGTCGTCGCCCCGCTTAAAGAGCATCTTGTCCGTTATTGACGAAAGCGCTTATCGGCAATCCAAGTTAAAAGAATAAAGGCAAAGTGGATTCCCGACAGATACGCTCGGCAATGACGGAGTGGCGAGACATTTGGCAATGGCGGAGCAGTGAGGCGTTCGGCAATGACGCAATTGGCGCGGCATTCAGGAATGTGAATTCAAGTTTGTCGCGAGGCGGTTATTGTCTTTTGCCGTCATTCCCGAGTGTTTTTATCGGGAATCCAAGTTATAATGCGAAGCGGTCGTTAAAGGAAATAGGAAACAATGATGATGATAATAGTTAAAATGGATTCCCGACAGATACACTCGGGAATGACGGAGTGGCGAGACGCTTGGCAATGACGGAGCGGCGAGATATGTGAGCGTGACGGAGTTTCGGGTTAGTCCCGCAACATACACAAAACCTGCAATGATACCGCGCTTTTTTAATACAAAAAAACAATTATCATTAGTTTTTATACACATTTATAAATAACTTGACAAATTTTTATAAATCTGTATAATTACGACCGCTATGACAAGACCATCAAAGCATATTGATAAAAAATTGATTGAAGCAGGCAAGGCTTGCTTGTTTAAAAAAGGCATTCGCGGGATTAATGTTCGCGCTATATGCGTCAAACATAGGATTAATCTCGGAATGTTTTTTTATTATTTTAGATCAAAAAAGAATTTTATTAGAGAAATTTTTATAAGTTTTGTTGAAGACACAACAAAACAAGTAAGCGATGAATTGGCAAATATTTCTTCTCCTATTGAGAAAATGAGAAGGGTGGCTCTTTTTACTATAAAACTTCATAGAGAAAAACATGAGAATTTTGAATCTATTATCAGAGGATTGGATTTTAAAGATAGGTCTCTTATTAAACTGCGTAAAACAATGATTGATAAATGGCGCGCTTTTTTCAAAACTATTGCCGATGGGTGCAGACAAGGGGGCTATATATCTGATGAACTTGACACAGAGCAGGCTCTTTCAATTTATCTCGGGGGGATTCATACTTATTCAAAGTTTATAGATGAATTTTTCCAATACAGCGATGAAGAGTATTATGAGAAAATCAATAAAATGTCCGATATATTAGAGTCAAAAATAAAAAAAATGTGAACGGAGGCGGTATGGTAAAAAAGTATTTAGCAGTTGTTGTTTTGTCCTTGATAGCCGTGCAGTTCTATAAAAAAATGAACGCAATGACGAAATTATTGGAAAATAAAATAAAAAAATAAACGGAGGTAGCGTTATGAAGAAGTTGTCGGCAATAGCAGTTTTGTCTTTATTCTTTTTTGTTGCAGGGGGATATGCTCAGGCTTTAAGTCTGAACGATTATCTAAAACTTGTCGCAAAAAATAATCTCACTCTAAAGTCTATCAATGCAAACATTATTTCATTAAATGGGCAGATTGCGGCTGTTGATAGGGCTTATTCCGCGGTTCTCAATGCGAACGCCGCTTATTCTCACGATGGCAGCAAAAGCAATATGCAATTGCCAGTTGACATCAATACTACGGCTTATGACGCAAGCATAAGTAAATTGTTTGTCACTGGAACTACTTTGGCTTTGGGTTTTAACAATTCAATAGTTTCTATTGACAATCCAGCTGTGGATGAGAGAAATATAATCTCTCCTTATATACAAGTCCAGCAATCCCTTTTGAAAAATTTTAACGGCGCAGCGACAAAAGCAAATATTGAGCAAGCCCGCGCTACCATAAGACAAACCCTTTATCAACTTGAACAAAGCAGAAGACAGATTTTAACAAGCGCAAAACTCGCTTATTTTAATTTGTCTTATGCCAAAACTCTTGTGGAATACCGCAAAACTTCTTTGGGTCGTTCAAATAGGGTTTATGAATGGATGCAAAATAGATATAGATTGGATTTAGCGGAAAAAGCCGATTATTTACAATCTCAAGCGGCTGTAAAGAACGGAGAATTAAATCTCCAAAGCGCGCAAGGAAATGAAGTTCAAAAAAGAGCGGTTTTTAATCAACTTATAAATGAAGATGAAAGCGTCAATCATGAGATTGCGGATTTTATAGAAATCACTGATCAATATGTAAAAGATAGAAAACTCAGCAAAACAGGAATCAGATTGGATGTTCTCGCCGCGAGCGAAGCGGTAAAAGCCGCAAATTTTAACAGACAATATTCAAAAGCAAATGCAGGCGCGGATCTATCTTTGATTGGTCAATACGGGCTTGGCGGTTTGGATACAACTTTTTCAAATTCTTTAAGACAAGTTACAAGCGCGGAAAAACCTTCTTATTCAATTGGTTTAAAATACAGTCTTCCTTTGGATTTTTCTTTAAGAAAAACGATGGATGAAGGATATGAAGCCGCCGCTATATCAAAACAAAGAGCGCTGGAAGCCGCGATTTTGCAAGAAAAAACCGATTGGCAGCAAGCTCTTTACAATTGGGAAAACGCTTTATTAAGGTTCAAATTATCTCGCGAAGTTAGAGACCTTCTCGTGCAATATGACGAGGAAAATCACAAACTTTTGCGCCGCGGCAGAACTACAACCAATAATGTAATACAAGGCGAGCAAAGTTTAGACGATGCGCAAGTAGGCATATATACGACTGTGATTGAATTGATGACAGTCTATGAAAACGCCGTCGCCGACTATACAAACAAAATCATCAATGAATAGTGAAAGCCGTCGGCAATAGTTTGTTATTGGAATAAAAGTCATAATTGCAGTGAAAGTCGTCGTTACAAGCGAAACCGTCAATTGCCGGCTTGTTATTCGTCATTGCGGACCTAATGTTCATCATTGCGGGCTTGACCTGCAATCTCATCGTGAAGCGTTTTGAGACAAACAGCGGAGATTGCGGGTCAAGCCCGCAATGACGGCGATAGGCAAAAGCAGATTTTTAGAGAATCTCAACAAAGATAAAATCAATCGCCGTATTGCCCGCAGGGATATACGGGAACATCGTAGGGGCAGACCCAAGTATCTGCCCGTGTAGAATAAAAAAAGGAGAATCAATATGAGTTTAGGAACAGTATCAATTAGAAGACCAACATTTATAGTCGCTATTTTGCTTGCGGTTTTAACGCTTGGCATAGTGTCGTATAAGCAAATGACAGTCCGTATGATGCCCGATGTGGAATTTCCTTATGTTTTGGTTATGACCACTTATGAAGGCGCGGGAGCGGCGGAAGTTGAGCAGCAAGTTTCAAGACCTATAGAAGACGCTATAAGCGGAATATCGGGTATAAAGCATGTCAGGTCTACAAGTAATGATAATATCTCTATAGTAATGGGAGAATTTAATTTGTCAAAAAATGCGGAAGTAGCCGCTCAAGAAGTCAGAGACGCTATAGGACTAGCGGTCAGAGCGCTGCCGGACGACATAGAGACTCCGATTGTTATGAAAATGGATATGAACGCCATGCCTGTTATGGGTATGAGTTTAAAAGCCGATATGTCGCCTGTGGATATATATGATTTTGCCAACAATATCCTTGTAAATGAACTCGCTCAAGTTGACGGAGTTTCAAGCGTAAATATAATCGGCGGAACAAAAAGAGAAATCCATGTCAATGCCGATAAAAAGAAAATCAAAGATTATCAAATCAGTTTAAGCGCCATAGCCGGCAAAATTATGTTGAACAGTTTAAATGTTCCAGCCGGCTCGGTTGACAGAGGTCCCGTTGAAATGGCGTATAGAACTATGGGGGAATTTGGCGCTCCAGTAGATATAAACGATGTCATCGTAAGTTTTATAGGCAATGATATTCCAATAAAAATTAGGGATATTGCCTCTGTTGAAGATACAAGACAAAAAACAACTTCTATCGGACGGCTTAGCGTAAGGCAGGAAGACGGCGGCGTCTTAACCGAGCCTTCTCTTATGCTCATAATTTTTAAACAAGCCAAATCCAATGATGTAAAAATTTCAGATGGGCTTTTAAAGAAATTAGACGACCTAAATGAAAAATATAAAAATGCAAAAGGAAGTCCTCAACTGACTTTGCTTTATGACGGCGCAGACGGCATTAGAAAAAATATATCCGATACATTGGGAACTATTGTAGAGGGAATTATTCTTGCTATTATAGTCGTCTATTTCTTTTTGGGCAGTTGGCGTTCAACTTTTATCACCGCTCTCGCCTTGCCTAATAGTTTAATCGGCGCTTGCGTATTTATGTATTTGGCGGGCTTTAGCATAAATATCTTGTCTTTGATGTCTCTGTCTCTTGCCGTCGGACTGCTGATAGACGACGCTATTGTCGTGCGGGAAAACATATTTCGACATTATCAAAAAGGCAAGGACCCTGTGCAGGCTTCAGTCGACGGAGTTCACGAAGTGACTCTTGCCGTAGTCGCGACCACAGCCGCCGTTATAGCGGTGTTTACTCCCGTAGGTTTTTTGGGCGGTATGATGGGCAAGTTTTTTAGAGAGTTCGGTTTGACTGTTGTTTTTGCAATGACAATATCAATTTTGGACGCTTTGACTATAGCGCCTATGCTTTCCGCGTATATAATTCCAACTCATGAAAGAGTAGAGCAAGTAAAAAGAATGAGCGGACCTATTAGAAATTTTTCCCGCGCTATTGTGAGAGTTTTTAGATTCTTGACTGTGGATTGGTTTGAAAAGATTTTTGCTCTGGTTTTGGCTTTCTATAATTCTATCATCACAAGAATAGCAAGAAGAAATCGTTTTAGACTTCTTACTATATTGACCGCAGTCGGCATACTTGTATTTACATATTTTATCGGAGTAAAAAACTTAAAAATGTCTTTTATGCCTAGTTCGGATTGGGGTAGATTTACAATAGAAGCCACAGGCAAACCCGGCACTTCTCTTGAACAAATGAACATTTATTCCAAACAAATTGAAGATATGCTTATGAAAGACGAGTCTATTGAAAAAATATCTTCTTCGGTAGGAAGTTCGGGTTTTCTGTCCGATGGGTCAAATTTGGCAAGTTATAGCGTGACTATGGTTGATTCAAAGAAAAGAAATGTCACGACGGCTCAAATGAGAGATAAAATCAGAGAACAATTAAACGAAATATACGGAGATAAAATTGATTTTGCCATCAAGGCTTCTCAAGGTATGGGCGCCGACAGCGCTTTGCAAGTTGAGTTGACCGGAAGTTCAGACTTAGACCTCTTATACGAAGTTTCGAGAGTTCTTATGGAAAGATATAAAGAAATTCCGTATATCGCCGATATTCATTCCAATTTTCAACTTGGCAAACCCGAAACGCAAGTGCGCATAGATAAAGTGAAAATGGAGAGAATGGGCATAAATACAGTTGACGCGGGCAAAGAAATCAGAGCTATGATAGACGGCGCGACTGCTGGAAAGTTCAGACAAAACGGAAATGAATACGATATAAAAGTTCAGTTGCCCGAATCTCAAAAAGACATAATAAAAGATTTGGATAATGCCTATATATACAATGTCAACAATAGGCTTGTCAGTCTTAACAATGTTGCAAGACTTGTGGAGGCAGGCGGACCTACGGCTATATATAGAAAGGACAAATCGCGTTATATCAGCGTTGAAGCTAATCTCAAAGAAGGCGGTTTGACAGGACCTGCTCAAAAAGAAGCGGTCAGAATTTTTAATGAAGAAAAAGCCAAACCGGAAAATGCTGAAAAATGGAAAGATATTTATCTCAATCTTTCAGGCGATTCCGAGAGCATGGCTGAAATGATGGTAAGCGTATTGATTGCGGTAGGCATGGCTTTACTTTTCATTTTCTTAGTTTTGGCTAGTTTATACGAATCTATTATCACGCCTTTCGTCATTATGACGGCGCTGCCTTTTGCTATCGTAGGCGGCATCATAGCCTTGCTTGTAACAGATCAGCCTCTTGATATGTTCACCGCTATAGGTATGGTAATGCTTTTAGGCATAGTGGCGAAGAACTCTATTTTATTGATAGACTATGCCCAACAAAAAATCCGAGGCGGCATGGAAATCAGCGAAGCTCTAATAAGAGCGGGCAGAGTAAGGTTTCGTCCAATCCTTATGACTTCAATAGCCTTAATAGCCGGCATGCTACCGACTGCATTAGGTCTTACAGAGGTAGGCGCGTTTAGAAAAGGTATGGGAATAGTGGTAATCGGCGGAATAATCAGTTCAACAATTTTAACGCTGGTATTCGTTCCCGCCGTTTTTGAATACATGGACAGGTTCCGCCGTTTCCTAAGAAAATTGATGGGCAGACCGGACAATAGAATGGTTGACTATACCGAACGAGAATTAGAAGAAAAAGGACTATAAACGGCAGATAAAAAGAAACGAGGAAAGAGGAGAGAGAAAAGATTACAAAATCACTAAATCCCGAAGGGATTTAATGTAGTTAATAACCCCGTATTGCCCGTAGGGCTATGCGGGGATAGAAGTTCCCTTGTTTTATTTAACCCCGAAGGGATTTAACACCGTCAATACCCAGTAGCAGGGGACAAGGAGAGTGTTTAATCGCAAAACGGTCGTTGCCGTCTTTTCTTCTTCCTCTTTTCTTTCTCTTAACTATGATAGTAATAGAAGTTTCTCAAGTTTCACGCTGTTAATAACCCCGTATTGCCCGCAGGGCTATGCGGAGAGAGAAGCCCTCCCCCGCTTCATTTAAAACCCCGAAGGGGTTTAATGCCGTCAATAACCCTATATTGTATGAAAGGCAATACGGGAACAAGGAGAATAAAATGCCCACAGCCCTAATCAGCGTATCAGACAAAAGCGGAATCATAGATTTCGCCAAAGGTTTAAAAAAACTTGGCTGGAATATCATATCCAGCGGAGGAACTTCAAAAACCTTAAAAGATAATGGTATAGATTGCTCGGAAATCTCTACAATCACAGACTTTCCAGAAATCCTTGACGGCAGAGTAAAAACTCTAAACCCAAAAATCCACGGCGGCATTCTTGCCATACGCAAAAATAGCGCCCACATTGAAGAGTTAAAAAAACACAATATATCTCCCATAGATATGGTAGTTGTAAATCTCTACCCTTTTGAAGATACAATAAACAAAATTCCAAAACCGCAAGACAAAAAAATAGAACAGACTGTGATAGAAAATATAGACATAGGCGGCGTCGCTCTTTTAAGGGCTGCGGCAAAAAATTTCAAAGATGTGTTAGTAATCTGCGACAGCGGCGATTATCAAACTATCCTTGAGAAATTGAGCGCCAATGCTATTAACGATAATTTCAAATTGGATTTAGCCGCAAAAGCCTTCCGCCATACGGCATATTATGACAGCCTTATTTCAAATTATTTGACTTATGAAAAATTTCCAACGCAAGGCTCTATTCCATTAAAAAAATTATCGTCTTTAAGATACGGGGAAAATCCTCATCAACAAGCCGCTCTATACTCCAATGGGATGCACGGCAATAAACCAGCGGCGGTAAATGCAAAACAATTGCACGGCAAAGAACTCTCATACAATAATTATTTAGATTTAGAAGCCGCATGGCGTTTAGTAAATGAATTTTCCAATCCTGCCTGCGCCATAATAAAACACAATAATCCCTGCGGCTGCGCGCAAGGGGAAAGCGTCAAAGACGCATATCTTAAAGCCTATCTATGCGACAGCGTCAGCGCTTTCGGCGGCATAGTCGCTTTCAATAGACCTGTTGATGAAGCGGTTTCAACTGAGATTGCAAAATTATTTGTTGAATGCGTAATAGCGCCTGCCTATTCAAAAGAAGCTTTAGACATTTTAACCAAAAAGAAAAATATCAGATTGTTAATACAAGAAATCCCTTTTAAATTTGACGAAAACGAGATTGAATATAGAATGATGTCAGACGGCATGCTTGTTCAAGACAGGGACAATAGTCTTTTGTCAGAAATCAAATGTATGACTAAAAGACAACCTACTACCCAAGAAAAAGAATCATTAGATTTTGCATGGAAAGTGTGTAAAAATGTCAAATCAAACGCCATAATTTTGGTAAAAGGAAAACAAACCGTAGGAGTAGGTGCGGGACAAATGAGCAGAATAGATTCTCTCCAAATAGCTTTAAAGAAAATGAGTGAAATACAAGAACTTGCCGCTTTGCCAATATCCAAACAACCATTAGTATTAGCATCAGACGCCTTTTTCCCGTTTCCCGATGTAGTAGAAGCCGCCGCTAAAGCAGGCATAACTGCAATAATCCAGCCCGGCGGCTCTATAAAAGACGAAGAATCCATAAAAGCCGCAGACTCATCAAACATTACAATGCTTTCAACCTCAATGCGCCACTTCAAACATTAGACCTCTTGCGCAACCAACATATAAAAATAGAAGGACATTGTCATTTTGCGCGAAATCGCGGGGCGCACAGCGAGTTACCGTCGTCATCAACTCGCTTGAAAATAGGGCAAGCCTTTTATTCGTCATTCCCGAAATTCGTTATCGGGAATCCAATTTAAAAAAGGCAATGGCAAAAGTGGATTCCCGACAGAGACATTCGGGAATGACGCGCTGGGCGCAACATTCGGGAATGACGCAATAGGCGCGGCTTTACCATGGTTGTGAGATTGACGCTTAATTTGAATATGGCTTATATTTTCTATACCGCGCAGGTCAAACCCGCAATAAATAGCAAGTCCACAATAACAACCTTATATTCTTACATTTTTTGTATATCAATTATACGAGAGGTCTATTAATGAAACGCTGATTAATTTATCAAATATTTTTTTAAACCATCGCCATTGCGAGCGCGCCCTGCAATCTTCTCTGTTTCCTTTTGTCGTCATTCTCATATATCCCTGTTAGGAATTTCCATTTGCGTTGCCTGTCAAATCACACCGAAAACAAAATAACATCAACGGCAACGGCTTCTCGCAAGTTTCAGAAACACAAGGAGCGCAAAACGACAAGACTGATGCTGTTACTATTGCCATTGTCTTTACCGTTTTGCGCTCATTGCGTTGTCGTTGCCTTTATTGTTGTTTAAGGAAAGGGCGCTCACATCGCGCGCCCGCCGCCAGACTTGCGCTCTTTATTCATCGCGCGGCGGCTGCAACTTGTGAGAAGCCGTTGCCGTTGCTGTTGTTTGTTGTTGTTTATTTTCTCTGTTTGTTTGAATTTGATATACTTTGCAAGCAGTAGAATATATGAGGAGAGGCTGATTAATTCATCAAATATCTTTAATCTGTCATTGCAGGTCAAGCCCGCAGACGGAGTCAAAGAAGTTTAGTTAATCAGTGTTTTCTCAATAGAGGAGGCAATTTTATGCAAATGACTTTTAGGTGGTATGGGGAAAAGTTGGATAGTATTCCTTTGAGATTTGTCAAACAAATTCCTGGAGTTACAGGTTTAGTTTGGTCTCTTCATGACGCTCAAGCCGGGGATGATTGGGCGGCTGAGAGAATTGAAAAAGAAATGGCAACTATTAAAAAAGCGGGTTTTAACGGCGATGTTGTAGAAAGCGTGAATGTCCATGAAGACATTAAATTAGGACTGCCTACAAAAAAGAAGTATATAGAAAATTATAAAAATACTATTAAAAAGTTAGGCAAGGCTGGCGTGAAAGTTATTTGTTATAACTTTATGCCTGTTTTTGACTGGACAAGGACTGACCTTTATCATACTTTGCCGGATGGCTCAAACGCGCTTTTTTACGAGAAATCCAAAATTGAGTCCATAGACCCTTTTGAGTTTTTGGAAAATATGAAAAAGCAAAAAGGTTTGGAAGGCATGCCGGGCTGGGAGCCTGAAAGGCTTGCAAAACTCTCTCAACTTTTTGAGGCTTATAAAGGTTTCACAAAAGATAATCTTTGGGATAATTTGAAATACTTTTTAAGCGAAATTATACCGGTAGCGCAAGAAAGCGGAATAAAAATGGCTATACATCCAGATGATCCTGCTTGGGACATTTTTGGTTTGCCCCGCCTTATCACTTCCAAAGAGGCTATAGCAAAATTTTTGAAATTGGTTGACAGCCCGTCAAATGGGCTAACTCTTTGCACGGGATCTTTGGGTTCTTCCGACACAAATGATTTACCCGACATTATCAGAACTTTTGTTGATAAAATCTATTTTGCGCATATAAGAAATGTTTTGCGATTTCCTAATGGAGATTTTACAGAAAGTTCTCACCGCGCTTGCGACGGCTCTCTTGATATTGTTGAGATTGTCAAAGCCTATAATGACGCAGGCTTTAAAGGATATTGCCGTCCAGACCACGGAAGACATATTTGGGACGAAGAAAAACAAGCGGGACTTCACCCGGGATATGGTCTTTACGACAGGGCTTTGGGCATAATGTATTTGTGGGGAGTATGGGACGCCTTGGAAAAGGTGAAAAAGGGATAGAAAGAAAAGAGAAAAGGAGAAAGATAAAAGACGACAAAACAAAAACGGCAAAGAGGAAAGGCGGCAAAAACAAATAAAAAAACAAAAAGAAAGCGGATTCCCAATAGAGACGCTCGGGAATGGCGGAATTGAGGAAACGCTCTGCAATGATGCTTTCTGATAAACAAGACGGATAATCTAAAGTCATTGCTTCCTATAAAATCCCAAAGAGATTTAATGCTGTTAATAACCCCGTATTGTCCGCAAATCAATTCGTCTCTGTTCCCCTCTCCTACGGGATAGAGACTTCAAGCGAAGTGAAAAGAGGGAGAGGGACGCAAGAGCGCGCGGGGACAAAAGGAGACTAAAATGTTAGAACTAAAAAGCAAGAAATATGTAATAGAGCATAAGGCGGATTTTCAAAAGGCGGGTATTCATGTAGCGGATTTTGCTCCCGATACGCTTTATAAAAAAACTTTTGCGTCGCCTGTATGGGCGCATTTCGGATCGGGAAATCTTTTTAAGGCTTTTCATTCAGTCCTTGCTCAAGAGATGATTGAAAAGGGCGCGGCGGATAAAGGTATTATAGTTGTCGAACCTTTCGCTTATGAGATGATAGACAAAGTTTATAAACCTTTTGACAATCTTGTATTACAAGTGGTGATGAAAGCAGACGGAAATATAAAGTCTCAAGTAGTGTCAAGCATTACGGAGGCTATAGCGGCAGACAGCGCCGATAGCGCTTCTTGGAGCAGATTAAAAGAGATTTTTGCAAATCCGTCTTTGCAAATGATTTCCCTTTCTATCACGGAAAAAGGTTATGACTTAAAAAGCATAGACGGCTCTTTTAAGCCCGATATTGTCAAAGAATTTGAAGCGGGCGCCGCCTCTCCTATACATGCTATGACAAAACTTTGCGCTTTGATGTTCGAAAGATATAAAAAAGGAGCCTCGCCTCTTGCTCTTGTAAGCACGGACAATTTCTCTCATAACGGCGATAGGCTAAAAGCCGCGTTGTTTGATATAGCCAAAGAATGGCAAAAAAGAGGATTTGTTGAGCAAGGTTTTGTTGATTATCTTGCGGACAAATCTAAAATTTCTTTTCCTTGGAGTATGATAGATAAAATTACGCCGTATCCCGCGCCGAAAGTTCAAGAGCAATTAAAGGCTGTAGGTTTTGCAAATACGGAACTTATAGACATAGGCAGAGGCGGCAAATCCGCAGTTTTTGTAAATACAGAAGAGGCTCAATATTTGGTTATAGAAGACGATTTTCCAAACGGCAGACCCCCTCTTGAAAAAGCGGGCGTTTATTTTACCGATAGAGAGACTGTGGACAAAGTGGAAAAGATGAAAGTATGCACTTGCTTAAATCCTTTGCATACAGTTCTTGCGATTTTCGGTTCAATTTTTGGTTTTACTTCCATTTCGTCAGAAGTCAAAGACGAGGACTTATTTAAAATCATCAATAAAGTAGGCTATGACGAGGGTATGCCTGTTGTTGTTGACCCGGGCATAATAAAACCTGCAGACTTTATAAAAGAAGTTCTCACAGTGCGTTTTCCAAATCCAAATATACCCGACACTCCGCAAAGAATTGCGACGGACACTTCTCAAAAATTGGGCATTCGTTTCGGCGAGACAATAAAATTATACGGACAAAAGGGTTTGGATATAGACAAATTGATTTTTATTCCATTAACCATAGCAGGCTGGTGCAGATATTTAATCGGTCTTGACGATGAAGGAAAACCTTTTACGCAAAGTCCCGACCCTTTGCTTGAAGATTTGAAAGCCTTGTTAAAAGGCGTGGAATTGGGAAAGCCGGAAACATCAAACGGCAAATTACAGCCGATACTCTCCAATACAAAAATCTTCGGCAGCGATTTATACAAAGCAGGATTAGGCGAAAGAATAGAAGGGTATTTTAAAGAAATGTTGGCAGGCGCAGGCGCCGTCCGCAAAACATTGAAAAAATATCTTGCGTGATTTGACAATGTAATTTTAATAAAGCGATAGCGCTGATTGGCTCGTTGAATATCTTTGATATGTTGCGGGCTTGACCTGCAATCTCATTCAAAAGCTTGCAATGACAAAAATAAAAAAGAGGTTTTGCCTATACTTATTTAGGTAAAACCTCTTTTTATTTCCAATGTGTTTTTTATACGCCCATCGGTTTTATTTGGAGCGTTTTTTTGCGGAGCCTTTTTGCTTTTTTGTCTGAGCGGGCTACCGACATCATTAGTTTTATGCGGTTGATTTGATTGGTTTCGCTTGCGCCGGGGTCATAGTCAACGGCTGCTATATTTACGGCGGGATAGCGGCGTTTTAATTCTTTCATCACGCCTTTGCCTGTTATGTGATTGGGGAGACAGCCGAAAGGTTGAACGCAAACTATATTATTTACTCCATCTTCTATCAATTCCAACATTTCCGCAGTTAAAAGCCAGCCTTCGCCCGTTTGATTGCATACAGAAACGATTTCAGAAACTTTGTTAGCCAACTCTTTAGTCCTTTGATATGAAGAGAAATGTTTGCTTTTCTTTAAAGCGTTTCTAATCACCGAACGCCTTCCCTCAATAAAGCGCACAGCAAGCCGAGAGATAACCTTTGCTTTATAACTTCCAGAAAGATATTTATGTTTAAACACATCGTCTAATAAGCAGTAAATTAAAAAATCCGTCATATCAGGCACTATAGCCTCCGCGCCTTCTTTTTCTAAAAGACCTACGAGATTATTGTTTGCGTCGGGGTGGAATTTAACCAAAATCTCGCCTACAACGCCCACGCGCGGTTTTTGGATTTCTTTCATAGGGATTTCGTCGAACTCTTGTATGATTTTTTGCGCTATATGTTTAAATTCAAAAAAATAAACTTTTCTAATTCTCTCAGACAAATAAATAATCCATTTTTCAAGCAAAGCGTCGGTTTGTCCGGTATTTATTTCATAAGGGCGGGTGCGGTTTGAAACTCTCATAAGCAAATCGCCAAAAAGTAAAACAAGAGCGCAATCTTTTATCAGCCCAAAAGTAAAATCAATAGCCCTGCTTGCCGTAGAATTTGTCACTCCCAAAACTATTACAGGGATATTGTCAAAGCCCGCTTTTTGAGCGGCTTTTCTTAAAAATCCCGCATAATTTGTAGCGCGGCATCCTCCGCCTGTTTGAGAGATAATCATAGCGGTTTTATTCAAATCATATTTGCCGCTTTTTAAAGCGTTGATCAATTGTCCGACAACGACAATTGTAGGATAGCAAGCGTCGTTATTGACATATCGCAGCCCTTCTTCAATATCGGCTTTGCTCACTTTCGGCAACACTTCAAGATTTATTCCGTGTCTGCGCGCTATTGCGCCTGCAAGTTTAAAATGTATAGGCGACATCTGCGGACAAAGGATAGTATGAGAATTCTGCATCTCTCTCGTAAAAGGCATAAACTTAGTCCCTGCAAAATGAGAGACAGCCGTCCTTAAACCTTTTCTCTCTTTGATAGCCGCAAGCAAGGAGCGGATTCTGATTTTTACCGCGCCAAGATTTGCGCCCTCGTCTATTTTTAAAACTGTGTAGATTTTGCCCGACTTAGATAGAATTTCTTCGGTCTGCTCAGTTGTAATTGCATCAAGACCGCAGCCGAAAGAATTTAATTGGACAAGTTCCACGCTGTCTAAACTTGCGGCTAAACTTGCCGCTCTGTATAAGCGCGAATGATACATCCATTGGTCGACAAAATTGATTCTTGGCAATGCGCCGGACAGATGAGCGACTGAATCTTCGCTTAAAACAATCATGCCTTGCGAGGCGATTAAATCTGCAATGCCGTGATTTATGGCTGGATCTATATGATAAGGTCTGCCCGCAAGAATGATTGCCGGCGCCGCGCTTTTTTTGATTTCTTTTATATGTTTTGCGCCGAGTTTTCTTATATCTTTTTTAAATAGATTTAGCGATGCACGGGCTTTTAAGACTGCCCAAATCAATTCTTTTCTTGTGATTTTATAACCTTTGAGTTCTTGATTTAATCTAGAAATCAGCCTCTTGGCATTATCAAAAGGCAAGAAAGGCTGCAAAAATCCGACGCCTTTTTCTTCTAAAACATTCATATTTAAACGAATCACTTCGGGATAACTTCCTACGACGGGACAATTATAATGATTGTCAGCGTCTTTAAATTCTTTTACTTCAAAAGGTATGCAGGGATAAAAAATTGTCTTAATGCCTTTTTTGACGAGATTTTCTATATGTCCGTGAACCATTTTTGCGGGAAAACACACGGTTTGCGACGGAATACTTTCAAGTCCTTCGTTAAAAAGAGCATTGGAAGACGGGTCTGACAAAACCACTCTAAACCCCAAAGAAGTGAAAAACTCAAACCAAAAAGGATAATTTTCATACATATTTAAAGCTCGGGGAATGCCGATTACGCCTCTTTTTGCTTGGTCAAGCGGAAGCGGTTTATAAAAATCAAAAAGCCTTTTGTATTTATAATCAAACATATTGAAAGCAAAAGAAGAGATTTTTTTATCTTTGAGAGCGTTTTCGCAGCGATTGCCCGAGATAAAAGTTTTACCGTCTGGAAAAACCGCGATATTTAAAAGACATTTATTTTCGCAGCCTTTGCAGCGGGTATTTCTCATTTTGTATGAGAATTCATCAAGTTTTTCTTTTGATATGAGTACGCTCATAGAAGGCTTGTTTTGTAAAGCGATAATAGCGGCTCCAAACGCGCCCATAAGACCGGCAATATCAGGACGAGAAACATTGACGCCGAGAAGAATTTCCGCCGCGCGCAAAACTCCATTATTAAAAAATGTTCCGCCTTGAACTACTATGTTTTTTCCTAATTCTTCAGGATTTGAGATTTTGATTACTTTATATAAAGCGTTCTTGATTACTGAATAATCAAGACCCGCGCTAATATCGCCAGCGCTTGCTCCTTCTTTTTGCGCTTGTTTGATTTTAGAATTCATAAAAACTGTGCAGCGCGAACCCAAATCCACAGGCTTTTTTGCAGCGACGGCAAGAGCGGCAAAATCTGATACTGTATAATTTAGCGATTGAGCAAAATTCTGTATAAAAGAGCCGCAGCCGGACGAGCAGGCTTCATTTAAAACTATTTTATCTATCAGTCCGTTTTTGATATAGATACATTTCATATCTTGCCCGCCGATATCTAAAATAAAAGACGCTTCGGGATTAAAATAATGAGCCGCTTTATAATGCGCTATAGTCTCAACTTCTCCATAATCAAAATTTAAAGCCGCTTTGATTAAAGCCTCGCCATAACCCGTGACGCAAGAGCCAGCGATATTTGCCTCATAAGGCAGTTTTGAATAAATGTCTTTTAAAACTTCTATAACGCTTTGCAGCGGATTTCCATTATTGGAACCGTAATGAGTATATGCGATTTTTTTGTTTGCTGTGATGAGAACTGCTTTTGTCGTAGTGGAGCCGGCGTCAATGCCCAGAAATAATCCGCCTTTACAATCTGCAAGTTCAATTCTTTTTGCCGCATTTTGATTATGCCTTTGCAAGAAATCGTTTAAATCAGCCTCGTCTTTAAAAAGCGGTTCAAGAGAATTTTGGCTTTGAGATATGTTTTGTTCATTTAGATTTTTAAATCTTTCTTTTAATTGGGCGAGAGTTAAAATTCTGGAAGTTTTGGCATTGCCGCTGCTTGGATTTTCTTGTTCGCCCGATAACAAAGCGGCGCCGAAAGATACGAAGAAATGGGCGTTTTCTGGAAAGAATATATTTTCGCTTCCAAGTTTTAAAGTTTTGATAAAAGCCGCTCTGAGTTCAGACAAGAAAAATAAAGGTCCTCCAAGGAAAGCGACATTGCCTTTAATAGAACGCCCTCGGGCAAGACCGCCGATAGTCTGATTTACAACGGCTTGCAAAATGCTTGCGGCGATATCTTCTTTTGCCGCGCCTTCATTTAATAAAGGCATAATATCAGTTTTAGCAAAAACGCCGCAACGAGCTGCAATGGGATAAACTGTTTTATAATTTTTAGCGAGTTCATTTATTCCTGCGGCGTCGGTTTTAAGCGTTTGCGCCATTTGGTCTATAAAAGCGCCTGTGCCGCCGGCGCAAGTTTCATTCATTCTTTGGTCAATAGAGCCATTATCAAAGAAAGTGATTTTAGCGTCTTCTCCTCCGAGTTCTATGGCGGCGTCAACTTTCGGCAAAAAAGTTCTAATAGCCTTAGTGCAGGCGATTACTTCTTGTTCAAAAGGGATATTTGTTCTTTGGGAAAGCGCAATAGCGCCGGACCCCGTAGCGCAAATAGACATTTGTTTATTTAAAAGTTCGGCAGGGGCAGAGTCTATAAGATTGATGATAGTATTTAAAAGGTCTAATTGATGTCTTTTATAATTGCAATATAAAGGCTTATTATTTTGATCTAAGACCGAAAGTTTAACAGTAGTTGATCCTATATCCAACCCAGCCTTATAAGGCGGCATTTCTTTTGTATTCATTGAATTTCTCCTTCATTTTTTTATATTTTAATGATGGCATTATACTAATTTATAAAATTGGAATGGGTTTAAACAACGGCAACGGCTTTTCTCACAAGTTGCAGCCGCCGCGCGATGAATAAAGAGCGCAAGTCTGGCGGCGGGCGCGAGATGCGAACGCCATTTCCTTAAACAACAATAACAGCGACGACCGCGCAAGCGACGCAAAACGACAAAGGCAACGGCAATGACAACGAACAAAGACATTTCGCAAGTTGCCGTTGCTGTTTCCCGAAAAAAATTGCCTAAAAAGAGCAAAATGAGTATAATCTTTTCCGACGATTAAAAGGGTCTGACCTTTTGAGCGTCTTTTTTCTTGTAAAAACTAAAATCAATCGCTATGCCTAAACCCTGATAGCGTTTAATGTCGTTAATACCCCCATATTGCCTATCGCTATTCTCATGAGAGAGACTTTGAGCGAAGAGAAAATATGGCGAGGAACACAAAAGCGGAAGATAGGAAATATGAAAAAAGGAGAATTAAAAAATGCCAAATATCGCTATTTTGAATGATAAATGCGTAGGTTGCGGACAGTGCGCGCAGGCTTGCCCTTTTGGGGCTATCGCTATGCAGGAAAGACCTCAACATCCTAAAAATTTGAAACTTGCAATAATTGATTTAAACAAATGCGCATATTGCGGAACTTGCGCGGATATTTGCAAATTTAAAGCCATATCTTTAGTAAAAGACGCGCCAAAAACTGCTCTTGATAAAAGTCAATACAAAGGCGTTTGGGTTTACGCTGAGCAAAGGCATGGAGAAATCTCAAAAGTGGTTTTTGAACTTTTGGGCGAAGGTAAAAATCTTGCAAAGCAACTTGGAGCGCCTTTAAGCGCCGTTTTAATAGGCTCAAATATAAAGTCTAAAGCGCAGGATTTAATAAAGCGCGGCGCAGACAAAGTGTATCTTTGCGAAGACCCTATTTTAGCCGAATTTCAAGACGACCCCTATTCTTCAGTTTTAACTCAACTCATAGAAAAAGAAAAACCCGAAATAGTTTTGATGGGCGCGACTAATATAGGACGCTCTTTTGCGTCAAGAGTGGCGGCAAGAATAGGAACAGGGCTTACGGCGGATTGCACAGCCCTTGCTATAGACCCAGAAACAAAAAATCTCCAACAAACCCGCCCGGCTTTCGGCGGAAATATTATGGCTACAATTCTCACTCCAAGGCATAGACCTCAGATGGCGACAGTCCGCCACAAAGTTTTTAAAGAGGCTACAATAGACGAGAATGCCAAAGGAGAAGTAATTGAGAGTCAACTCGATATTTCAACTTTGTTAAACAGAACAAAATTTTTGCAATTTATAAAAGATGACAGCGCTCAAATAAACATATCCGACGCCGACATTATAGTTTCAGGCGGGCGCGGGCTAGGCGGAGCGGAAGGGTTTAAACTTTTAAAAGAATTGGCGGATTTGCTTGGCGGCGCGGTAGGCGCTTCGAGAGCGGCTGTGGATTCCGAGTGGCTTGCATATTCTCATCAAGTAGGACAGACAGGCAGAACTGTCGCTCCGAAAATTTATATAGCCTGCGGCATTTCAGGACAAATACAACATCTTGTTGGAATGAGTTCTTCTGATATTATCATTGCCATAAACAAAGACGCAACTTGTCCGATGATGCAAACTGCAACCTATGCATTAGAGGGCGATTTATTTGAAATCATCCCAAATATAATCAAAGCAATCAAAAATAAATAAATGATGATGTAGAGACGCGCGCGTAGCGCGTCTCTACAAAAAAATGTAGGGGCAGGACCATGCGTCTGCCCTTTCTTTTTTATAAAACAGGTTTTTGTGCCGTCATTGCGCAATCTCTCCTAATGCCAATTTCTCTGTGTTGCGGCGCTGTATTTGTGTCGGACAGACACATGGGTCTGCCCCTACGAAAATTGGATTGTATTTATATTGATTTGGATTTGGTTGTCCTTTTATTTTAAACTATCTTTACCTTCTCTCTTAACTTTTACGCGTCCGATTTTGTCGTCAATATAGGAGCAAAAATGAGTGTTTTCAATTACATAAACAGGCAATACAGAACGAACGGCGGATATTTGGAATTTTTCAAAATTGCCGTTCCTCTTATAATCTCAACGAGCATAGGGGCTATACAACTTTTTGTCAATAGAACTTTTTTATCTTGGTATTCTCAAGAGGCTTTTGCGGCGTCTGTTCCTGCGGGCATTTCAAATTTTGCTTTGATTAGCCTTTTTTTGGGGACTCTCGCTTATGTGGATGTTTTTGTCGCTCAATATTATGGTAAAGAGGAATATCGCTCTATAGGTCCAGCTGTTTGGCAAAGCGTTTATTTGGCTTTTGCGGCGGCATTGATTATTTTATTCATATCATTTTTTGCTCAAACTTTTTTTATGAGCATAGGGCATCCAGTTATTGTCGCTCAACAAGAAGGAGCGTTCTTTCAAACGCTGTGTTACGGCGCTTTCGTATCTTTAGGTTCGGCGGGCTTGTCGGGCTTTTATGCGGGCAGAGGGCAGACTAAAATTATTTTGTTTATCGGCGTCATAACTGTTTTATGCAATGTAATTTTAGATTATTGTTTGATTTTTGGAAATTTTGGTTTTGCCGAAATGGGCATTGTCGGCTCCGCTTGGGCGAGCAATATCTCTTCGACTGTTATGTTTGCTTTATACATTATTTTAATCACTTCAAAAAAGAATGCGCAAATTTACAATACAAGATATTTAAAACCCAATTTTGCTTTTATGAAAAGATTATTGAGATATGGTTTTCCAAACGGCGTGCAGTTCTTTGCCGATATGGCGGGATTTGGAATTTTTATGCTGATAATCGGAACGCTCGGCATAGAGGAACTTGCGTCCAGCAATATAGCGCTCAATATAAATCATCTTGTCATAATGCCTCTTGTCGGCTGCGGTATAACGACTTCAATAATGGTCGGCAATTATCTCGGAAGAAATAAACCGTCCATAGCGCAAGCGAGCGTCCGCTCAGCTTCCCAAATAGTCTATGCTTATGCTTTTATAGTGATTTTCATTTTGTTTATATTTCCCAATCAACTTCTATATCCTTTTTCAGGCGGCGCTCAAGCGTCTATGATAGAAAATATAAGACCTATGGCGGTAAATCTTTTGAGGATTTTGGCTATATATATAATTTTTGATTCCACCAATATAATTTTTGCCGCCGCAATCAAAGGCGCAGGCGACACGGCTTTTGTTATGAAGAGGCTTATAGTTTTATCTATTTTTATGGTTATAATCCCGACTTATTTGATTGTGGTGGTATTCAAATTGGGCTTATACGCGGCGTGGTGGTTTATGTTATTATATGTGATAGCCCTTGCGGGCAGTTTCTATTTTAGATACAAAACAAAC
This sequence comes from Candidatus Parendomicrobium reticulitermitis, assembly GCA_031287095.1. GTDB lineage: Bacteria > Elusimicrobiota > Endomicrobiia > Endomicrobiales > Endomicrobiaceae > Parendomicrobium > Parendomicrobium reticulitermitis. Next base: position 360 of record JAITTG010000054.1, on the reverse strand, counting down.
CTATGGAAAAAAATGCGCGTAATTGATATGGAAATTGCAGAAGACGAGTAGGGGCGGGTTTGAAACCTGCTCTCCGCATGCTGAGGTGGTGGAACGGCAGACACGCAGGTCTCAGAAGCCTGTCCTCGAAAGGGCGGTGCGGGTTCAAATCCCGCCCTCAGCAAAAAACTTATTTTATATTGAAAAATCAATGTGTTTTATTTGCGATTGATTTGTTTGAATAAAAAATTTGTTTTTGTTCGGTTGCGGTAATTTTGTCAATCCGCTTGATATGCCGTCGTCCACTTCCATATATTTCTTAACGCCGTTTTCATAATAAGTATATATGTTTTTGCCGCTATGATATTTTGTTTGTTTGAT